>CAMPGW010000048.1 GCA_946885735.1 uncultured Gammaproteobacteria bacterium
GGTGACGCGCGTGGCGCGCGAGGTCGGCACCGAGGGCAAGCTCGGCGGCCAGGCGGTGGTGCCTGGCGTCGCCGGCACCTGGAAGGACCTCACCGACAACGTCAACTCGATGGCCTCGAACCTCACGACGCAGGTGCGCGGTATCGCCAAGGTGGTGACGGCGGTGGCGACCGGCGACCTCTACCAAAAACTGACCGTGGAGGCCAAGGGCGAAATCGCGGCGCTGGCCGACACCATCAACGGCATGACCGAGACGCTGGCAATCTTTGCTGACCAGGTCACGACCGTGGCGCGCGAGGTCGGCGTGGAAGGCCGGCTCGGTGGCCAGGCGCACGTGCCCGGCACCGCCGGCATCTGGAAGGACCTGACCGCGAACGTCAACCGCCTGGCGGCCAACCTGACCACGCAGGTGCGCGCGATCGCCGAGGTGGCGACCGCGGTGACGCAGGGCGACCTGACGCGCTCGATCCAGGTGGACGTGCGCGGCGAGGTGGCGGACCTGAAGGACAACATCAACGCGATGATCGGCAACCTGCGCAACACCACCGAGCGCAACCGCGAGCAGGACTGGCTGAAGACCAACCTGGCGAAGTTCTCGGGAATGATGCAGGGCCAGCGCGACCTGATCACCCTCGGCCGCATGCTGCTGTCCGAACTCGCGCCGCTGGTGAACGCCCAGCAAGGCCTGATGTACGTGGTGGACGCCGAGTCCGCGGCGCCGCGGCTGCGCAAGCTCGCCGGCTACGCCGATCCCCTGCCGGCCGAATACCGGGACCTCGGCTTCGGCGAGGGCCTGATCGGGCAGTGCGCCTCGCAGCGAGAACTGATCCTGCTGCGCGACGTGCCGCCCGAGGGCGTGCAGATCCAGTCCGGCCTGGTCAGCGCCAAGCCGCGCAGCGTGATCGTGCTGCCGGTGCTGTTCGAGGACGAGGTCAAGGCGGTGATCGAGTTGGCCTCGCTGGAGGACTTCACCGACTCGCAGCGCGTGTTCCTCGAGCAGCTGACCGGCTCGATCGGCATCGTGCTCAACACCATCGCGGCGACGATGCGCACCGAGTCGCTGCTGGCGCAGTCGCAGCAGCTGGCCGGCGAACTGCAGTCGCAGCAGGTCGAGCTGCAGCAGACCAACGAAGAGCTGGCCCTGAAGGCCAAGCTGCTCGCCGAGCAGAACGCCGAGGTGGAGCGCAAGAACCAGGAAATCGAGCACGCCCGCCGCGCGGTGGAAGAGAAGGCCGCGGAACTTGCGCTGACTTCGCGCTACAAGTCCGAATTCCTGGCCAACATGTCCCACGAGCTGCGCACGCCGCTCAATTCGATCCTCATCCTCGGCCAGCAGCTGGCCGACAATCCCGAGGACAACCTCAACGACCGCCAGGTCGAGTTCGCCAAGACCATCCACGCGGCCGGCACCGACCTGCTGAACCTGATCTCCGACATCCTCGACTTGTCGAAGATCGAGTCCGGCACGGTGACGGTGGAGAACGAGGACATTCCCTTCAGCCACCTGCGCGACGCGATCGAGCGCAGTTTCCGCCACGAGGCCGAGCGCCGCCGCCTGGAGTTCTCGGTGGAGTTCGACCCCGCGCTGGGGCGGGCGATCAACACCGACTCCAAGCGCCTGCTGCAGATCGTCAAGAACCTGCTGTCGAATGCCTTCAAGTTCACCGAGAAGGGCGGCGTCAGCCTGCACGCGCACCCGGCGCGCGAAGGCTGGAGCCCCGACCATCCGGTGCTGAGCAAGGCGCCGATGGTGGTCGCCATCGAGGTGCAGGACACCGGCATCGGCATCTCCACCGAGAAGCAGAAGATCGTGTTCGAAGCCTTCCAGCAGGCCGACGCCGGCACCGCGCGCAAGTACGGCGGCACCGGCCTGGGCCTGGCGATCAGCCGCGAGCTCGCCGGCGTGCTCGGTGGCGAGATCCGCCTGGAGTCGATTCCCGGCAAGGGCAGCACCTTCATCCTCTACCTGCCGCTGGCCTACAGCGTGCCGGAGCGCGCGGCACCTGCGCCGGCTGCGCACGCCATCGAACCGGCGCGTGCCGGCACCGGCCCGTTGCTGCACCTGGCCGAGGAGGTCGAGGACGACCGGGCGATCCTGCGCCCCGGCGAGACCTCGCTGCTGATCATCGAGGACGATCGCCACTACGCCGGCGTCCTGCGCGACCTCGCGCGACAGTCCGGCTTCCGTGCCCTGGTCGCCCAGCGCGGTGCCGACGGGTTGCGGCTGGCGAACGACTACCACCCGACGGCGATCACCCTGGACATCTTCCTGCCCGACATGCTCGGCTGGACGGTGCTGGCGCGCCTGAAGCAATCGCCGGAAACCCGCCACATCCCGGTGCAGATCGTCACCATCGAGGAGGAGCGCCACCACAGCATGGAGCGCGGCGCCTTCTCCTACCTGGCCAAGCCCGCGACCACCGAGAGCATCGAGGCCGCGCTCGAGCGCATCAAGCAATTCGCCATGCCACGGGTGAAGAAGCTGCTGGTGGTCGAGGACGACGCCACCGCCAGCATGAGCATCGAGGAGCTGATCCGCCACGAGGACGTGGAGATCACCACGGTCGCGACCGGCGAGCAGGCGCTGCGCGAGATGCACGAGGGCGGCTACGATTGCGTCGTGCTGGACCTGCGCCTGCCCGACATGAACGGTTTCGACCTGCTCGACGCGGTGCAGGCCGACCCGGCCCTGCATGACCTGCCGATCGTGGTGTTCACCGGCAAGGACCTGACGGTGGAGGAGGAAACCCGCCTGCTGAAGGTGGCCAAGAGCATCATCATCAAGGGCGTGCAGTCGCCCGAGCGGCTGCTGGACGAGACCGCGCTGTTCCTGCACCGGGTCGTCGGCGACCTGCCACCGGCCAAGCGCGAGATGCTGCGCTCGCTGCACCAGTCCGACGCCTCGCTGATCGGCAAGAAGGTGCTGGTGGTGGACGATGACGTGCGCAACATCTTCGCCATCTCCAGCATCCTCGAGCGCCACGGCATGGACGTGCTGACCGCCAACAACGGCCAGGAGGCGATCGAGCGCGTCGAGCAGGAGCCTGGCATCTCGATGGTGCTGATGGACATCATGATGCCGGGCATGGACGGCTACGAGACGATGCGGGCGATCCGCACGCGGCCCGAGCTGCGCTCGCTGCCGATCATCGCCCTCACCGCCAAGGCGATGAAGGGCGACCGCGAGAAGTGCATCGAGGCCGGCGCCTCCGATTACATCGCCAAGCCCGTGCACACCGACCAGTTGCTGTCCCTGCTGCGCCAGTGGCTGCACCGCTGATGTCCGACCCGAACGCCAGCGCGCTCGACCCGGTCCGCATCCTGCTGGTGGACGACAATCCGTCGCGCCTGCTCGCCTACCGCGCGATCCTGGACCCGCTGGGCGAGATCCTGGTGGAGGCCAGCTCCGGTATGGAGGCGCTGCGGCGGGTGATGTCGGAGGACTTCGCCGTCATCCTGCTCGACGTCAACATGCCGGAGATGGACGGCTTCGAGACCGCCAGCCTGATCCACCAGCACCCGCGCTTCGAGAAGACGCCGATCATCTTCGTCTCGGCGGTGAACGTCAGCGACCTGGACCGCCTGCGCGGCTACAAGCTCGGCGCGGTCGATTACGTGATGGTGCCGATCATCCCGGAGATCCTGCGCAGCAAGGTCATGGTGCTGGCCGAGCTGTTCCGCAAGCGCACCGAACTGCAGGGACTCAACGCCCGGCTCGCCGACGCCAACAAGGAGCTGGCGCTGGCCAACGAGGCCCTGCACGCCGACCGCGCCCGCGAGGTGCACAAGCTCAACGAGTCGCTGCGCGCGACCAATGCCGAGCTCGAGCGCGCCAACCGCGAGCTGCAGGCCGAGATCGTCGAGCGCATGCGGGTCGAGGACCGGCTGCGCGAGGCGGACCGGCGCAAGGACGAGTTCCTGGCCACGCTTGCCCACGAGCTGCGCAATCCACTGGCGCCGATCCAGAGCGCGCTCAACGTCCGGCGACTGGCGCGGCCGGATCCCGACCCCGGCGAGCGCGAACTGCAATCCCTGCTCGAGCGGCAGATGCGCCATCTCGTGCGCCTGGTGGACGACCTGCTCGACGTATCGCGGATCACCCGCGACCGCCTCGAGTTGCGTTCGGAGGTGCTGACGCTGGCGCCGGTGCTGGAGGCGGCGCTGGAGACGGTACAGCCGCTGCTCGACGCGGCGGGGCAGGGCGTGGACCTGGCGATGCCGCAATCGCCGCTGTTCCTGTCTGGCGATCCGCAACGGCTGGCCCAGGTGTTCGCCAACCTGCTCAGCAATGCGTCCAAGTTCTCCGCGCAGGGTGCGCGTATCGCGCTTTCGGCATCCGTGGAGGGCGACGCCGTCGAAGTCAGCGTCCGCGACAGCGGCATCGGCCTGGACCCGGCGCAGCAAGCCTTCATCTTCGACCTGTTCGCGCAGGTGGATACGTCTCTGGAACGTGCCCGCGGCGGCCTCGGCATCGGCCTGACGCTCGCGCGGCGCCTGGTTGAACTACACGGGGGGCGACTGTCGGCCGCGAGTGGCGGACTTGGACGCGGCAGCGAGTTCATCGTGCGGCTTCCGCTGCACATGGCGGTCGAGCCGGCCGCGCTGGAGCCTCCCACCCGCAGCTTCGAGCCGCTGCCGCGCGGCTTGCGGATCCTGGTGGTGGACGACAACCACGATTCGGCCGACATGCTGTCGCTGTCGCTGAAGATGATGGGCCACCAGGTGCAGGCGCTCTACGATCCGCTGGTGGTGGTGGACGCCGCGCGCCAGTTCCAGCCGGACCTGGTGTTCCTCGACGTCGGCATGCCGGTGCTCAACGGTTTCGCGCTGGCCGAGCGCCTGCACAAGGTCGACTGGCCCGGCGGCCGCAGGCCGCGCCTGGTGGCACTGACCGGATGGGGCCAGGCGGAAGACCGCCGGCGCTCCGAGGAGGCGGGCTTCGACGAGCATCTGGTCAAGCCCGCCGACCTGGACACGATCGAGCGCGTATGCCGGCAGGTCGCCGCCGAGCAAGCCGCGGAGGCGCCGTGAGCAGCGCCGCGACGGGGCGTCCCGCACTGGCTGGCGTGCCGGCGGAATGGTGGTTGCGGCTGGGACACGACCTGCGCGGCCCGGTGGCGCCGATGCGCATGGCGGTTCAGATGCTGCGCGGCGGCTGGGTCGGCGCGGCCGACCAGGAAGAAGCGCTGCGCATGATCGACCGCCAGATCGATTCACTGCTCGGCAGCATCGAGGACCTGGGCGAGCTGATGCGGCTCAACGCGGGTGTTTTCGCTTTCGACCCTCAGGTTGGCGAGCTGTGCGCCACCCTCGATCGTGTCGCCGGCAAGGCTGCACTCGAACGCTGGTTGCAGGAACGGCAGGCGCGGCTTTCCGTCGAGCCCTGCGCGGAGCCGCTGCCGGCCCTGCACGATCCGCAGCGGATGGCGGCGCTGCTGGACTTCCTGGTGCGAAAGGCAGCCCAGCACGCCGGCAGCGGACGACTGCTGGTGCTGGCGGCCAGGCGGGACGAGGGCCTTGCGCGATGTACGCTGATCGGCAGCGGACCGACCCTCGCCGCGGACCCCGAGATGCGCCTGCTCGCCGGCGAGTCGGCGCCCCTGGAGGAATGCGAGGCGCGAGCGCTGGTGATGCGCGAGGTCGTGGTCCTGCATCGGCTGCGGTTCGAGCCCCTGACCGAGGGCGTCATCGCCTTCGATATGGAGGCAGCGCCGTGAGCGCGGCCAGCGGCGCGCAGCAGTGCCCGTCCACCGCATGGGGCGTGCCTGGGCCGCGCCAGAACCGCCTGCTGGATGCCTTGCCTGCCGACGAATTCGAGGCGCTGGCGCGCTGGCTCGAGCCCGTCATGCTGGGTACGCGCGATGTCCTGTACGGCCCGGAGGCGCCCGCCGCGTACGCGTGGTTCCCGTCCACGTGCGTGCTCTCGCTGCGGCAGATGCTCGATGGCCGGCCAAGTTCGGAAGTGGCGATGGTCGGACGCGAGGGAATGGTCGGCCTGGTGGCCGTGCTGGGCGACCTGCCGAACTCGCGGCATGCCTGCGTCCAGTGCGCGGGACAGGCCTGGCGGTTGCCCGCGGCCTGCCTGCGCGAACGCTTCGACGCATCGCCCGCGCTGCGGTCGCTCCTGTTGCGGCACGCCCAGGGGCTGATGGCGCAGATCGCGCAGAATGGGGTGTGCTATCGACTGCACTCGGTCGAACAGCAACTCAGCCGACGCTTGCTGATGTGCATGGACCGGCTCGCCGGCGCCGAGATACCGGTCACCCACGAGGCCCTGGCGGGCGCGCTGGGCGTTCGCCGCGAGGCGGTGACCCTGGCCGCCTGCCGGCTGCTCGCCGACGGCCTGGTGCGTGGCGGCCGCGGCCGTATCGTCGTGCTCGATCGCGCGGGCCTGGAACAACGGGCCTGCGAGTGCTACCAGACCTTGCGCGGGGAAGCGCAGCGCCTGGCCGGGCCGCCCGCCGATAGGCCTCGTTCAGGCGCGGGGACCTATGTTTGAGCGCGGCTGCCGGTTCGCATTCCCGGTTCGCCGACCACCCACCATGACAAGGACGCCCGCCATGAACAACTCCCTCCGAATCCTCAGCGCGCTCGCACTCGCCACGACGCTCGCGGCCTGCGACAGCGCCCAGCGCGACGAGGCGCAGGCCGACGCCGCCCGCGCCCAGGCTGACGCCACCGCGCCGGCCGCCGACGCTGCCACCGACCAGGCCGCGGCTGCCGCGGACAACGCGGGCGATGCGCTCGTCAATGCAGCCGACGCGACCGCGGATGCGGCCGGCGCCGCCGCCACCCAGATCGGCAACGAGGCCGCGGCCGTCGGGCACGAGGCCAGCGCGGAAGTGAAGGAAGAGTCGCAGCAGGCCGCCGAAGCCGCGGACGCTGCCGCCGAGGCCGCCGCCGCCGAAATGGACGACGACGCCAACCCGAAGAAGTGACCGGCCGCGTCGCGCCGATCGAAGGCGGGCGCCCGGTGGGCGTCCGCCTTTTTCTTCGCCCGCGCACGCCCCCGTGCCGCGGTGGAACCCCCGTGCAGGAGGACGGCCGATGCCCTGGAGCAGGAGGCGCATGCTCGTAGCCGGCATCATCGGTGCATTGCTCGCGATCATCGGCACCGTGGTGGCGATGAACTTCATCAGTGCCGAGAAGCAGATCCAGCGCTCGCTCGAGCACCGCTACGGCGTGGAGGACCCGCAGTTCCGCCGCGAGCTGGGCAACATGCTCGGCCCGCCGATCATCGACGGCAACCGCATCGAGAACCTGGAGAACGGCGAGGAGATCTTCCCCTCCATGCTCGCCGCCGTGCGATCCGCCGAGCGCTCGATCAACTTCGAGACCTACATCTACTGGTCGGGGAGGGTCGGCAAGGAATTCGCCGACGCCCTTTCGGAACGCGCGCGTGCAGGCGTCAAGGTGCACGTGTTGATCGACTGGGTCGGCAGCCAGAAGATGGACGACGCCCTGGTGGACACCATGAAGGCCGCCGGGGTGGAGGTGCAGCGCTACCACCCGCTGCACTGGTACAACCTCGGACGGATGAACAACCGCACCCACCGCAAGCTGCTCGTGGTGGATGGCCGCGTCGGCTTCACCGGGGGCGTGGGCATCGCCGACCAGTGGGACGGCCATGCGCAGGACCCCGACCACTGGCGCGACTCCCATTATCGGCTCGAAGGGCCGGCGGTCGCGCAGATGCAAGCGGCGTTCATGGACAACTGGATCAAGACCACCGGCAAGGTGCTGCAGGGCGAGGATTACTTCCCCGCGCTCGAGCGCAAGGGCGAGGCGATGGCACAGGTGTTCACCAGTTCGCCGAGCGGCGGCGGCGACAGCATGCAGCTGATGTACCTGCTGTCCATCACCGCAGCGACCCGCAGGATCGACCTTTCGGCCTCGTATTTCGTGCCCGATCCCCTGACCCGCAAGGCCCTGCTGGCAGCGCTGGCGCGCGGCGTGCGCGTGCGCATCATCGTGCCCGGCAAGCACATCGACGAACTGATCGTCCGCCAGGCCTCGCGGGCCGACTGGGGCGAGCTGTTGCAGGCCGGTGCGCTCATCCACGAGTTCCAGCCGACGATGTTCCATTGCAAGATGCTGATCGTGGATTCGCAGCTGGTCTCGGTGGGCTCGACCAATTTCGACAATCGCAGCTTCCGGCTCAATGACGAGGCCAACCTCAACATCTACGACCGCGGCTGGGCCGAACGCCTGGAGGATGTGTTCGAGGCCGACCTGAAGCGCTCGCGCCGGATCGGCTACGACGAATGGAAGCGGCGTCCGTTCCGCCAGAAGATGGTCGAACGGTTCTCGTCCCTGCTGTCGTCCCAGTTGTAGAATCCAGGGTGTAACCACCGGGGAACCCCCAATGCGGACTGCATTCCGAGGTTTGACGCTGATCCCGGCGCTCTGCGCGGGCCTGGCGGCGATGCCGGGCGCTGCCCTCGCGGCGGACGATCCAGACTCGCTCGAGACCCTGGCGCGCTCGAGCCTCGAGGAGCTGATGCGCGTGCGTGTCGTCGGTGTGACGGGTGCGCCGCAGTCGCGGCTCGAGACGCCTGCCGCGGTCTACGTCATCACGCGCGAGGACCTGCGGCGCAGCGGGCACCGGAGCCTGGCCGAGGCCCTGCGGATGGTGCCGGGCATGCACGTGGCGCGCATCAATGCCTCCAGCTGGCTGGTGGGTGCGCGCGGCCTGAGCGGTTCGGCGCTCACGGCCACCCGGTACCTGGTGATGGTGGACGGGCGCCTGGTGTACGACCCGTTGCTGTCGGTGACCCAGTGGGACACCGTCGACACCTCCTTCGAGGATATCGACCGCATCGAGGTCATCCGCGGCCCGGGCGCGACGCTGTGGGGCGCGAACGCGATGAACGGCGTCATCAACATCGTGACGCGGCCCGCCGAGGAGTCGCTGGGCACCCGCCTGCAACTGGCCGCGGGCAGCCACGACAGCGACGCCACCGCCAGCCACGGCCTCGCGCTGGGCGACGACCGGTGGCTGCGGATGTTCGCCAAGGTCGGCAGCCACGATGGGTCCGAACTCGCCGGCACCGGCGCCGGCGTGATGGACGACTGGACCAGTGCGCGCTTCGGCCTGCGCTACGACCACCAGCGTGATGAACGCACGCTGGTCTCGATCTTCGCGGATGCCTACGACCATCCGCGGGTCACCGAGTCGGCATTGCTGCCGGTGCCCGGCGCCAACAACCAGTTCGAGCGCAGCACGATCGACGCCGAAGTCAACGGCGCCAGCCTGATGCTGCGCGTCAATCGTGGTTTCGGCGAGCCGACGGGCTGGCGCCTGCGCGCCTACGTCGACCAGGCCCGTCGTGACGGCGTGCGCTTCGCCGTGTCGCGACGCACCGCCGACCTGGACTGGCGCAACTGGCGCACCCGTGGACGCCACGAGTGGATGTGGGGTGGCCAGTACCTGTGGACGGGCGACCGGACCGAGGGCAGCAGCGCGGTGGATTTCGACCCGGCCTCGCGCTCCTGGAGCCAGGCCAATGCCTTCGTCCAGGACACGATCACCCTGGCCGACGACCGCCTTTTCGCCATGGTGGGTAGCAAGTTCACCTGGCACGAGTTCGTCGGCTTCCAGGTGCAGCCGAACCTGCGGCTGTGGTGGACGCCGCGCGAAGACCAGACATTGTGGGCGTCGGTTTCGCGTCCCGTGCGCATGCCCTCGCGCTTCGAGGAAGACGGGCGGCTGGTGTTGGGTTACGTCGATGTCGGCGCGCCAACGCCGGTGAACATCCCCCTGGCGGTGACGGGCGACCCCGACCTGCGCCCCGAGCAGCTGGTGGCCTGGGAGCTCGGGTACCGCTGGCAGCCGGCCTCGCGCTGGCTGTTGGAGGTCGCGCTGTTCCACAACGACTATCGCCGCCTGATCGAGCCGGCGCCGGCGATCTTCGGGGCCTTCACCGATGCCGGACAGGGCCGCACCTGGGGCGTGGACATCAACGCATCGGCCCAGCTCACCGACGCCTGGCGGATGGAGGGCTCGTGGAGTTCGCTGCGCGTGGACGTGGACGGCCCGGTCTTCGATTTCGAGGAGCGCTCCAGCCCGCGCCAGCTGGCGCAGCTACGCTCCTACCTGGACCTCGGGCCGGCCGAGCTCAACCTCGCCTGGTACCACGTGGACGAGATCCCGCAGAACGCGATCCCCGCCTACGACCGGCTCGACGTCGGCCTGGCCTGGCGGGTCGGCGATTCGACGCGGCTCGAGGTCTGGGGACAGAACCTCCTGGAGGACGGCCATGTCGAGGCCAGCGGCTCCCTGGTCCCACGCAGCGTGTACGCACGCGTGACGGTGGGCCTTGGTCCCTGACCGCAGCTTGCGTGGGCGTGCGCGCGCGTGGGCGTTGCTCGCGCTCGTCGCCGTCGCGTTCACATCGGTTGCGCTGGCGCAGGGCACGCGCACGCCGTCGGCGACGGACGTGGAAGCCGCCTACCTGGTCAATTTCCTGCGATACACGCAGTGGCCTGCGCGCAGCTTCGAGGGTCCCGGCGCACCTTACGTCGTCACCGTGGTCGGGCCCGCATCCGTCGCCGAGCGGGTTCGCGCGGTTGCGGCGGCCGCCGGGTCCGTGGAAGGGCGGGCGATCGATGTGCGGCACCTGCGGTGGCAGCGTGGCTCGCAACAGGCGCCGCTGGATTCCGAGCGCGATCGCGAGGCGGCGGAGCAACTTCGCCGCAGCCACCTGGTGTTCTTCCATGCCGACGCCGGCAGACCCCATGCGCGGGTGCTGGCGGACCTCTGGGGCCAGCCCGTGCTGACGGTAGGAAACGCGCGCGGCTTCACCGACCGGGGCGGCATGCTGGGCCTGGTGCGCAGCGGTGGCAGCATCGTGTTCGAAGCCAATCCCGGGGCCATCCGCAACGCCAACCTGACGGTGAGCGCGAAGGTCCTGAAACTGGCGAGGACCGAGCGATGATGATCCACTGGTTCCAGCGCATGCGCAGCTTTGGTTCCAAGGTCACCTTGCTGGTGACCCTGACCAGTGGCGTGGCGATCCTGGCGGTGTCGTCCGCGCTGACCGCCCTCGACTACGCCAACCAGCGCCGCGAAGCGGTCGCCAACCTCCGCGCGCAGACGCTGATCGTGGCGATGAACGTCGGTGCGCCGCTAGCCTTCGCCGACCGGCGCAGCGCGGCCGAGGCACTGGAGGCGTTCGGCGCACGACCGTCGGTGGCCCTGGCCACGGTGCACGACGTGCACGGTCGCGAGTTCGCCAGCTATCGTCGCGCGCAGGACGTAGCGCCCGCCAGCGGCGCGGCCTTGCCCGAGGGCGGTCTGTTTCCACGCTGGATCCGCCACGTGGCCCCGGTCGAGGACCGCGGCCAGGCGCTCGGCCGCGTGGAAGTGGTCGCCGACCTGAACCCGCTGCACCAGCACCTGCTGCGCAACATCGCGCTTTCGGCCGGCGTCTCGCTGCTGGCGGTGCTGCTGGTGTACCTGTCGTCGCAGCGCATCAACAAGGTGCTGGTGCGGCCCATCGCGCAGCTCAGCCGCACGGCGCGCCAGGTGTCCGACACCAAGGACTACACGCTGCGCGCGCGCAAGGTCAGCGACGACGAACTCGGCGACTTCACCGACGTCTTCAACCAGATGCTGGCGCAGATCCAGAAGCAGGACCTCGAGATCCAGGCCTCGCGCGCGCAGGCCCAGCACGCCAGCCAGCTCAAGGACGAGTTCCTGGCCACGCTCTCGCATGAACTGCGCACGCCGATGACGCCGATCCTGGGTTGGGCGCAGATCCTGCAGCGCACGGCCCGCGACAACCCGCAGGTACTGCAGGCGGCGGAGGTGATCGAGCGCAACGCGCGTGCCCAGAACCGCATCGTGGACGACCTGCTGGACATGAGCCGCATCATCTCGGGCAAGGTGCGGTTGGAGGTACAGGCGCTGGACATGGCGGCAGTGATCCGCGCGGGCATGGATACCGTGGCCGCGGCCGCCGAGGCGCGTGGCATCGCCCTGGAGTCCGAACTCGAGCCGGGTTCGGGCCTGACCCGCGGCGACCCGCATCGGCTGCAGCAGGTGCTGTGGAACCTGCTCTCGAACGCGATCAAGTTCACCGGCAGCGGTGGGCGGGTGAAGGTGCGGATGCGCCGTGCCGGCCAGGAGATCGAGATCGAGGTGGCCGACACCGGGCAGGGAATCGCGCCGGAATTCCTGCCGCACGTGTTCGAGCGCTTTCGCCAGGCCGACAGCTCCAATACCCGCCAGCACGCCGGCCTTGGCCTGGGGCTGGCGATCGTCAAGCAGCTGGTCGAACTGCACGGCGGCGAGGTGTCGGTGCACAGCAAGGGCGTGGACCGCGGCGCGACGTTCCGCGTGCGCCTGCCGGTGGTGGCTGCCGGCGGCGGCGCCCGGCCCTCGACGTTCACACCGGCGCCGGTCGCGGTGGCGCGCGCCGGCGATGCGGGAGGCGGCAGCCTGGTCGGACGCCGGCTGTTGGTGGTGGACGACGAGGCCGATGCGCGGCAGTTGATCGAACACCTGTTGCGCGCGGCGGGCGCCGAGGTGCGCTCGGTGGAGTCCGCCGAACAGGCGCTGCAGGCGATGGCGAGCTTCCGGCCGGAGGTGCTGCTCAGCGACATCGCCATGCCCGGCGAGAACGGCTACGAGTTGATCCGTGCCGTCCGCGCATTGCCCGCGGAATCCGGGGGCTCCGTGCCGGCGATCGCGCTCACCGCCTTCGCCCGCAGCGAGGACAGGCAGCGCGCGTTGGCAGCCGGGTTCCAGCGCCACCTGGCGAAGCCGGTGGACCAGGGCGAACTCGTCGATGCGGTCAGTGCGATGCTGTCGCGCGCCGACGCGGGCGCGTGATCACCAGCGCCAGTCGAGGCCCAGGCCCAGGCTGCGGCCCGGCGCGGGCTCGTAGTAGCGGCCGTTGCCCTCGTTGACGATCACCGAGCCGACGTAGCGACGGTCCAATGCGTTGCCCAGCCGCACGAACGCGCGGCGGCCCGGCCCGAGCCGGCGTGACAACGCCAGGTCGAGGACGGCGTAGCCGGCGGCACCCGCGCTGCCTGTCGCGTTGGCGAGCACCGGTCCCACCCATTCGGCCTCTGCGCTGGCTTCCCAGGCGCCGCGTCGCCAGCGCGTCGTCCACGATGCAAGGTCTCGCGGCGTGCCGGGCAGGCGGGTGCCGGCAGGTACCGGCGTGACCGGCGCCAGGCAGGGCGTGCCCGTGCAGGTCAGGAAGCCCGACTGGTAGCGGGCGTCCAGGCGCGTCCACGAGAATTCGTGGCGCCAGCGGGGCGACGCCTGCCACTGGATTGCCAGCTCGATGCCCTGGCGCCGCGCGGGGCCGGCGTTCGCGTAGCTCGAGCGGCCGCCGCTGTTGGCGACAACGGCCAGTTCCGCGTCGCTGTCGTTGCGGAATACGCTGGCCTGCCAGGCGAGCCCGCCACGGCGCCCGCGACCACCGGCCTCGATGCTGCGGTTGCGCACGGCATCGAGTGCGAAGTTGAGTCCCGCGCTTCCATCCGGGCGATAGCCGAGCTCGTCGAAGGTCGGCGTCTCGAAGCCACGGCCCCAGGATGCGAAGAGGAACAGATCCGGGCCCGCGCGCCAGCCCAGGCCGGCGACCGGACTGGAGGCGAGGAACCGGCGTTCGCCGCTGTCATCGGGATTGCCGGCCGCGAGGTAGTGGTCGCGCGAACGAAAACGCACTTCGCTGCGGCGCCAGCCCAGTTGCAGGGACGCGCGCGACGACATGCGCCAGTCGAGCTGCGCGTAGGCGTCGCGGTTGGACACGGTGTCATGCTGGTCGCGCCGCCGCTCGCCGACGACCCCGAGCAGCCCGCCCGCGAAGTTCTCGAAGCCGAGCCGGTGCTGTCGTTGCTGGTCGAACGCCAGCCCCGCGACGGCATCCACGGGTCGGCCGAGCAGGTCGAACCGCCAGCCGTGGCGAAGGTCGAGGCCACCGAAGCGCGACGCGAGATCCACGACGCCGCCGCCGCTGGTGGGGCTGGCCTGCGCGGCCACCGGCACCGCGAGGAACTGCACGACCTCGCGCCTGCCCGCGTACGCCAGCATCCGCCATCCATCCGCATCCGCGGACTCGAGCACCAGGCCGGCCTGACGATGGTCCACCGACTTGCGGGTGTCGAAGGCGAATGCAGGGGCGGCGGCCTGCCGCGGGTCGCTGCGCAATTGCGCTGCGTCCAGGCCGAGTGGATCCTGGGTGAAGGGCTGGCGGAGTGCGTTCAGCACGAGGCTCGCGCGGATCGGCCCATCCCATCCCAGGCGTGCGTGCAGCGTGGAGCGCGCGGCCCGGCTGTGCTCGCGAAAACCGTCGGTCTCGAAGCGGCCCAGGTCCACGTGCGCATCGAAGCGCTCGCCGGCGGTGCGAAGGTTGGCGCCGACGCGGACCAGGCCGTCTGCACCGGCGCGCAAGGACGTTCGCACGCCCGGATCGTCGCGACCGGTCGCGGTATACGCCTGTATCACGCCACCGGCGGCGTTGCCGTAGAGGCTCGAGGCCGGTCCGCGCAGCACCTCGACGCGGTCCAGCGCCTGCAGGGGCAGGTTGGACACCTGTCCCTGGCCGTCGGGCATGGTGATGGGCATGCCGTCCAGCAACAGGCGCACGCCGCGGATGCCGAACGTCGCACGCGTGCCGAACCCACGAATCGAGATCTGCAGGTCCTGGGCATGATTCTGCCGTTCCCGCGCCAACACACCCGGGATGCCATGCAAGGCATCGGAAAGGTTGACGCCAGGTCGGGTTTCGATCGCGGGCCCGACCTCGCGCACGGCCACCGCGGCGGGCGTGGTGAAGAGCGGCCGTGGCTCGCGTGATGCCACCACTTGCACTGAATCGAGGGTGGCCGCTGGCGGTTTGGTTGTCGCGGTCTGCGGCGGCGCGGCGGCGCCTGCGACGAGTGGCAGGCTGGCCAGGCAGCCCGCGATCATGCCTCGCGCAGCAGCCGTCGATCGAAACTGAAGCGCCGCAGCACTCGCATCTTCAGGCCGCGGGCCAGCGGGTGAAGTGGATTGACCAGCACGTTGCTGCCGTCCTCGCATAAGGCCGAGGGTACCAGCAGGGCGGGGGAGCGGCGGCGGTCGAACCAGGCGTTGCCGATGCTGCGAGTCAGCGTCTGTTGCCGTTTCCAGTCATCGGGCAGGCCGCGCAGCCGCGAGGCGGATTCGATGCCTGGCAGCTCCACCACGCAGAGATAGTGGGTGTCCGGATTCTCAGCCCGGTGCGCAAGTGCCTCGAGCACGGCCAGTTCCGGCGTGCTCGAGGTGTAGAGCACCGGGCGCGAGGACCAGCTCCAGCGGCCAGCCTTGGCGCTGCGGCAGGCGTCCTGCAGCGTGGTCGCCGATGAGACGCGCCATAACCTCACGCGTACCTCGGGCCCATGCGCTCAGTGCAGGGATTGCTCCGGCTCGCCCGATTGTCCGCGGCGTCGCGCGCTGGCCTGCCCACCTTTGCGCCCGGCTTCGCGCGCTTCCGCGGACGTGAACTCGTGAGCGGTGCCCTGTTCATGGGCGGCACGGCCGCCGCGGGAGGCGATGGCGCGTTGCAGCTGCGGGTCCATCGCGGCGAATCCCCGCGGTCGGGATGCTCGCCCGCGCGCGCCTTGTTCAGCAGTTCGGTCGGACATGACATGCCGTCTCCGTTGTGGTCAGGGTAGGCCGGTCAACCGCGCGCACGGGCGCCGCCGCTGCGCTGGCTGGCCGAGGCGCGGCCCGAGCCATTCCGGGCTGCGCTGCCGCGTGAACGTCCACCCAGGCCGCGATCGGCGACGTCATCGTCGTCGTCGGAGGACACCATCGAAGCGACCGCACCCACCAGGCCCTGGCCGGCGCGCTTGAGCGCCTTGCCCGCGCCGGCGCTCGCCATGAGGGCCTGCTTGCGCTCCTGCATGCGTTCGCCAAGCTCGCGCAGTTCCGCGGCGGTGAACAGCTGCCGCGCCCGCGGGAACATTTCCTTCTCCTCTTCCTGGGCGTGGTGTTCGATCAGCTCCTTGAGCACCTTCGCCCGCCCGCCGAACTCCTCGCTGTCCGGCGCCGTCTTGAGCAGGTCCGGCAGCACCATCTCGCCGGCGGCGCGATGCTCCTCCCTGGCCTCGTAGTAAAGCTTGGCGTCGTCGCTCTTGTCGCCGGCCTCCTTGAATGCGGGATAGAAGATGTCCTCCTCGATCCGGGTGTGGACGTCGATCTCCTGCGCCAGCCGCGCGAGCAGGCTCGCGCGCTTCTTGGCGCCCCGGCGGGTGGTCGACTCGAGGTCGGCGAGCAAGCCGCGCACGGTCTTGTGGTCTTCCCTGAGCAACTGGATCGCATTCATTGCATCGTCCTCGTGGGTTGGGGCGTCCTGCACGATGCAGGGATCGTGCCAAGCAGCAGGGGTGTGGCGGTCTCCGCTCGTCGTCGTGCAGCCTGCAATGCCGCGCGAGTCACGAGGTGCATGCCACATCCTTGCATCGCGACGCGCGCAAGACAGAGGGCGCGGTCGTCGCCTCCGGGCGTTCGCGCCTCGTCTCGCGCCCGCGATGCCGCGGAAAGGACTGCATGCACTCACGAAAGAGTTTCAGTGCAGCGGGTTCATGATCCGCAATGCGGATGAAACGCTGGTTGCCGCGCAGGCCGCATTTACTGTTTTCTTGCGTGGCGGCGCGCTACTTTGCCCATGCGGCTTCGACCGCGAATCATTCGGAGCAATTTTCCAGGAGGAACCAACGATGGCAACCCAGAACCAGGGCCAGGGCCAGGGCAAGCGGAGCGGAACCGAGAATCGCGGATTCGCCAGCATGAGTCCTGAGGAGCAGCGCGAGATCGCCCGCATGGGCGGCGAGGCGGTGAGCGAGGACCGGGAGCACATGGCCCAGATCGGCCGCAAGGGCGGAGAGGCCAGTGCCGAAGCCCGCGCTGCGGCCCGCAACAACCGCGGGGCCGGTGGCGCGAGCAACGAGCGAAGCGTTGGCCAGCAGACCCGGAGCCGCGGCACGGAAAGCGACGCGCGCGGCGACTCGGGCAGCCAGCGATTGGGCGATGCGGCAGACTCACTCGGTCGCGAGGATGACGCATCCGATCGGTCGGGCGGCTCCAACAGCCGCAACTGAGGCCGCAAACCGGGCGGCGCACGCCGCCCGGTTCCTACGCGAGCCCGGTTCCTACGCGATGGGAATGACCGCAGTGGAGTGATGAAGTGCCGGCGCGGCGCAGTCCGGCGCGCGCCTGGACGCAGCGCGCGACGCGTCGAGGGTCGGGGATGGTGCCGGTGTCAGGCCCGCGCAGCGCGCGAGTAGGTGCCCTGGCCGAACAGGGGATAGACGACGCCCGGGCTGGGCTCGGCCGGATAGTCGGGATTGGCGGAGCGCACCTTCTCCCAATCCCAGGCGAAGACCTCGGCACCTGCACAACTCACGTACGGGCACAGCTGGCGCCCGCCTGAACGGCGGAAGTCGCCATGCTGGTACGCGCGCTCGCAATGGATGCACCACAGGAAGTCCGGATGGCGGGCCCGGCGGAACGCCTCGAGCGAGCGCAGGTTGCGGTTGATGACTTCGGTTTCGGCTTTCTCGGTGCGCATCGCGGTGGCATTCCCTGCTTGCTGGCGGACGGATTGCGCAGCGGGCGGGGCCCCTGGGCAACCGCGCCACCGGCGGGTGGCGCGGCGTTGGCGTCCTTGCCAACGATTGCGTCCGCGGACCTTGGAGACCGGGAGCAACTTGCCGCTGCGTTGGTGCTCAGGATCGTGAAACGGCCGTCTCGTGCTCCGTGCGCTTTCACACAAAGCCAACGGCGACTTCGCGAAACGTACATGTAGCTGAGCCATTGCAAACGCGCTGGGCGAGAAAAAGGCCGCGATCGTTTCCGATCGCGGCCTGTGTGTCGCACGAACTGGTGGAGGTGGGGGGAGTTGAACCCCCGTCCGAGAGCACTCTGCCTCCGGCACTACATGCTTAGCTCGTTGTTCGTTCTCGACGGCCGGCAACACAACGTGCGAGGCGCACCGGCAATCACACCCGCTAAGTTCACTCCTGGTTGGCGGGTCGCCGCCGGGAGCTGTTCCGTGATAATGACCCTACATCCACGAGCACGGGCACAAGTGGGTTCGGGGCTTACGCCTTAAGCGGCGAGAGCGTAGTTGTCGTCGTTGGCAACTAAAGTTTGCGACTGGATTAACGAGGAAAGTCACCCCCTCGGCATGCGCCAGAAAACTTCGCAACCCCCGTCGAAGCCAGGACACCCCCGGCAAGAGGGTCGGTTACATCATCCGACTGCTTCAGTATGGGGGTGGGGTTGTGCTTGTTCAAGCGGGTGAGTCCTGCCGGCGGGCGGGGTTGGCCCAGCGGGACACGCGCGAGTACATCCATGTAGCTCTTCAGCGCCGTCCCTGGCGCTGAAGGTCCCGCTGGGCCAACCCCGCCCACCGGCAGGACTCAAGTCGCGACCTTCGCCAACCGCCGCTCCGTCGCAGGCCGCCGGATGATGTGAGGGGCAGTGGAAAAACATCTCCAGGCGCAGGCGGTCGCATGGCTGAAGACGATTAGCTCTGGCGGCGTGCGGAGGCTGGTCGGTGGGCGGTGGGCCCCGCCGGGAGTTTCGGCGCCATGGATGGCGCCGACAAGCTACATGGATGTACTTGCGCGTCTCCCGGCGGGGCCCACCGCCCGCCGGCCAGCCACTCGAGACATGCCGCCAAACCCGCTAAGCGTTCTTGTTATGCGACCGCATGGTCCGCTGCTTCTCGCGTTGCCAGTCGCGTTCCTTTTCGGTCGCGCGCTTGTCGTGTGCCTTCTTGCCCTTGGCCAGCGCCAGTTCCAGCTTGACCTTGTTGCCGCTCCAGTACATCGCCGTGGGAATCAGCGTGTAGCCTTCGCGCTCGACGCGGCCGATGAGCTTGTCGATTTCGTGGCGGTGCAGCAGCAGCTTGCGGGTGCGGCGCTCGTCGGCGATCACGTGCGAGGAGGCGGAGATCAGCGGGGTGATCTGCGCGCCGAACAGGAAGATCTCGCCGTTCTTGACCAGTGCGTAGGCGTCGCCGATGCCGAGGCGACCGGCGCGGATGGCCTTCAGCTCCCAGCCCTGCAGCGACAGGCCCGCCTCGAAGCGGTCCTCGAGGTGGAAGTCGTGGCGCGCGGACTTGTTCAGGGCGATGGTCTTGCCCTGGGAGCCGCCGGCGCCTTTGCTATTCTTGGCTTCTTTCTTGGACATGGTCTTCGCCGCCATTGTCGCCGATGTGCAGGCGCAGCGGGGGACGAAGGCAGGAACCGATGCCCGACATCCGTCGCCACGCGCTGGTCCGACATTCCGCCGCCCGCATGTACGGGCTGGTCAACGACGTCGCCCGCTATCCGGAACGCTTCGACTGGTGCACCGGTTCCCGGGTCATCGAGCAGGGCGAGAACCACATGCTCGCGCGCCTGGACCTGCGCGCCGCCGGCATGGCCTTGTCCTTCACCACGCGCAACACGCTGGAGCCGCCCACGCGCATCGTCCTGTTGCTGGAGGACGGTCCCTTCCGCGAACTGCGCGGGGAATGGTTCTTCCACACCCTGGCGGAGGACGCCTGCAAGGTGAGCCTGCACCTCGAATTTGAGGTGGCCAGCCGGCTGATCGGCGGCGCGCTGAGCCTGGGTTTCCAGGGCTTGGCCGACCGCATGGTGGACGACTTCTGCCGCGAGGCCGACCGTGCCGACGACTGAGCCCGCGGCCCTGCAGGTCGAGCTGGTGCATGCCTGGCCGGAACGTTGCTGGTCGCTGCAGCTGGTCCTGCCGGCGGGGTCCTGCGTGGGCGATGCCCTGGCGCGCGCGGATCAGGCCATGCAGGCAGCCGGCCTCGATGGAACGCGGTTGGGGCTCGCCGTGTTCGGCCGCACGGTCGCGCCGGCGACGCGGCTACGGGATGGCGATCGGATCGAATTGCTCAGGCCGCTCGAAGCGAGCCCGAGGCAGGCCCGGGAGGGACGGGCGGCGGCGGCGAAGCGCCGCGGCGCCTAGCGCTTGTCCTTGTCCTTGTCGCGACGAACGTTGTAGAAACCGAACTTGCGCAGTTCCGTCAGCAGCGCGGCATCCTGCTCGGGGAAGTATTCGCCTTCCATCCGCTCCAGCACGTCGCCGTCGAACCACAGCGTGAGGGTCTTGATCTGGGTATCCCCATGATCGCGACGTTCGCTGGCGGCGTAGTCCCAGCGGTTGGCGTGGAAGGGATCGGTCACCGGCGGCGTGCCCAGCAGCGATCGCACCTGTGCGCGGGTCATGCCGGGCTTGAGCTGCTCGACGTTTTGCGTCTCCAGCAAGTTGCCCTGGAACACGGGCTGCTTGTAGACGAGGTTGCAGCCGGCCAACAGGAGGGCGGAGGCCAGGATCAGCACGGGTGCCTTGCGCATCGGGAGCGTGGTCACGGGGTGGAAGTCGGGGGATACTATACCAAGCACCGACCTCTCGTCGGCCGTTTGGTTCAGGGATCCGGGGTGAGACCGCATGGAGTCCGATGATCTGCGCAAGGCGGGCCTGAAGGTCACCCAGCCGCGGACCCGCATCCTGGAGCTGCTGGAGCACTCCGGCGTGCGCCACCTCAGCGCGGAGGACATCTACCGGCGCCTGCTCGAGAAAGGCGAGGACATCGGCCTGGCCACCGTATACCGGGTGCTCACCCAGTTCGAGGCGGCGGGCCTGGTGCTCAAGCACAACTTCGAGGGCGGCCAGGCGGTCTACGAACTCGACCACGGCCAGCACCACGATCACATGGTGGACATGGAAACCGGCAAGGTGATCGAGTTCACCAGCCCCGAGATCGAGCTGCTGCAGAAGCAGATCGCCGACCGCCACGGCTACGTGATCGAGGAACACAGCCTGGTGCTGTACGTGCGCCCGAAGAAGAAACGCGGCGGCTGAAATGCCCGCGGGCTCAGCCCGCCTGCGCGGTGGAAAGCATGCGGCGGGCGTTGGCCCGGCTCTCCCGGCTGACATCCACGCCGCCGAGCATGCGCGCCAGTTCCTCGAGCCGCTCGGCGGGCGAGAGCAGGGCCACCTGGCTGTGGGTGCCGTCGCCCTGCACCGACTTGGCGACGCGAAACTGATGGTGCCCCTGGGCCGCGACCTGCGGCAGATGGGTCACGCAGAGCACCTGCCTTGCACGTCCGAGCGCGCGCAGCTTCTGGCCGACCACCTCGGCCACGGCGCCGCCGATGCCGCTGTCCACCTCGTCGAAGACCATGGTCGGAACGGCGTCCAGGCCCAGGGCCGCGACCTCGATGGCCAGGCTGATCCGGGCCAGCTCGCCGCCGGAGGCGACCTTGCGCAGGGGCCGCGGCGGCTGGCCGGGGTTGGCCGAGACGAGGAACTCGCAACGCTCCGCGCCGGCGGGATGCGGGCGGCCGCCTTCCACCGGCGCGAGTTCGACGGCGAATACGCCGCCGCCCATGCCGAGCTCCCCCATCAGGCCGCTGACGGAAGCGCCCAGCCGCGCCGCGGCGCGTGCCCGATGTTCGCCAAGGACGCTGGCCGCCTGGCGCCATTCCGCCGCCAGGCGCTCGGCGTGCAGCGCCAGCGCCGCGGCTTGCTCGTCGGCGCCGCGCAATGACTCGAGCTCGGCTGCGAGGCT
>CAMPGW010000049.1 GCA_946885735.1 uncultured Gammaproteobacteria bacterium
GCTGCCGACACCAGCGCGGGGTACAGCGCCCGCGCGCGGGCGTAGGCATCGCGCGTGCGGCCGCCCTCGTGGCAGGCGATGGCCAGGCCTTGCGCGCGCGAGTTTTCGCCGAAGGCATTGCCGCTGGCGAATTCGCGCACCAGGCCCTTGATGGCCTCGGCATCGCCGGCGTGCGCCCGGTCGATCGCCAGCGGCACGTATTTCAGCAGTGCCGACTGCACGGCCACCGGCCACAGCGCGCTGGCGAAGAGCCGGCCGGTGATCTTGCGTTCGCCATCCATCACGGGCGCGCGATCGAGCCGCGCGAGGGTCTCCTCGAGCTTGGCCGAGACGTCGCCGAACTTCCGTGCGCAGGCCGGCTGCGCGCTGCAGGCGCGGCCGATCGCGCGGTAGGCTTCGGAGGTGCTGGTGGCCTGCTCGGCCCAGGCCGCGCTGTTGGGCGGGTAGGGCGAGTTGAGGATGGCCGAACGCACCGAGGCCGGATGCACGCGCATGGCATCGAGTGCCACCAGGGTGCCGTAGGACACCGCGGCGAGGTTCCACTGCGGCGCGCCGAAGGCCTTGCGCAACACTTCCATGTCGGCGACGGTGGCACGCGTGGTGTAGGCGCCGAGGTCGACGCCTTGCGCGTCGAGCGCGGCGCGACACTGCACGAACAGTTCGCGATTGCGGTCCTCCTCTGCGGCCGGGTCCAGGCCGAGGTCGGCGACCGCCGCCATCTGCTTGCCGAGTTCGGGGCACATGCGTTCCTCGGAGCGCCCCGAGCCGCGCTGGTCGAAGAGGATGACGTCGCGGCCGGCGCGCAGCATCGGCAGCGTCTTGCTGTCCGGCAAGGCCGGCAGCACGCTGTCCACCGTGGCGATGCCCGGCCCGCCGTTGACGTAGAGGATGGGGTCGGGCCGAGCCGTGCCGGTGGCCTGGATGCGCGCAGTCCACAGTCGCAGGGTCTTCCCGTCGGGCTGGCCGGGGTCCCGCGGCACCGCCACCCATCCGCATTCCACGCGGTGCGTTTGCTCGAAGCCCGCCGGCGCATCCTTCAGGTCGCAAGGCGCGGGCTGGAACACCCCGATCGCCAGCATCAAAGCCGCCATCGTCATCGCGTCGCCTCCCCGGTCGAGTCTGGACGATTGTAGGACAGCCGCCGCAATCGGCGTGGGTGTAGATTCGCGTGGTGGAGTTCTCCTTCGTCACCGTGCTCGACGTCGTCGGCACCTTCGCCTTCGCCATCAGCGGCGCGCTGGTGGCGGTGCGCAGGCGGCTGGACCTGTTTGGCGTGCTGGTGCTGTCGTTCGCGGCCGCGACCGCCGGCGGGATGATGCGCGACGTGTTGCTGGGCGCGGTGCCGCCGGTCGCGCTGGCGGACTGGCGTTACGCCACGGTATCGGCGGCCGCCGGCCTCATCACCTTCTTCCGCCACGACGTCGTCGAACGCATGCGCAACCCGGTGCAGTTCTTCGATGCCGTCGGTTTGGGACTGTTCGCGGTGCTGGGTGCGGGCAAGGCGCTCGCCGCCGGCCTCGGGCCGGTGGGCTCGGTGATGCTCGGGGTGGTGACCGGCATCGGCGGCGGTATCGTCCGCGACGTGCTGGTAGCGCAGGTGCCGCACGTGCTCCAGGCGCGCAGGTTGTACGCGGTCGCGGCGATGGCCGGCGCGGCCGTGGTCGTGGCAGGGCACGCGCTGGGCCTGCCTTGGGAACCGGTGGCGGTGTTCGGGGCGGCGCTGTGCTTTGGCCTGCGCTGGGCGGCCGTCCGGCGCGGCTGGGGCGTCCCGGTGGCCAAAGTGGCGGAACGCGATTAGGCCCCTGTCTTCCGGCCCATGTGGCTAGGTGTTGTAGGTAACTACAATACCAGCACAAGCCAGCCCGCCCGGGCGGCACGCCGGACCCGCCCGTGACCAACGCCCTGCTCGAACTCGACGCCGTGGACTTCCGCTACCCGGGCGGCCACGCCGCAGTGACCGGCCTGAACCTGGCCTCCGGCCCCGGCATCCTCGGCCTGCTGGGCCCCAATGGCGCCGGCAAGTCCACCCTGATGCGGATCCTGGCGACCCTGGCCAAGCCCAGCGCCGGCCGGGTGCGCTGGAAGGGCGCCGACGTGGCGGCCGACCCGGACGCGGTGCGCTCGACCCTGGGTTACCTGCCGCAGGACTTTGGCGTCTATCCGGCGCTGACGGCCCGCGAGTTCCTCGGTTTCCTCGCCGCGGTGAAGGGATTGTCCGGCAATCCGGCGGCCGAGCGCGTGGACGCCTGCCTTGCCCAGGTCGGGTTGGCCGAGGCCGCCGACCGCCGCCTCGGCGAGTTCTCCGGCGGCATGCGCCAGCGCGTGGGCATCGCCCAAGCCCTGCTCAACGATCCGGCCCTGCTGATCGTCGACGAGCCGACCGTGGGGCTCGATCCGGAGGAGCGCATGCGCTTCAGGCACCTGCTGACCGACCTGGCCGGCGAGCGCCTGGTGATCCTGTCCACCCACATCGTCTCCGACGTCGAAGCAAGCGCGACTTCGCTGGCGGTAATGGCCGGCGGCGTGTTGCGCTTCCACGGCACGCCGGGGCAGTTGCTGTCGCTGGCCGACGGCCACGCGTGGGAGTGGACCATCGCCGAGGACGAGTTGCCCGCCATGCGCGCCAAACACCACGTCTGCGCCTCGCTGCGCAAGCCCGACGGCATCCGCGTGCGCGTGGTTGGCGACACGCTGCCCGATCCGCGTGCGCAACCGGTGACGCCGAGCCTGGAGGACGCCTACTCCTACCTGCTCGGCCCCGGCGCACAGGCGCACTGACATGCAGGCCCTGCAGCGCTTCGGCGCCATTCTCTCGGCCGACCTGCGCGAGCGCAGTCGCGGCGTGCGCTTCTGGGTGGTGCTCGGCGGCATGATGCTGCTGGCCTGGTGGTGCTTTCCGTCGCCCGAGGCCTCGCACCGCATCTTCACCGTCACCGGCGGCGCGCGCGCCGATTATTCGAGCGCGTGGGTCGGCATGGTATTGGCGATGGCCTTCAGCCTCGCCCTCAACCTGGGTGGCTTCTACCTGGTGCGCGGCACGCTGGTGCGCGACATCGAGACGCGCGTGTGGCAGTTGCTGGTGGCGACGCCGATGACGCGCGGCGGTTTCCTGTTGGCGAAGTGGGCCAGCCACATGGTCGTGTTCGCGCTGATCACCGCGTTGACGCTGGCGGTGGGCCTGATCGCGCAGTACCTGCGCGCCGAGGATCGCAGCGTCGACCTCATCGAGTTGGCCAAGCCCGCGTTGCTGGTCAGCCTGCCGGGCTTCGCCTTCACCTCGATGATGGCGGTGTGGTTCGACCTGGTGCCGTGGCTGCGGCGCACCGGAGGCAACATCCTGTTCTTCGTCGTCTGGATCACGCTGCTGTCGGTCTCGGTGGCGCGCATGGAGACGCCGGGCTCGCGCTTTCGCACCGGCTGGATCAGCGATCCGGCGGGCCTGATCCTGGTGGCGCGCGACCTGCAGCGCGTGCGCACCGAGCAGACCGGCAAGGAGGCCCTGTACGGCTTCACGCTCGGTTCGCCGGCCAAGGGCGCGCCGCCGAACTTTGAATGGCCGCGCTGGGACGTGCGACCGATGGATGCGGCGGGCCGCGCGCTGTGGCTGCTGCTTTCCATTGCTGGCGTGCTCGCCGCGGCGCCGTTGCTGGACTGGGCGGCCGCGCGTGGGCTGGGCGCGCGGCAGGGCACCGGCGCGGGACGACGGATGCGCTGGCTCGACCTGCTGCTGTCGCCGGTCGCGCGACGACCGCTCGGCATCCTCGTCGCCGCCGAGGCCAAGACCTGGCTGCGCGACCGGCGTCTGTGGTGGTGGGCGCTCGCGCTGCTGGCCCTCGGCTTGCAGGCTTTCGCCTCGCAGAAAGTGATGGCGGTGGGCTTGCTGCTGGCCTGGGCCTTGCCGATCGACCTGCTCGCGCGCATCGGCTTGCAGGAACTCGAACGGCGCACCGGCGCGCTGGTGTTCACCGCGCGCGGGATCGTGCCGCGCCTGCTGGCCGCGCGGTTCGCGGTCGGCTTCCTCCTGCTGCTGGTGTTGAGCCTGCCTGCGCTGCTGCGACTGCCAATGGCGGGCATGCTCGCGGTGGTGGCGGTGACGGCTTCGTTGTCCAGCTGGGGCCTGGCGCTGGGTGCGCTCACGCGCAACCCGCGCCTGTTCGAACTGTTGCTGTTGGGTGCGCTCTACGGCGCCCTGCAGGGCGCCGCCGTGTTCGATGTCGGCGCCGCCGCGCCGGCGACGCTGGCGATGCACCTCACCGGTCTGTTGCCGGCGTGGATCCTGCTGGCATGGGGTTGGCCGCGCCTGGCGCGGGCCTGATCAGCGCGGCGACTCGCCGCGGGCATGGAAGTACACCTGCTCGGCCGCCAGCCGCATCGGCGCCGAGTGCAGCAGCAGGTCGAAGGGCCAGTCCATCTGGAAGCGGTCGAAGCCCCAGCGCAGCGCGCGCTTGAGGCGGAAGCGTGGGGCTGCGGCGATGGCGGCACGCTCGGGCGCCGTACCGCCGTCGCGCAGGTGGCGCGCGATGGCCTCGCCCACGGCCCAGCCGTGCTGCCAGGCCGAGTGGATGCCGCCGGCGGTGACCGGCGAGACGATGCCTGCCGCGTCGCCGGTGAGGATGGCGCCGTCGCGCGCGATGTTCGCGACTGGCCCGCCGCAGGGCACCAGCCCCGCGCGCACGTGGCCAGGACGCAGGTGGCGCGGCAGTCCGCCGGCCGCACCGACGCGCAGCAGGAAGGCGTCCAGGTCCGGCACGCGTGCGCGCCGCGGATCGTGTCGGTGCGCGACGCCGGCCTGCACGCCGGTGGGACTCTGCGCCAGCCAGCCGATGTAGCCGGGCGCCTCGCGTTTGCTGATGAAGCAATGCAGCGCGTCGGGCTCGGCGAGCATCGCGCCCGGGAACTCGTACTCCACTCCGTACAGGAAGTCGCGCACCTGGCCGAGCCCGCAATGCCGCGCCACCCGCGAGCGCGCGCCATCCGCGCCGACCAGGAAGCGCGCCTCGCCGACGCCGTCCACGCTCCAGCCGCCCGCCGTGCGCGTGGCGCCGGTGAAGGACGTGCCCAGGCGCAGGTCCACGTCGTGCGCGCGCAACTGCTCGGCGAGCCAGCGCATCACCGCCGGTGTGTCGGTCGTGAGGAAGTAGTAGCCGGGCGCCGCCAGTGCGAGCGAGCGCAAGCGCGGCGAATACAGCCGCACCTGGCGAACACGCCGAACGGTGGAGCTTGGCAGCTGGCCGAGGAACGTCGCTTCGGCAGCTTCCTTCACGATGATGCCGGTGGTGTGCAGCTTCCCGCCCGGGTCGTGCTTACGCTCGAGCACGCAGACGCGCAGCCCGCGCTGGGCGGCCGCCAACGCACAGGCCGCGCCGGCGAAACTGGCGCCGACCACGACGACATCGGCAACGGGAAAACCTGGCATGCGAGGCACCGGAGCAGGACCGGCGGCCAGTGTCGCGACCGGCGACGTGGCGGTGATGGGCGGCGGGTGAAGCGGAGGCGAAGCCGATAGGCCATTCCTATCGCGCCCATGGGAACAAACGATTTCCCCAATGATCCTGCGGGGTCCACCCTAGGCTTACCCGCAATCCTTGCGCAGGAGTTCGCCATGTCCACGCCCGCCCCCGACAAACCCGCCGAAGCCACGTGCCCCTTCGGCCATGGCAAGCGCAACCATTTCGCCGCCGGCGCGCGCGGCAATGCCGCCTGGTGGCCGGAACAACTCAAGCTCGGCATCCTGCACATGCATTCGCCGGGCTCGAGCCCGATGGACGCCGACCACAAGTACGCCGACGCGTTCGCGAAGCTCGACCTCGACGCGGTGGTCGCCGACCTGCATTCGCTGATGACCGATTCGCAGCCCTGGTGGCCCGCGGACTACGGCCACTACGGTCCCTTCTTCATCCGCATGGCCTGGCATGCGGCCGGCACCTATCGCGTGGGCGACGGTCGCGGCGGAGCCTCGTCGGGTGACCAGCGCTTCGCGCCGCTCAACAGCTGGCCCGACAACGGCAACCTCGACAAGGCACGGCGCCTGCTGTGGCCGATCAAGCGCAAATACGGCAGCTCGCTGAGCTGGGCCGACCTGTTCATCCTCGCCGGCAACGTCGCGCTCGAATCCATGGGTTTCAAGACCTTCGGCTTCGGCGGCGGCCGCGCCGACATCTACGAGCCCGACGACATCTTCTGGGGCGAGGAGGAAACCTGGCTCGGCGACGAGCGCTACAGCGGCGACCGCGTGCTGCGCGAAGGCCTGGCTGCGGTGCAGATGGGCCTGATCTACGTGAACCCGGAAGGCCCGAACGGCAAGCCCGATCCCGTGGCCTCCGCGCGCGACATCCGCGAAACCTTCGCGCGCATGGCGATGGACGACGAGGAAACGGTCGCGCTGGTCGCCGGCGGCCACACCTTCGGCAAGGCCCACGGAGCCGTGGATCCAAAATTCCTCGGTCGCGAACCGGAAGCCTCGCCGATCGAGAACATGGGCATCGGCTGGGTCAACACGCACGAGAGCGGCTGCGGCAAGTACACCACCACCAGCGGCATCGAGGGTGCGTGGACGCCGACGCCGATCACCTGGGACGACAGCTACTTCAAGACCTTGTTCGGCTTCGATTGGGAGCTGACCCACAGCCCCGCCGGTGCGCAGCAGTGGAAGCCGGTCGGCACCACCGGCGACGGCCTGGTGCCGGACGCGCACGAGCCGGGCGTGACGCACGCGCCGATGATGACGACCGCCGACCTGGCGCTGCGCTTCGATCCGGCGTACGAGAAGATCTCGCGCCGCTTCATGGAGCATCCGGAAGAACTGGCCGATGCCTTCGCCCGCGCCTGGTTCAAGCTGACCCACCGCGACATGGGCCCGAAGGCGCGGTACCTCGGCAAGTTCGTGCCGGCCGAAGACCTGATCTGGCAGGACCCGGTGCCCGCGGTGGACCACCCGCTGGTGGATGCCGACGACATCGCCGCGCTGAAGGGCCGGCTGCTGGCCTCGGGCCTCGCGCCCGCCGACCTGGTGCGCACGGCCTGGGCCTCGGCCTCGACCTTCCGCAATAGCGACAAGCGCGGCGGCGCCAATGGTGCGCGCATCCGCCTCGCCCCGCAGAAGGATTGGGAAGTCAATCGTCCGGCCGAACTGGCGCGTGTGCTGGCGGTGCTGGAGAAGGTGCAGGCCGAGTTCAACGCCAGTGCGAGCGGTGGCAAGAAGATCTCGCTGGCCGACCTGATCGTGCTCGGCGGGTCGGCGGCGGTGGAAGCCGCGGCGCGCAAGGCGGGCTCCGACCTCAGCGTGCCCTTCACGCCCGGTCGCACCGACGCCACGGCCGAGCAGACCGATGCGCATTCCTTCGCGCCGCTCGAGCCGCAGGCCGATGGCTTCCGCAACTACGCCCGCACCGCGCATGCCGAGACCGTCGCCGAGCGGCTGGTGGACAAGGCGCAGCTGCTGGGCCTGACCGCGCCGGAGATGACCGTGCTGGTCGGCGGCCTGCGCGCGCTGGACGCGAACTGGGACGGGTCGAAGCACGGCGTGCTGACGAAGACGCCGGGCGTGCTGACCCACGACGTGTTCGTGAACCTGCTCGACATGGGCACGCAGTGGAAGCGCTCGGAGATGCAGCCCGGCGTGCTGGAGGGCCGCTGCCGCCTGAAGGGCGACGCGCGCTGGACGGCGACCATCGCCGACCTGGTGTTCGGGTCGAACTCGCAGCTGCGCGCGCTGGCCGAGGTCTACGCCGGCAGCGACGGGCAGCCGAAGTTCGTCCGCGACTTCGTCAAGGCCTGGACCAAGGTGATGAACGCCGACCGTTTCGAGCTGGCCTGAGACTTCGCGCCCACTTCACACAGCGCCCATGCCCCTTGCACGGCATGGGCGCAGGATGCCTCCATCGACAACCCCGACGGAGACGGCAATGGACGGCATCCTTGGCAGCAACGGCCCGCTGCGGCACTTCCCCTGGCGCAAGCTGGTGTGGGGCACGGCCGCCACGCTGATGCTTGCAGCGACGGTGGCCAAACTCACCTTGCCGGACTTCGGCTGGTCGCCGGGAGATTTCGTCGCGGCCGCGGTGCTGCTGGGCGGCGGCGCGCTGGCCTTCGAGGTGGCGCTGCGCCTGGCGCGCGGCAACACCGCCTACCTCATCGCGGCGGCCATGGGAATCGGCGCCTGCTTCCTGCTGGTGTGGATCAATGGCGCGGTGGGCATGATCGGCACGGAAGACAATCCGGCCAACCTGGGTTTCCTGGCGATCGTGGCGGTCGCCATCCTGGGCACGCTGGCCGCGCGGGCGCGCGCCGCCGGCATGGCGGTGGCGATGAGCGTGTGCGGCGCCGCGCAACTGGCCATGGCCGCCTACGCGTTCTGGCTCAGTTCGATCGAGGGCATCGTCGCCTCGCTCGTCTTCGCCGGCATCTGGTCCACCGCCGCGCACCTGTTCCGCGTCGCCGCCCGCGAGCCGGGAGCCTGAGGTGGCGCTGCGCGTGGTCTCCTTCATCGTCCTGGTGATCGGCCTGGGCCTGCTGGCGATGATGGTGGTCGTCGAGGGCGAGCCGGGCGCCCTGCCGCTGGCGCTGGTGCTGCTCGGCAGCATCGGGCTGGCGTTCACCCGTCGCCGCAAGGCAAGGGCTGTCGCTTCGCCGTCTTCGGACTGAGGGCGCTTGCCCGTCTCCGCGAAGGCACCGCATAGTCGGTGTCCCACACGGAGGCACGCAATGCCCGCTACCGACGAGAACCTCTGGCTGGAAGACGTCGACGGCGCGGCCGCGCTGGACTGGGTGCGTGCGCGCAATGCGCAGGCGCTCGAGGTGCTGGCGCAGGATCGCGGCTTCGAGGCGCTGCGGCGGGACCTGCGTTCGATCCTGGATTCCGAGGCGCGCATCCCGCACATCGAGAAGCTCGGCGACCACGTCTACAACTTCTGGCGCGACCAGGCGCATCCGGCCGGCCTGTGGCGGCGCACGAGCCTGGACGAGTACCGCAAGCCCGAACCGAGCTGGGAAACGGTGATCGACCTCGACGCGATCAACACCGCCGAGGGGGAGAACTTCGTCTGGCACGGGGCCGACGCACTGCCGCACGATTACCGCCGCTGTCTGGTCGCACTGTCGCGCGGCGGCGCGGACGCGGACCAGACGCGCGAGTTCGACCTGGTGGACAAGGCTTTCGTCGGCGACGGCTTCTTCCGCCCGGAAGCGAAGGGCTCGCTGGCCTGGTGCGACGCCGACAGCGTGTACGTGGCGACCGACTTCGGCCCGGGTTCGATGACCAGCTCGGGCTATGCGCGGATCGTGAAGCTGTGGACGCGCGGCACGCCGATGGGCGAGGCGGTGACCGTGTTCGAAGGAGAGGCGGACGACCTGGCGGTGGCGGCCTGGCGCGACCACACGCGCGGCTTCGAGCGCGACTTCGTCTGGCGCGGGCTCGGGTTCTACGAGAACGAGCTGTTCCTGCGCGGGGCCGATGGTCGCCTGCTGCGCATCGATGTGCCGGACTCGGCGGAGAAGGACGTCCAGCGCGAGTGGCTGACCCTGCAGTTGCGCGAACCGATGGTGGAGGGTGGACGCAGCTATCCCGCCGGCGCGCTGCTGGCGGTGCGGCTGGACGCGCTGCTGGCGGGGAAGCGCGACTTCAGCGTGTTGTTCGAGCCGAGTGCCAGCGTGTCCTTGCAGGACGCGGCATGGACACGCCACCACCTGCTGTTGACCGTGCTCGACGACGTCAAGGCACGGGTGCTGGTGCGTACGCCGCGCGCCGACGGCGGCTGGGACTTCGGCGACGCCGGGGACGCCGCCGCGATCGCCGACCTGGGCGTCGAGGCGCTGGACGAGGAGGCGTCCGACGCCTACCTCGAAACCGCGATGAGCTTCCTGCAGCCGACCACGCTCTCGCTGGTGGAAGTCGGCGGCGTCCGCGAGGTACTCAAGCAGTTGCCTGCCTTCTTCGATGCCAGCGGCTTCCAGGCGAGGCAGCACTTCGCCACCAGCCGGGACGGCACGCGGGTGCCGTACTTCGTGGTCGCGCCGAAGGAGCTCGTGCACGACGGTTCGCATCCGACCCTGCTGTACGGCTACGGCGGCTTCGAGGTTTCGGAAACGCCGGCGTATTCGGCGGGCGTGGGCCGCGGCTGGCTCAGCCAGGGCGGCGTGTACGTGCAGGCCAACATCCGCGGCGGCGGCGAGTACGGGCCGGACTGGCACCGCGCCGCGCTGCGCGAAAAGCGCCCGCGCGCCTACGAGGACTTCGCCGCGGTTGCCGAGGACCTGGTTGCGCGCGGCATCACCTCGCCGCGCCGGCTCGGCATCCAGGGCGGCAGCAACGGCGGGTTGCTGGTCGGCAACATGCTGGTGCGCTACCCGCAGTTGTTCGGCGCCGTGGTTTGCCAGGTGCCGCTGCTGGACATGCAGCGCTACCACCGCTTGCTGGCAGGCGCGTCGTGGATGCCCGAATACGGCGATCCGGAGTTGGCGTCCGACTGGGCCTTCCTGCAGGGCATCTCGCCCTATCACGGCGTGCGCGCCGAGGCGCTGTATCCGCCGCTGCTGCTCACCACCTCCACGCGCGACGACCGCGTGCATCCGGGCCACGCGCGCAAGATGGCCGCGCGCATGCGCGAGCAGGGCCATGAGGTGGTGTATTACGAGAACATCGAAGGTGGCCACGGCGGCGCAGCCAACAACGAGCAGGCCGCCTTCATGCAGGCCCTGGGCTGGACCTTCCTGCGGCAGAAGCTGTTCTAGTAGGGGTGGCCGTCGGCATGGGCGAACACCCAGCGCCCGTCCACGAAGTCCGCGCGCAAGTCCTCGTCGGGATAGGCGACGGCATCGCCGGCACTGCGGTCGCCCACTTCGAGGTAGACCACGTCGGTGCCGGTGTCGTTGCGCAGGCAATGGGCGTCGCCGCTGCCGGCGCGGAAGCCCGCGCACATGCCCGGTGCCAGCGGCGTCGCGCCGGCATTGGTGTGCAGGGTCGGGTGGCCCTCGAGCACGTAGATGAATTCGTCCTGGGTCGCATGCGCATGGCGCAGGGACGACTCGCCACCCGGGGCGATGCGGGCGAGGTTGACGCCGAAGTTCGCCAGTCCGAAGCGATCGCCGAGCACGCGTTTCTCGCGCAAGGCCATGCGCGCGGCGAAGGGCTCCGGATAGAGCGAGCGCGTCGTGCGCGGGGGCACGTCGGCGGCCACGAGGGCGAGGGGAATCGGATCGGACTCGGCCATGAGGACTCCCTGGTGCGGATGCGCAGCTTAGGAGATCGGCGCCGCCGCGTCAGCCGCCCAGCTCGCGTCGGTAGAACCCGGTGGCGACCCGCACCACCGGGAAGCTGGCGGGCAGGGCCGCGCGGTCGACGGCGACGAAACCATTGCGCTCGTAGATCCGGTGCGCGGCCGTCCATTGCTCGTTGGTTTCCAGGAACAGCGCGCGCACGCCGCGTGCCGAGGCCCAGGCCAGCAGGACGTCGAGCAGGCGCTGCGCCAGGCCCAGGCCGCGGAAGGCGGGGTCCACGTACATGCGCCGCAACTCGTAGTCCTCGCCTTCCAGGCGCAGCAGACCGATGCAGCCCACCACCCGCCCACCGGACCGTGCGACCCAGAAGTTGCCGGCGCCCGAGGCGCGGTAGGTCGCGTGCACGTCCACCAGGTCGGGCAGCTCCTCCAGCGTGAGCGCCATCGCGTACTCGCGGTTTAGAATGTCGAGCACCAGCTCCCGCGCGGCGACGCTGTCGGCCGGCGCGATTTCGGCCACGAGGACGGGTGCGCGCGCCGACGACGCGGCGGCGTCCGGATAGAGCAGCAGCTGGGTGCAGCGGAAGAGTGCGATGGTCCGGTCCTTGCCGACGTCGCGAACCCGCGCGTCCCAGACCTGTGTGCTGCGCCCCAGGTGGACGGGCGTTGCCACGCACTCGACCTCGCCCTCGCGCGCGGTGCCGAGGTGGTTGGACTTGATCTCCACGGTCGTGAATCCGTTCGCGTCCGGCGGCAGGTTGGCCAGGCAGCCGTAGCCGGCGGCGGTGTCGGCGAGCACGACGACGGCGCCGCCATGCAGGAATCCATGCGGCGCCTTCAGGCCCTGCGAGACGGCCAGGCGCGCGGTCACGGCGACGGGATCGCCCGAGACATCGGTGATGAGGATGCCCAGTTGGCCGGGAAGGAAATCGCGACCGAACGCGTCGTAATCGGCGGGCGCGCGCATCAGATGATGCCCTCGGCCTCGAACGATGCCTTCCTGCCGTGCAGCCGCGTGCGCAGGAAGGCCAGCACCTCGTCGCGGGCAGCCCGCGTCGGCTCGCCCTCGGCATCCACCAGGTGCGCCGTCAGCACGCTGTGGGGCGACGCGACGACCTGGGCGAAGAAGGGCGGCGGCTGCGGGTTCGCCGCCGAGTCCGGCAGCACGCGGGCATGGAAGCGCGGGCCCAGCGCCCGCGCGTAGGCGGCGAAGCGCTCGGCGCGGCAGTGGCGGTCGCCCTCGAAGCGCAGCGCCAGAACCGTGAGGTCTTCCTGCTCCAGCCGCCCGCGCACCGCCGCCAGCTCTTCCGCGCTGATCTCCAGGCCGGCGGGGTCGTCCAGCGGCAGCGAAGGCTGCGACAGCACCGGCGCCAGCATCGCCGGCTCCAGCATCATGGACAGGGCGAAGTTGCCGGTGAAGCACATGCCGACCGCGCCGACGCCGGGCCCGCCACAGTCGGCGTGCGCCTGCCGCGCGAGCGCGCGCAGCCATTTCGTGACCGGGCTGGAGGCTCCCGCGCCGAGCGCGCGGAACTCGGCGCCGATGCAGGCGCGGCGCACCACCTCCAGGCCCTCGTCGGCTTTCGGAAACGCACCATCGCGCCCGAACAACGAGGGCAGGTAGACCGTGAAGCCTTCCGCGCGCACCCAACGTGCGAAGCGCGCGACCTGCGGACTGATGCCGGGCATCTCGGCCATCACGATCACGGCAGGGCCGTGGCCTGCGACGTACACGCGCTTGCTCACGCCATCGACGCCGAGCATGCGCACCTGGAAGTCGTCGAGCGGGTCGTCGCCGGATTCGGTCTGTGCGGCCATGGTCGCCTCGGGATGGGTGGCTACCATTCCAGCGGCCGCGGCGTTATCGTGCGAGCGTCTGCTGGGACGTTTTTCGGGACTTTTCCGCCATGCATGATTTCCACGTGCTGATCGCCGAGGACGCCTTCGCGAGCAGCGTCGCCATCACCCGCGACGTGCTGGCGACGGCGGCGGCGATGGCATCCCGACTGGGCTCGCCGACGCCGAGCTGGGGCATGTATTCGCTCGAGGGTGGGCCGACTCGCCTGCAGGGCGGCTTCATGGTGGACACCCAGCGCCTGCCGCGTTCCGGCAAGGGGCGTGCCACCTGGATCCTGCCCGGCCTGGGCTTCGCCACGCGCAAGGATCTGCTCGAGCGCCTGCAACGCGAGGACGCACGGCAGCTGTCGAGCCGCATCGCCGCGCACGTGCGCGCCGGCGGCGAGGTGGCCGCCTCGTGTTCGGCGGTGTTCCTGCTGCAGCAGGCAGGCGTGCTCGAAGGCCGACGCGCGACCACCTTCTGGCTGCTTGCGCCCGTGCTCGCCCACCTTGAGCCCTTGTGCACGGTGGACGCCGACCGGATCGTGATCACCGACGCGGGCGTTACCACCGCCGGCGCCTCCTTCGCGCACTCGGACCTGATGCTGCACCTGCTGCGTGCGCGCTTCGGCCCGCGCCTGTGCGAGGCGGTGTCGCGCATGCTGTTGCTGGACGGGCGCCTGGCGCAGTCGCCCTTCGTCATTCCCGAGATGTTCGCCAGTGGCGACGAGCTGGTGGCGCGCCTCGCGGAACGGGTCGAATCGGCCTTGCCCGACTCGCCCTCGGTGGCCGAACTGGCGGCGGAGTTCTGCGTCTCGGAGCGCACCCTGGCACGGCGCGTGCGCCTGGCGACCGGCGCCAGCACCAGCCACCTGGTGCAGAGCGTCAAGCTGCGTCGTGCCCGCACGCTGCTGGAGAACAGCCGGATGAGCGTGGACCAGGTCGCGGCCGCCGTCGGTTACCAGGACGCGACCGCGCTGCGCCGCCTGATGCGCAAGACCGCAGGCGCCAACCCGAGCTGGTTCCGGACCCATCGCCGCGAGGCCGTGCATGGCTGAGCGCGTGGTGCTGGTGACGGGTGCGAGCCGCGGCATCGGCGCGGCGACCGCGCGGCTGCTGGCTGCGCAGGGTTACGCGGTGGCGGTGAACTTCCGCCAGGATCGGGCCGCGGCCGAGGCCGTCGCCGGCGAGATCGTTGCCGCGGGCGGACACGCGATCGCAATCGCCGCCGATGTTTCCGACGAAGCGCAGGTCGAGCGGCTGTTCGCGGATTGCGAAACCGGGCTGGGTCGCTTGCACGGCCTGGTCAACAACGCCGGCACGCTGGAGACGCAGATGCCGCTGGCGAGGATGGACGCCGCGCGCCTGCAGCGGGTGTTCGCCACCAATGTCATCGGCAGCATGCTGTGCGCGCGCGAGGCGGTGCGACGCATGTCCACCGCCCGCGGCGGCGCCGGCGGGGTGATCGTCAACGTGTCGTCCGCGGCCTCGCGCCTGGGCTCGCCCGGCGAGTACGTGGACTACGCCGCCAGCAAGGGCGCCATCGACAGCTTCACCCTCGGCCTGGCGCGGGAAGTCGCCGGCGAGGGCATTCGCGTCAATGCCGTGCGCCCCGGCTTCATCGAGACCGGCATCCATGCGCAGGGCGGCGATCCCGGCCGTCTGGAACGCCTCGCGCCTTCGATTCCGTTGCGGCGCGCCGGCACCGCGGAGGAAGTCGCGCAGGCCATCGCATGGTTGTTGTCGGGCCAGTCCGGCTACACCACCGGCGCATTGCTCGACGTCAGCGGCGGTCGCTAGGCTCGGGCGACCGCGCCTTCGGAACGGCAGGGCGTCGCCAGGGCCGAGGGCCGCGCGCCGAACTCGCGCACGAAGTTGGCGAGGGCCGCGAAATCCGCAACGTCGATGTGGCCCCGGAAGGGCAGGTGCTCCAGCAGGCAGAACAGCGAGACCTCGAAAACACTGACGCAACCTGGCGGCAGCGATGCGCGGATCGCGGCGAGGCGCTCGTCCAGCCACTGCAGGCTACCCACCAGGCCGGCGTGGCGCTTGGTCGAGGTGATGTCGGGCGGGCGCCTGTCCACGACCTCGTGCATCACCAGTTCCAGGTGCATGGCCATGGCGTTGGCCACCAGCTCGTGGGCGTTGAGAAGCAGCGGATCGCAGGAATCCTGCGGCCAGGCCACGTCGGCCTCGCGACCGGCGGCGCGGGCGATCACCCGGCAGATGTTGAGGCTGCCGTAGATGCCGTCCTCGCCGATCCGAAGCACCGGCAGCCGCAGCGCCGGATGGCCGCCGAAGTTCGCCGGGTCCTGGCGCATCAGTCCATGGACCGGGTGCATCGGCAGGTCGATGCCAAGCTCCGCCGCCAGCACCCGCACGAGACGGGTGTAGTGCGAGTCCTGGCGGCCGTACAGCAGCATCAGGCGCGCACGAAGTCCTTGTCACGGTTGCCGGCCGCGATGTTCTCGAAGACCTCGTTGACCGCGGCCCAGCTGCGCAGCTGCTTCATGTGCCCCAGCCAGCGCTTGATGTTGGGATATCCGGACCAGTCGCAGCCGACCAGCTCGCCGATCGAGACGATGCCGCTGCCGAAGTAGTCGGCGATGGTGATCCGGTCGCCGCACAGGAAGGGCTTGTCGCCGATCCAGTGGTCGTTGAGCACCTGCAGCCAGCGCTGCGCGTTCTTCTGGCCCCATTCGATGCAGGCGCCGTGGGCTTCGTCGCTGCGCCGCTTGTGGCTCGGGAACAATTGCGGGTAGACCAGGCCATAGCCGAAGTCGCGGTAGAACTGGGTATTGAGCCAGTCCATCGCCTCGTTGACGCGGGCGCGTTCGCGCAGGTCCTTCGGGTACTCGGGCAGGTCGTACTTGTCGGCCAGGTACTTGAGGATCGCCGAGCTTTCGGTCAGCCGGAAGCCCTCGTCGTCGAGCATCGGCAGCATCTTGCTCGGATTGAGCGAGGCGTAGGGCTCCTGGTGGTGGGCGCCGGCCATCAGGTCCACGAATTCTTCCTCGCAGGCGATGCCGTGCTCGGCGATGAACAGCCGCACCGGGCGCGCGGCGGTGGAGACGGGGTGCATGTAGAGCTTCATGGTGGCTCCGGCGGCGAGGGACGGCGCCCATTCAACCGTAGCGGCGGTGGGGGTGCCAGTGCCGGATCCGCCACCGGGGTGCCGATTCAGCCCAAGCTGCGCCGCCATCGGCGACAGTAGCCGCATGCCACGCGCCACTCCGCCAGGAACTCGCCGAGACGCCGCCCGTCGCCTCGACCGAGGCTTCCTCGCGCGCGATCCCCGCGAGGTCGCGCCCGAGCTGCTGAACCTGTTGCTGGTGGGCGCGGACGGTCGCGCCGGGCGCATCGTCGAGGTCGAAGCCTACAGCGACGACGACCCGGCGGCGCACAGTTTCGGCGGGCCCACCCTGCGCAACGCCAGCATGTTCGGTCCCGCCGGCCACCTGTACGTATATCGAAGCTACGGCCTGCACTGGTGCGCCAACATCGTCTGCGCCACGCCGGGCGTCGGCGCCGGCGTGCTGCTGCGCGCGCTCGAGCCGGTATCCGGAGTCGAGGCGATGCGCGCCGCCCGCGGTGCGCTCATCTCCGATCGCGACCTGTGCCGCGGACCGGGCCGACTCACCCAGGCCCTCGGCATCACCGGCGCCGACGATGGCACCGACGTGCTGGCCGCCGACGCCCGCATTCGCCTGGTCGACGACGGCACGCCACCGCCCGCCGAACGCCATGCCAGCGTGCGCATCGGCATCAGCAAGGCGGCGGACGCACCCTGGCGCTGGACGGTGAAGGGCAGTCGCTACGTATCGCGCTGAGCAGGCATACTTGTGTCCGGGTCGCGGGGGCGACCGCGCGAGGGGAGTCGCGATGTCGGAAATAAACCCGTATGCGGCGCCGGCACATTTCGGCACCGTCGATGACGCGGTGGAGGCCAAGCCCTTCTACGTCGTGTCGACGCGCAAGTTCCTGGTGCTGTACCTGGGCACGGCGGGTATGTACGGGCTGTACTGGAACTACCGGCACTGGGCGCAGTTCAAGCGCTTCACGCGTGGGACGCAATGGCCGGTTGCCCGCGCCATTTTCTCGATCTTCTTCGTCCATGCGTTGCTGGCGGAAATCGAACAACAGCTTCGCAAGCAGGCCGTCGCCTGGGAGTGGAACCGTGGCAGCCTGGCCAACGGCATCGTGACGGTGTTGCTGGTGCAGGGCCTGAGCAATCGCATGGCGGGACGCGAGTTCGGGTCGCCGTTCACCGACTGGCTCGCCGTGGCCGCCATCCCCTTGCTCGCCTGGCTGAAGTGGAAGGTCCAGCGGGCGACAAACGCAGCCTGCGCGGACCCTGATGGCGATCTCAACCGCGAGTTCACCACCGCCAACATCGCGTGGCTACTGCTGGGCGCGATCTTCTGGTGCCTGCTGGCGCTCGGGCTGATGGTTGCCCACGGGTTGTTCGCTGCCTGACGAGGCGCGCCCGGGCCCGACCCACTGTTCGACCCAATCGACGATGCGCTGGTGGTAGTCGAGCCGGTGGCTCGGCTTGCCGCTGGAGGCGAGCGAATGACTGCCACCGGGATACACCACCATCCGGCAGGGCGCGTCGGTCTGCCGGATCAGCGCGGCGAACAGTTCCTCCGACTGTCCCAACGGACAACGCCTATCGTCGTCGCCCTGCAGGATCAGGGTCGGCGTGCGCACGCGGTCCGCGCAATTGAGCGGCGACAGGCGGTGGTAGCGCTCGCGCACGTCCTCCATCTCGCCGCCCATCGCGTAGGGCGTGACGTAATAGCCGCTATCGGAGGTGCCGGCGTGCGATTCCACGTTGACCACCGGCGCCGACACCACCACCGCCTTGAAACGCTCGGTGTGAGACAGGGCCCAGGCGCTGAGGAAGCCGCCGTAGGACTTGCCGGTCAGGCAGACGCGTTCGTCCGCCAGGCTTTCGGACTGCAACTGGTCGACGATGGCCAGGTACTGCGGCAGGTCGAGTTCGCCCCAGCGCCCGCTCAGCCGCTGCGCGAACTCCTGCCCGTAGCTGCCGGAACCGACCGCATTCGGCGCCACCACCATCCAGCCCCGCGACAGCAACGGGTACCAGTACTGGTGGCTGGCGAAATCCACCAGCGCGATGCTTTGCGGCCCGCCGTGCGAATCCATCAGCACCGGGAACGGGCCATCGCCCTCGGCCGGGCGCAGCACCCAGGCTTCGATCCTCTCCTCGCCGCCGCATCCGTCGGGTACGGTGAAACGCCGCTTCGCCACGCGTGGCAGCGGCCTCTGGTCGCTCCAGTCGCGATTGAAGCGGGTGTGGCGACGGCGGCGGCCGCCGTCCCAGTCCATGCCGAAGACTTCGCAGGGACGGCGCATGCTGGCGGCGACGAAAGCCAGCCGATCGCCGTTGGCGCAGACGTCGAGCACGGTGCGAAGTCCCAGCCGTGGCGAGTGCATGTGTCCCGAATCGATCTCGACCACGCAGGCGCGAATCAGGCCGCGGTGCGCCGCCATCGTCGCGACGCGCTTGCCATCGGCATGCCAACTCAGCCGCGCGCCCTCCAGTTGCAGGCGATCGCCGGTAACGCAACGCGGCGATCCGCCGTTGGCGTCGAGAGCCCACAGGTGGTCGAGCGAATCGCCTTCGATCTCGCTGCCGCCGAAGGCAATGCGTCGCCCATCCGGTGACCAGCGCGGCCCGCTGGTGGACACCAGGTCCGGCGTGGCGAGCGCGGCCGATCCGCCGTCGCCGTCGGCGAGCCAGAGGCCGGTCCGGTGGCGCTGGCGGCCGCTTTCGTTGCGTACGTAAGCGAGGCGATCGCCGCGCGGCGACCACTGCGCTTCGGCGACGTCGAAGTCACCTTCAACCAGCGTGCGCTGCCGGCCTTGCTCGATGTCGAGTTCGACCAAGGCGACCCGGCGGCCGACCAGCCAACCTTCGCCGTCGCGCCGGCTCGGCAGGTAATTGACCACGCGCGGGCCGCCGTCCTTGCCGCCCGTGGCGGCCGCGTCCTCGGTGAAGGGCCGCTCGACGGTCACTAACAGGCGCTTGCCGTCCGGATGCCACATTTCGATGGACAGCGGCGTGCCTTCGAGGCCTTCGACGGGGTGGGCCTCGCAGGTCGCCACGTCGAGGACCGCCACCTGCTTGCCGCTACCGCCGGTGGCCAACAGCGCGAGGCGCTCGCCGCGCGCATCGAAGCGCAACGACGAGACGGCGGCGAACTGCGGGGTCAGGCGGCGAGGCGCGTGGCCGGAGCCGGGCTCGAGCAGCCAAGCCTCGCTGCCGTAGCCGTCCCGGTCCTCCAGGGCACAGCTGATGGTGAAGGCCAGGCGGCGATGGGAGCTCGCGCCCTCGACACGCTTGAACTGGCGGTGCAGGAAGAGGTCGCGGACGTCGTACGGATGCATGGGACGGAGGGGCGTTGGTTCAAACGAGAGACGCCCTGGATTGACCAGGGCGTCGGTGGGACGGTCGGCAGGCTCAACGGCGCTGCTGGTTGTTGCCTTCCTGGCGCTCGTTGCCGCCCTGGCCCTCGCGGCGCTGGTTGCCGCCCTGGCCTTCCTGGCGCTCGTTGCCGCCCTGGCCTTCCTTGCGCTCGTTGCCGCCCTGGCCCTCGCGGCGCTCGTTGCCGCCCTGGCCCTCGCGGCGCTCGTTGCCGCCCTGGCCCTGTTCGCGGTTCTCGTTGTTGTTGTTCATCGTAACTCTCCTTGGATGGTTGACTTGGGATCGGCGATTCCTTCGCCGTCCGGCAATCAACGTCAGGCAATCTCCGCGCACGCGCAAGCTCAGCCGTGAAACCAATTCAGGTTTTGCGACGCAGCGGCCGCCACGGACTGCCGGGTCCGCTGAACCGGATGCATTGTTGCGACCGTACGGACCTTCACATTGGGAGTAAGCTGCGGGTTCGCTACTCGGCATGGGCCGGGTGGCGGTTTGGATTCCAAGGACACCGATGGCAGGAAAGCCTGCAGACACGCCCGCCCCCGCTTCCGGTTCCGCACCGGAAGACCGCGCGACGAGCGAGTGTCCTTTCCCCATCGTTGCCATCGGCGCCTCGGCCGGCGGGCTCGACGCCTACCGGCGCCTGCTCGGGGCGCTGCCCGCCGACACCGGCATGGCCTTCGTGCTGATCCAGCACCTGCACCCGGACTTCCCCAGCCAGCTGGCCGAAATCCTGCAACGTTCGACCCCGATGCCGGTGGTGGAGGTACATGACGAGCCCGTCATTGAGCCCAACACGGTCTACGTGATTCCGCCCGGCCGCTCGATGGTGATGGATCGGAATCGCCTGGAGCTCCATCCGCGCAGTGCGATCCGGCGGCTGCACCGCCCGGTGGACGTCTTCTTCAGCAGCCTGGCGGAATACCACGGCAATTGCGGCATCGGCGTATTGCTTTCCGGCACCGGCAGCGACGGCGTCGAGGGCATGGAGGAATTGAAGGCCCAGGGCGGAATCACCTTCGCGCAGGACGCGACCGCGCAGTACGACGGCATGCCGAAGTCGGCGATCGCCGCCGGCTGCGTGGACTACGTGCTGGCGCCGGAATCGATCGCCGCCGAACTGGTGCGCATCAGCCGCCACCCGTACGTGATGACCCGCCAGCAGGCGCGCCAGCTCGACGAGGACACTTCCGTTTCCAAGATCCTGCGCCTGGTCCATGAGGTCACCGGCGTGGACTTCAGCAACTACAAGTCCACCACGCTGCAGCGTCGCCTGACCCGCAGGATGCTGCTGCAGGGCGTGGATGGTCCGGAGCACTACCTGCGCCGGCTGCGCGCCAACCTGCAGGAGGTGCACGAGCTCTACCGCGACTTTTTGATCAACGTGACCCGCTTCTTCCGCGATCCGGATTCCTTCGACGCGCTGGCGAAGCAGGCTTTCCCCGACCTGTTCCGCGACCGCCATGCCGATGCGCCCGTGCGGGTCTGGACGCTGGGCTGCGCCACCGGCGAGGAAGCCTATTCGCTGGCGATCGGCCTGCACGAATACATGGAGCGGGAGCGACTGGCGGTGCCGATCCAGGTCTTCGCCACCGACCTGAGCGACAAGGGCATCGAGTGGGCGCGCGCGGGACAGTATTCGCGCGACATCGAGAACCACGTGTCGCCGGAGCGGCTGGAGCGCTACTTTGACCGCACTGATGGCGGCTACCGGGTCGGCAAGCTAGTGCGGGAGATGTGCGTGTTCGCGCGCCAGAACGTGCTGACCGACCCGCCGTTCTCGCGCATGGACCTGATCAGCTGCCGCAACCTGCTGATCTAC
>CAMPGW010000050.1 GCA_946885735.1 uncultured Gammaproteobacteria bacterium
GCGCTACAACGCCCAGTTCGGCGGCCAGCTGTTCTACGAGATCAAGAACGGCAAGATCGGCCAGATGCTCGAGGACGTGGCCTACCAGATCCGCACCCCGGAGTTCTGGAACGCCTGCACGGCCATCTGCGACGAGCGCGACTACCGCCACGGCGGCAGCTTCTTCGACGGCAAGGGCCAGCCGGGCCAGGTGTCGGCGGTCTCGCACGGATCGAGCACCGCGCGCTTCAACGGCATCAACGTCATCAACACCGCGCGCAACCTCGGCTGACCCAGGAGATAACCCATGAAGATGTTCAGTGAAGCCGAAGCCCGCGCTCTCCTTGAGAAGGTCGTCAAGATCTCGGTGGCCGACGAGGTCAACGCCCAGCTCGGCGGCAGCAATGCCGGCAACATCCGCTTCGCGCTCAACAACGTGTCCACCAGCGGCATCGTCGCCGACACCACCCTGGCGGTGAGCGTGGCCTTCGGCAAGCGCAGCGGCGTGGCCACCACCAACGAGTTCGACGATGCCTCGCTCGAGCGCGTCGTGCGCCGCGCCGAGGAACTCGCCCGGCTGGCGCCGGAGAACGAGGAGTACATGCCGGAGCTCGACAAGCACGTCTACAAGCCGGCGCCGACCTATGCGCAGGCAACCGCCGAAATCACCCCGGAGTACCGCGCCCAGGTGGCCGCCGATTCGATCGCGCCCTGCAAGGCCGACAAGCTGGTGGCGGCGGGCTTCCTGCTCGACCAGGCCGGCTTCACCTCCTTCCTCAACAGCAAGGGCAACTTCGGCTACCAGCAGTACACCGACGTCAACTACACCTGCACGGTGCGCACCGAGGACGGCCGCGGTTCGGGCTGGACCTCGAGCAATGTCGAGGACGTGCGCCAGTTCGACGCCGCCAAGCAGGTGAAGGTGGCGATCGCCAAGGCCAAGGGTTCGGCCGATGCGAAGGCGCTGGAGCCGGGCAAGTACACCGTCATCCTCGAGCCTGCCGCGGCCGCGGGCCTGATCAGTTTCATGATGTTCGGCTTTGACGCCCGCCAGGCCGACGAGGGTCGCAGCTTCCTGTCGAAGAAAGGCGGCGGCACGCGCATGGGCGAGCAGGTGTTCGACCCGCAGGTGACGATCATCGCCGACCCCTGGGACGAGCGCGCGCCGGCCAATCCCTGGGACGGCGCCGGCATCCCGCGCACCCGCCACGCCATCATCGACAAGGGCAAGGTCGCGCACCTGAACTACTCCCGCTACTGGGCGCAGAAGCAGGGCCGCGCGCCGGTCGCCGGTTTCGGCAACCTGCTGATGGCCGGCGGTAGCAAGACCACCGACGAACTGGTGAAGGGCACGCAGAAGGGCATCCTGGTCACCCGCACCTGGTACATCCGCCTGGTGGACCCGCAGACGGTGCTGCTGACCGGCCTGACCCGCGACGGCACCTTCTACATCGAGAACGGCGAGATCAAGTACCCGGTGAAGAACTTCCGCTTCAACGAGTCGCCGGTGATCATGCTCAACAACATCGAGGAGCTCGGCGCGCCGGTGCGCATCGCCGGCGACGAGTCGAACTTCACGATGATGATCCCGCCGATGAAGCTGCGCGACTTCACCTTCACCTCGCTGTCCGACGCGGTGTGACGCAGGCACCGGCCAGGCGGCGTTTCCTGCGCCTGGCCGGCGCCGTCGCGGCGGCGGCCGTACTGGGTCCACGGACTTTACGGGCCGCTGGCCCGTACGATTTCTGGTTCACCCGGCTGATGTACGACTCGGGCGACTGGGACGTGGACCAGCGCATGCCCAACAACCTGCTCACCTCGCTGGTGGACTACACCTCGCTGCGCGTGGATCCGGTCGAACGGGTGGTCGCGCTGGCCGACCCGAAGATGCTGCAGGCGCCGTTCTGCTACCTGGCCGGGCACAAGCTGGTGGAGTTCAACCCGGACGAGCGGCGCAACTTCGAGCGCTACGTGAAAAGCGGCGGGTTCGTGTTCGTGGACGATTGCAACCACGACATCGACGGGTTGTTCGCCACGTCGTTCGAAGCGGAGATGGCCTCGATCTTCGGCAAGGATGCGCTGAGGAAGTTGCCGAATTCGCATCCGGTGTATTCGAGCTTCTTCCGCTTTCCCGAGGGTCCGCCGGCGACCGGCTTCGAGCTCAACGGCTGGGGCGACGACATCGTCCACGACTACCTCAAGGGCATCACCGTGGACGGCCGCCTGAACCTGCTCTACAGCAACAAGGACTACGGCTGCGAGTGGGACTATGACTGGCGCAACAAGCGCTTTTTGGCCGAAGACAACACCAGGTTTGGTGTGAACATCGTCATCTACGCACTCACGAATTGATCGGTCGGGCCTCCGGCCCTCCTTCCACCCCACGAGTCTTCCGCATGAGCCTGACCCACGAATCCGTCGCCGCCCAGGTCCGCCAGCTGGCCTCGCTCAAGGACGCCATCGGCCAGGCCATCGTCGGCCAGCACGAGGTCGTCGAGCAGTTGTTGATCGGCCTGCTGGCCGGCGGCCACTGCCTGCTGGAAGGCGTGCCCGGCCTGGGCAAGACCTTGCTGGTGCGCTCGCTCGGGCAGGCGCTGGCGCTGCAGTTCCGGCGCATCCAGTTCACGCCCGACCTGATGCCCAGTGACATCCTCGGCACCGAGATCCTGGAGGAGGACCACGGCACCGGGCGGCGCCATTTCAAGTTCCAGCCCGGGCCGGTGTTCACCAACCTGTTGCTGGCCGACGAGCTCAACCGCACGCCGCCCAAGACCCAGGCCGCGCTGCTGGAGGCCATGCAGGAGCACACCGTCAGCTATGCCGGCGTCACGCATGCGCTGCCCGAGCCCTTCTTCGTGCTGGCCACGCAGAACCCGCTCGAGCAGGCCGGCACCTATCCGCTGCCCGAAGCACAGCTCGACCGCTTCCTGCTGCACGTGCGCGTGGACTATCCGGACGAGGCCGAGGAGCGCGCGATCCTGGTCAACACCACCGGCAGCTCCGGCGCGCGCGTGCCCGAGGTGCTCGACGGCGCCGCGGTGCTGGCGCTGCAAGCGCTGGTGCGCGAAGTCCACGTCGGCGCCGACCTGCTGGACTGGATCAACCGCCTGGTGCGCGCGACGCGCCCCGCACACAGCCCGGTGGAGCAGGTGAAGCAATGGGTGCGCTGGGGCGCCGGCCCGCGTGCCGGCCAGTCGCTGGTGCTGGCGGCGAAGGCGCGTGCCTTGCTGCATGGACGCTACGCGGCGACGCGCGAAGACGTGGCTGCGCTGGCCGCGCCGGTGATGCGCCACCGCCTGTTGCTGTCCTTCACCGCCGAGGCCGAGGGCCGTAGCGCCGACGACGTGGTGGCGGCGTTGTTGCGGGCGCTGCCCGCGCCGGACGCCTGAGCGCGGCGATGCAAGCGCTGATCCCGCCGGCGCTGCGTGCGCGGCTGGGCGAGTTCCGCCTGGCCTCGCCGCGCGCGCATGGTGGCCAGGGCTACGGCCAGCATCCAAGTCGCAGCCGCGGCGCGGGCCTGGAGTTCGCGCAGTACCGCGCCTACGAGCCGGGCGACGAATTGCGGCAGGTGGACTGGAAACTGTACGCACGCTCGGACCGCTTCTTCGTGCGCGAGGCCGAGCGCGACAGCCCGATGACGGCCTGGGTGCTGGTGGACACCAGTGCATCCATGGGTCAGGGCGACGAAGCGAAGCCGGCGTGGACGCGACTGGAGGCGGCGCGGGTGATGGCGGCCTGCCTGTTCGAACTTGCGCTGCGGCAGGGCGACCGCTTCGGCCTGGTGAGCATCGGCGGCGGCACGCCAAATCTGGTGCCGGCCGGCGCGGGCCCGCGCCATCGCGATCGCTGCGAACTCGCGCTACGCGCATTGCGCTGCGGTGGCGCCTGGCCGGAGGAAGCGGCGCTGCGACCGGTATGGGAACGCGCCCAGGCCGGTAACCTGGTGGTGATGCTGACCGACGGCTTCGACGAGGCCGCGATCGTGCTGGCCGAGCGGCTCGCCGCTGCGCGCCGCGACTTGGTGCTGGTGCAGGTGCTGACGGCGGAGGAACGCGACTTTCCGTTCCGCGGTGGACGCCGTTTCGTGGATCCGGAAAGCGGCGCCTCGCTGCTGGCCGATGGCGAGGCCGCGCGCGGCGAATTCCTCGCGCGCTTCGCCCAGGCACAGGCGGCCTTGCGTGCACGCCTGGATGCGGCGGGCGTGCGCCATGCGACCTGGTTCCTCGACGAAGGCGCGGAACGGCCCTTGTCCGCACTGTTCGGCGCGCGCGCCGCGGCGGCTCGGCGATGAGGCGACGCGCGTGGGCCTGAGCCTGCTGTTTCCGCTCGGCCTCGCCGCGTTGGCGGCCCTGCTGCTGCCCGTGCTGCTGCACCTGCAACGGCGCACGCCGCAGCGTCGCACCGAGTTCGCCGCCTTGCGCTGGCTGGCCTCGCGGCTGCGACCGCGCCGGCGCATCCGCATCGAGGAACCGTGGCTGCTGCTGTTGCGGCTGCTGCTGGTGGCCTGCGTCGCGCTGTTGTTGGCGCGGCCAGCCTGGACCGGCGGCGAGCGCGGACACGGCTGGGTGCTGGTGCATCCGGCCCTGGACGCCGCATCCGCGCGCCGCGCGGCACCCGCACCCGCGCGCGCCGACGCTGTCGAGTGGCGTTGGCTGGCGCCCGGCTTCCCTGCGCTCGAGGACGCGCGCCCCACCGCGCCAGACGAACTGGCAAGCCTGCTGCGCGAGGCGGATGCGCGTTTGCCGACACGCGCCCCAATGACGGTGCTGGTGCCGCCCGTGCTCGAAGGCCTGGACGCGGAGCGGCCGCGGCTGGCGCGAACGCTCGACTGGCACGTGGTGCCGGCGGCCGCCGCGCCTGCCGTGCGCGCCCTGCCTGCGTCGGGCGCGCTGCTCATCGTGGGTGGCCCCGAGGCCGAGGGCGAGCGTTTCGTCCGGGCGGCTGCGCAGGCGAACGGTCGGCGCGTGCACGCGGGTAGCGCGCAGGTGCTGCCCGGCAAGGACGTGACAGTGGTCGCCTGGTTGTCGCCAGCGCCGGTCACCGCCGCAACGCTCGCGTGGGTCGCGCGCGGCGGTACCTTGTTGCTGCCTTCCACGCACGCCTTGCCGCCCGGGTCGCTGCCGACCCCGGCCTGGCGCGACGGCGACGGACAGGTGCTACTCGAGCAGGTCGGACACGGCGCGGGCCGCATCCTGCGCTGGACCCGCGCGCTCGAGCCGCAGGCGATGCCGGAACTGCTCGAGCCGCGCTTCGCGCGCGGGTTCGAGGATGCGATTCGCGAACCGGCGCCGCCGCCCACGCGCGGCAGCGCCGAGAGCCTGCGCCCGCGCGCTGGTGCGCGCGCCGTCGAGCCGCCGCCGCGGCCGCTCGATGCCTGGCTCGCCTGGTTGGCGATCGCCCTGTTCGCCGCCGAGCGTCTCGTTGCCACGCGCGCCGCGCGGCGGGCGACGCCATGAGCCTCTCGCTGCTGCAGCGCCTGCGCCGACAGGCCCGCGCCCGGGTGTTGCGTGCCGTCGCCGGTTTTGCGTTGCCGTGGCTGGCGGCGTCCGCCGCGATCGGCTGGCGCATCGGCGGCCTGGCCTGGGCCTTGCCCGTTGGCGTACTCGTGCTGGCGACGGCGATGGCCTGGCGGCAATGGCGCGGCTTCGACCTCGAAGGCGTGGCGCGCGCGCTGGATGCAGGGGTGCCGGCACTCGAGGACAGCACCGGGTTGTTGCTGCAGGAGGCGGGCGCGCTCGGCGCTCTCGCCGCGCTGCAACGCGAGCGCGTGCGCACGCGACTGGCCGCGCTTTCGCCGCCGCCGTCGCTGGGGCCGGCACCGCCCTGGAAAGCCTGGGGCTGGAGCGCGTTGGCGGCGCTCGGTCTGGCGCTCGCCACCTGGTTCCTGCTCGCCACGCCGGCGCCGCCGGCCTCCGTCGCCGCGCTGGTGCCGCGCGCCGTCGTGCCACTGCCGCCCGGACTGCGCGCGGCCGAGTTGCAAGTGCAGCCGCCGGCGTACACGGACTTGCCTGCGCGCCGCGTGGACGGCCTGGCCGCGCGCGTGCCCGAGGGCGCGGTCGTCACCTGGCGCTTGCGCACGCAAGGTTCGCCGGCGGCGGTGGCGCTGCGCTTCCATGACGGCAGCACGCTGGCCCTGGCTCGCGACGGCGCGCACTGGACCCTGCAGCGACGCATCGACCGAGCCACGCTCTACCGCGTGCGCGTGGATGGGCGTGATTCGCCCTGGCAGCGCATCGGCGTGATCGCCGATCGCCCGCCGCGGCTGCGCGTGCATGCGCCCGACCGCAGCCTGACGCTGGTCGAGCCCGACCAGGCGCGCTGGGCGCTCGATCTCGAGGCCAGCGACGACTACGGCCTCGGCGCCGCGCAACTGCGCATCACGCTGGCGCAGGGCAGCGGCGAGAACATCCAGGTCAGCGCGCGCACGCTCGCGCTCGCCGGCAGCGGCGGCGCGCGGCAGCGTCGTTATCGCGATTCGCTGGACCTGCGCGCGCTGGGTTTCGCGGCCGGCGACGACCTGGTGGTGCGCGTGTCGGTGTCCGACAATCGCCGCCCCACGGCGCAGGTCGCGCGTAGTGCCAGCTTCATCCTGCGCTGGCCGCCGGAGCTCGGCGCCCAGGCCAGCGGCGTGGAAGGTTTGGTGCAGCGCACGCTGCCGACCTACTTCCGCAGCCAGCGCCAGATCATCATCGACACCGAGGCGCTGCTGGCGCTGCGGCCACGGCCGGCGGACTTCGCCGCACGCTCGGACACGATCGGCGTGGACCAGCGCCTGCTGCGCCTGCGCTACGGCCAGTTCCTCGGCGAGGAAGCCGAGGAGCCCGGCCACGAGGAGGAGCACGACGCCGGCGCGCCGCCCGCCGAGGAAAACGCCGCCACCGCATTGGTGGAACAGTTCGGGCACGTGCACGACATTCCCGAAGCGGCGACCCTGCTCGATCCGGAGACGCGCAAGCTGCTCAAGTCCGCGCTCGATGCGATGTGGCAGGCCGAGGGCGAACTGCGCCTGGGCCGCCCGGCGCAGGCGCTGCCGCACGAATACCGCGCGCTGCGCTTCATCAAGCAGGTGCAGCAGGCCAACCGCATCTACCTGGCCCGGGTCGGCCTGGAACTGGCGCCGGTGGACATGGCGAGGCGCCTCGGCGGCAAGCGCGAAGGCATCGCGCCGCGGCAGGCACCGGCCGTCGCTCCGGCAGCCGATGCGCCGGCGCCGGCGCTCGCGCTGTGGACGGCGCTGCAGCGGGGCGAACTCGAATCCGCACGGCGCGCGGCGGAGGCATGGGAGGCACAGGTCGGTGCCGAGCCCGACGCCGAGGACGCGCTGGCGGTGCTCGCCGCGCTCGACCGCTGGCGCGCCGACCCGCGCTGCGATCGCTGCGTCGCCGACCTGCGCGCGGCACTGTGGCCGCGCCTGCCGGCGACGCCGGCCGCGCTCGCGCCGCGCGAACGCGCCGACGCGCGTGGACGTGCCTATCTGGAGGCACTCGATGCGGTTGATGCGCCCCGCGCGAACGCGCCATCGGCCACGGGGGACACGCCGTGATGGCGCCAGCAATGGTGGGCATGCTGGTGCTCGCGGCGATCGCGCTGATCGCGGCCTGGCGCAGCGGCCGCCGACCGATCGCCTGGGCCTTGAACCTGGCGGTCGCCGCGACGCTATGGGCGACCCTGTGGCCGCCATCCATCACGCGTCCTGCCGCGACACTGGTGGTTGCCACGGCCGGCGCCGGCGCGGACGCGTGGCGAGCCCATGCCGCCGCGGGTCCGGCGGTGGCGCTGCCCGAAGCGCCGGCCCTGCCGGGCGCGCAGCCGGTGCCCGATCTCGCCACCGCCCTGCGCCGGCATCCGCAGGTCGGCCGGGTGCGCGTGGTGGGCGATGGCCTGCCGGCGCGCGACCTCGAAGCGCTCGGCGGGCGCGGACTCGAGTTCGACCCACCCCCGCCGCGGCCGGGGCCGGTGGCCCTGCATGCGCCGAGCCACGTGACGGTGGCGGTGCCCTGGCGCCTGCGCGGTCGCATCCTGGGCGTGCCGGGTGCACGGGTGGAATTGCTGGACCCGGCGCGCCGCGTGGTGGCCGCCACGGCCGTCGATGCAGACGGCGCCTTCGCCCTCGTCGCCACCGCGCCGATCGCGGGCCGCATCGACTACGTGCTGGTGCTGCGCGACGGCAACGGCCGCGAGCGCGAGCGCACCCGCCTTCCGCTGCGGGTGGCGGCGGGCCGCGGCCTGCGCCTGTGGTTGCTCTCCGGCGGACCGGACCCGGAACAGAAATACCTGCGGCGCTGGGCCGAGGACGGCGGTTACCAGGTGCGAGCGCGCGCGGCGCTCGGCGGCGGGCTTGCGATGGGCGATGCGCTGCCGCTGGATGCAAAGGCCTTGCGCGAGGCCGATGTGCTGGTGCTCGACCAGCGCGCCTGGCGCGGCCTGGGCGCCAGCGCGCGCGAGCAACTGCGGCAGGCCGTCGCCGAAGGCCTCGGCCTGGTGCTGCGCCTGCAGGAGGCGCCGGGCGCGTCCGATCGCGCAGTGCTGCGCTCCTTTGGCTTCCTTGCGAGCAGCGCGGCGCCCGCCAAGGACGTGCGCCTGACGGGCGCGCGACCGCCCTTCGCCGGCGAGGAGCCGGTGCCGTTGACGCGCGCGCCCGCGCAGGCGGAAGCGGACGACGCTGTCGTGCTGCTGCGCGATGCGCAGGGCCAGCCCCTCGCGCGCTGGCGCGCGCTGGGCCGCGGTCGCGTCGCCAGCGCCTGGCTTGGCGACAGTTATCGGCTCGCGCTCAGCGGCCAATCGCAATTGCATGCACGGCTGTGGGCGCGGGCGCTGGCCGTCGTCGCCCGTGCCGATGCCGGGCTCGGGCCGCGGATCGGGGACACACCGGTCTTCGCGCAGCAGCGCGCGCGGGTGTGCGGGCTCGACGCTTCGGCGCGCGCGGTGGACCCGCAAGGCGTCGCCGTCGCGCTGCTGCCGGATGCGGATGGCTGCGCGGGCTGGTGGCCGGCGCGCGCGGGCTGGCATCGCCTGCAGTCGGGCGACGGATTCAGTGACTGGCCGGTCCACGCGGAAGACGCACTGCCCGCCTTGCGTGCGCACGCGCGGCGCGAAGCGACGCTCGCCCGCCGCTCGGCGGGAGACGCGGCCACGACCGGCGCGGTGGCCGCGCCGGGACCGCGCTGGCCCTGGTTCCTGGCCTGGCTGCTGGCGAGCGCCCTGGCCTGGTGGCAGGAGCGCCGCCGCCGGGTCGCCAAGGATGAACCGTCGGCCGCCGCGCGCTGAGCGAAGCCGGCCCACACGGGCTTCGACGCGGCACACTGGCGGCGATGCGCATCGCCACCTTCAACGTCAACGGCATCCGCTCGCGGCTGGGCAACCTGCTGGCCTGGCTCGAGCGCGAGCAACCCGACGTGGCCTGCCTGCAGGAACTGAAGGCGCCCGACGAGGCCTTTCCCATCGAGGCCCTCCGCGGCGCCGGCTATGGCGCCTTGTGGCACGGGCAGAAGAGCTGGAACGGCGTGGCCATCCTGGCGCGCGGCGCCGAGCCGGTGTTGAGCCGCATCGGGCTGCCGGGCGACCCCGACGACAGCCACAGCCGCTACCTCGAGGCGGCGGTGAACGGAATCATCATCGGCTGCCTCTACCTGCCCACCGGCAACCCGCAGCCGGGCCCGAAGTTCGATTACAAGCTGGCCTGGTTCGAGCGCCTGATCCGCCACGCGCGCAGCCTGCACGGCAGCGGGCACCCGGTGTTGCTGGCGGGCGACTTCAACGTGGTGCCGACCGATTTCGACATCTACAACCCGCGCTCCTGGCGCAAGGACGCGCTGCTGCAGCCGGAGAGCCGCGAGTGCTACGGGCGCCTGCTCGCGCAGGGCTGGACGGACGCCTTGCGCGCGACCCATCCCGAGCAACGCATCTACACGTTCTGGGATTACTTCCGCCGGCATTGGGACACCAACTCGGGCCTGCGCATCGACCACCTGCTGCTCAACCATGAACTGGCGCCCGCGCTGCGCACGGCGGGCGTGGATCGCTGGGTGCGCGGCGAGACGGGCGCGAGCGACCACGCACCGACCTGGATCGAACTGGCGTGGCCACCGGCGGCACGCAAGTCCGCGCCGAAGAAGCAGGTGGCGAAGCGCGCGATCGCCAGGAAGAGCATCGCGAAAAAATCGAGCGCGAAACCAAAGAAGACGACGGCTCGAAAGCCGCAGCCGGCCTAATCCAGCAGCTTTTCCAGCGCCTGCGTCAGCGCGGCCAGGTCCACCGGCTTGACCAGGTGCAGGTCGAATCCCGCCTCGGCGGTGGCGGCCCGATCCTCGGCCGCGCCGTAACCGGTCACCGCGACCAGCTTCGGAGTCGGGCCGGGATCGGAACGCAACGCGCGCGCGACCTCCAGCCCGCTCACGCCGGGCAGGCCGATGTCCAGCAGCAGGGCTTCCGGGCGCGTTTCACGCGCCAAGGCCAAGGCGGTGGGCCCGTCATAGGCGACCCGCACGCGATAGCCCACCGCCTCGAGCACGATCCGCAGCGTGTTGGCGGCATCCACGTTGTCGTCCACCACCAGCAGCCCGCGCGCGCGCACCCGCAATTGCCGCTGCGGTGCCGCACCCGGCGCAGGAAGGCGGTCGGTGGGCGGCTCGGCCAGCGGCAGGGTGACGACGAATTCGGCACCGCCGCCGGGACTGGCGGCGTAGACCGCGACGGTCCCGCCGTGCAGTTCGGCGATCTGCTGCACCAGCGCCAAGCCCAGGCCCAGGCCGCCCTGGCTGCGCGCGACGTCCTGCTCGCCCTGCACGAAGGGTCGGAAGATTTCCTCGGTCAGGTGCGCGGGCACGCCAGCGCCGCTGTCGCGTACCGACAACTCCGCCAGGCCCGTCTGCCGACGCAGCGCGACCTCGATGCGGCCGTGCTCGGGCGTGAACTTCACCGCGTTCGCCAGCAGGTTGCCCACCAGTTGCAGCAGGCGCGTACGGTCTCCGCTCACCCAGGGACCCGGGCCCTCGCTCGTCATGGCCAGGTCCAGCGATTTCACCTCGGCCTGCGGGCGAATTGCTTCCACCGCCTCGGAGACCAGCGAACCCAGCGGTAGCAGTTCGCGCTCGAGCAGGACCTTGCCGCTGGTGATGCGGCCGACGTCGAGCAGGTCGTCCACCAGCCGGATGATCTGCGTGAGCTGGCGCCCGAGCACCTCGCGCGCGGTCGCGGTCGCCGCCTCGTCCTTCCCGGCCACCCGCAGGATCGAGAGCGCATTGGCCATCGGCGCCAGCGGATTGCGCAGCTCGTGCGCCAGCATCGCCAGGAAGGTGGTGATGCGCCGGCCCTCGTCTTCCAGGTGCCGGATGCGGCGCTTGTCGGTGAGATCGCGCGTGACCTTGGCGAAACCGCGATGGTTGCCGCGTTCGTCGAACAACGGCGTGATCACCACCGAAGCCCAGAAGCGCGTGCCGTCCTTGCGCACGCGCCAGCCTTCCTCCTCGAAGCGTCCGTTCTGCAGGGCCAGCGCCAGCACCTGCCCGGCCCAGCCACTGGCGGCGAGCTCGGGCGGATAGAAGGTGGACAGGTGCTTGCCGAGGATTTCTTCGGGGCGATAGCCCTTGGTGCGTTGGGCGCCGGGATTCCAGGTCGAGACGTGGCCTTCGGGGTCGAGCAGGAAGATCGCGTAGTCCTGCACGCCCTCGACCAGCAGGCGGAAACGCTCCTCGCTGCGCCGGAGCATCTGCTCGTGCATGCGCCGCTCGGTCAGGTCGCGGGTGACCTTGGAGAACCCGCGCAACACGCCCTCTTCGTCGAGCAGGCGGGTAATGACGATGTTGGCCCAGAAGCGGCTGCCGTCCTTGCGCACGCGCCAGCCTTCGTCCTCGAAGCGGCCTTCCTTGCGCGCCATCTCCAGTTCGTAGTCCGGCCAGCGCCGCGCCACCTGCTCGGGCGGGTAGAACACGGTGAAGTGCTGGCCGATGATTTCTTCAGGAAGGTAGCCCTTGATGCGCTCGGCGCCGGCGTTCCAGGTGCGCACGTGGCCGCCCGCATCGAGGAGGAAGATCGCGTAGTCGGCGATCGAATCCACCATCAGGCGAAAGTCGTGGTCGGTGACCTCGGGGACCGGGGCCGTCGAAGGTGCCTGAGACTGCACGTGCGGCGGCGGGGGCTTGCTTGGATCCATCGCATCCAGGGCGCGGAGAACGCGCCTCAGTGGGGGCAAGTGGCGGAGTGTACGCCCCCGGGGCCCAGCGGGTCCTGAGTGCGGGAATCCGTTCAGCCGGCGGACACGCCGGCAACGCGCCTTCAGTCGGGCAGCGCAGGCCAATGCGTGCTCGAGTTCGGCATGCGCCGCATGGTCGGGATGGCGCGCCAGCACCTCGACGAGCACTGCACGCGCCTCCCGGGTGCGCTCGGGATGTTCATGCACGCGTTGCGCAAGCCGCAGCGCATGCGTGACGGCATCGCGGGTACGCGGGAAGCGGCGCAGGTACTCCAGCGCCAGCGCGAGCGACAACTGCGACTGGCCGATGCGCTCGGTCAAGCGGACGAGTTGCCCGAGTTCATCGGGTCCCTCGAGTTCGAAGCCGGAATCGAGTGCGCGCGCGGCCAGGTAGAGCGACAGCGCCGGGCGCTCCTGGCCGAGCGCGAGCAGCACGGCCACGTATTCGCGGTCATGCATGAGCAAGGCGTCGCGGTCGCCGGCCGCCTGCAACAGTTCGCGGTAGCGCGCATGCACCGGTGCGGAGCCACCGCGGCCGCGCAGCACGGGCAGCAGGCGCGTGGCGGCCGTCGCCGGATCGTCGGCGGCCAGGGCATCGGCCTCCGCCATCGCGGCGTCCTCGTCGAAGGAGGCCAGTCGCGAGCGCGGCAAGGGCATCGGCGCAGGCAGCCCGAACTCGTCACGCTGCCGATGCAGCCACAGGCCCAGCGCGTGATACCCCGACACCAGGCCGAGCAGGCTCAGGAAGCGCGCGGGGCCCGCCGCCAGCCCACCGGGCAGCGCGCCATGCAGCAACAGCGCGAGCGCGAAGCCGCCGCCGAACAGCACGGCGAGTCGCCCCGCACACGCCAGGTAGTTCGGCCCGGAACGCGACAGCAGCTCCCACCACGCGCGAGGGTCGAAGGCGCGCCAGAGGCTGTCCTCCATCGTCAGCAGCGACAGCAGCGCAGGCAGCAAGGCGCAGGCCGCGAACAGGTACAGCCCGAACGCCGCGCGGCCGGCGAGCCGCCACGCCAGGAAGCCCGCTACTGCCAGGGCGAGCCACAGCACGAGGTGGCGCAGCGCGACCCCGTCCTCGACCACCGCATCCGCCGCGTCCACCCCGTGGCCGGCGGCGCCGTGCCGCAAGGCCTCGACCGCCAGCTTCATCGCCAGCAGCCACAGCACGAGCTCGGCGGCCAGCGCGACCAGCAACGCCACCATTCCCGCCGGCGAGCCGCTGACCTGCGGCACCGGCAGCAAGCGCAGGCCCATCACCGCGGCCAGCGCGTGCGTGGCCACCGCGAGCAGGCTCAGGCCGATCAGCCACGCGAGACGGGAACCGCCAAGCGCGTAGGCGAGCACCCTAGGCGGCCGGTGCGCCGTGCGGCCACTTCTCCATCAGCGACGCTTCGTGCGCCCTGGCCTTGGCCAGGTGCGCTTCCTTGACGTGCCCGAAGCCGCGGATGTGCTCGGGCACGCGGGCGATCTCCACCGCCAGCGCATGGTTGGCCAGCGCCAGGTCGGCCAGCAGCGTCTCGATGCGCGCGCGGTAGTCGGCGATGAGCTGGCGTTCGCTGCGGCGTTCGTCCGTGCGGCCGAAGGGATCGAAGGCGGTGCCGCGCAGGAACTTGAAGCGGCGTAGCCCGCGCATGGCGGTGAACATCCACGGCCCGAACTCGCGCTTGACCAGGTGGCCGCGGCTGTCGCGTTTGCTGAACATCGGCGGGGCAAGGTTGAGGTGCAGCGAGCCGCCGTCCTCGAACACGCGCCGGGCCTGCGCGGCGAAATCGCCGGTGCTGTACAGGCGCGCAACCTCGTACTCGTCCTTGTAGGCCATCAGCTTGAACAGGTAGCGCGCCACCGCCTCGCCGAGCCCGGTCAGGCCCGGCGTGCGCGCATGCTCGACCTCGCGCACGCGCTCGACGAAATCGCGGTAGGCGCGGGCGTACCTGGCGTCCTGGTATTCGGTGAGGAAGGCTTCGCGGATGGCGATGGTCTCCTCCAGCGTGCGCGCCTCGCGGCCTTCGCCGCGGAAGGCGATCGCGGTGGCGGATGGCGTCGTTGCCTCAGTCGTGGCCGGAAAGGCCGCGCGCTGCACCGCCGCCGGATCGTGCGCGGCCATGCGGCCCCAGGCGAAGGCCTGGGTGTTCATCGCCACCGCCGCGCCGTTGAGCTCGATCGCGCGGGTGATGGACTCCAGCGACAGCGGCACCAGGCCCTGCTGCCAGGCGTGGCCGAGCATGAACAGGTTGGTGGCGATGGCGTCGCCCATCAGCGCCAGCGCGAGATCCGTGGCTTCCACCACCGCCGGCTCGCGGCCGCCGAGCGCGGTGCTCACCGCGGCGATGATGTCGCGCGCCGGGAACTGCAGCTCGGTGTTGCGGGTGAAGGTGCCCGGCATGGCCTGGTAGCCGTTGAGCACGACGTGGCTGCGGTCGGCGCGGATCTTCGACAGCGCCCAGTAGTCGTTGACCACCACCATGTCGCAGCCCAGCACCAGGTCGGCCTCGCCGGCGGCGATGCGCACGGCGTGGATGTCGGACGGATCCTTCGCGATGCGCACGTGCGTGGTCACCGCGCCGCCCTTCTGCGCCAGCCCGGTCTGGTCGAGCACGCTGCCGCCCTTGCGCTCCAGGTGCGCGGCCATGCCCAGCAGTGCGCCGATGGTCACCACGCCAGTACCGCCGATGCCGGTGATCAGGATGTTCCACGGTTCGGCGAGGTCGCTCTTGAACGCCGGGTCCGGCAGCGTCGAGAAATCAACGGCGGAGGCGGCTGGCTTGCGCTTGCGCAGCGGCGCGTCCTTCACCGTCACGAAGCTGGGGCAGAAGCCGGTGACGCAGGAAAAATCCTTGTTGCAGTTGCTCTGGTCGATCTCGCGCTTGCGGCCGAACTCGGTCTCCAGCGGCAGGATGGACACGCAGTTGGACTGCACGCCGCAATCGCCGCAGCCCTCGCACACCGCCGGGTTGATCAGCACGCGCTTGGCCGGGTCCGGCATCTTGCCGCGCTTGCGGCGGCGGCGCTTCTCGGCCGCGCAGGTCTGGTCGTAGATGATGACGGTGGTGCCGGGGGTCTCGCGCAGGCGCCTGGACACCGCATCCAGTTCGCGGCGATCGAGGAACTCGACGCCGGAAGGGAAGATCGAGCGATCGGACCATTTTTCGATGTCGTCCGAGAGCACGACGATGGTCTGCACGCCCTCGCTGCGCACCTGCTTGGCGATGTCCGGCACCGTCAGCGTGCCGTCCACCGGCTGGCCGCCGGTCATCGCCACCGCGTCGTTGTAGAGGATCTTGTAGGTGATGTTGACCTTGGCGGCGACGGACTGGCGGATCGCCAGCGAGCCGGAATGGAAGTACGTGCCGTCGCCGAGGTTCTGGAAGACGTGCTTCTCCTCGGTGAACGGCGCCTGCCCGCACCAGGTGACGCCTTCACCGCCCATCTGGGTGAAGGTGTCGGTGTTGCGATCCATCCAGGTGACCATGTAGTGGCAGCCGATGCCGGCCAGCGCGCGCGAGCCTTCCGGCACGATCGTCGAGGTGTTGTGCGGGCAGCCCGAGCAGTAATGCGCGGCGCGCGGGAAGGCGGCGCGCGGCTGCGCCAGCTCGCGTTCCTTCGCCGCCAGGAAGTCCAGGCGCGAGCTGATGTGCTCGGACGTGAAAAAGCGCGACAGCCGCTTGGCGATGACGCGGGCGATGCGCGCCGGCGTCAGCTCGTTGGTCGAGGGCAGGATCCACTCGCCGCTCTCGTCGTACTTGCCCACCACGCTGGGCCGCGTCGAACGATCCCAGTTGTACATCTGCTCCTTCATCTGCGACTCGAGGAAGCTGCGCTTCTCCTCGACCACGATGATGTCCTCCAGCCCGCGGGCGAAGGCCTCGATGCCCTGCGGCTCCAGCGGCCAGGTCATGCCGACCTTGTAGACGCGGATGCCGATGTCCTCGGCCGCCTTGTGGTCGATGCCCAGGTATTCCAGCGCCTGCAGCACGTCCAGGTAGCTCTTGCCGGTGGTGACGATGCCCAGCCGCGCCTTCGGGGAATCAAAGATGATCTTGTCCAGGCGGTTCACACGGGCGAAGGCGGTCGCTGCCGCGACCGCGTATTGATGTAGTCGCAACTCTTGGTCCAGCGGCGGGTCTGGCCAGCGGATGTTGAGCCCGCCCGGCGGCAGCGCGAAGTCGGTGGGGATGACGATGTCGAGCTGGTGCGGATCGACGTTGACCGACGCCGATGACTCCACCGTCTCGGCGATGGTCTTGAAGCCGACCCAGCGCCCGGTGAAGCGCGACATCGCCCAGCCCAGCAGGCCCATGTCGAGGATGTCCTGCACGCCGGCGGGATTGAGCACCGGCATCATCGCGGACACGAATTCGAGCTCGCTGCCGTGCGGCAGCGTCGACGAACGGCAGGCATGGTCGTCGGCCGCCAGCGCCAGCACGCCGCCATGCTGCGCGGTGCCGGCCGCATTGCCGTGCTTGAACACGTCGCCGCAGCGGTCCACACCGGGACCCTTGCCGTACCACATCGAGAACACGCCGTCGTACTTCGCGCCCGGGAACAGGTTGGCCTGCTGGGTGCCCCAGACCATGGTCGCGCCGAGGTCCTCGTTCAATCCCGGCGTGAACTCGATATTCGAAGCGGCCAGGTGCTTCTTCGCCCGCCACAGCTCCAGGTCGAAACCGCCCAGCGGCGAGCCGCGGTAGCCGGAGATGAAACCGGCGGTGTCCAGCCCGGCGGCGCGGTCGCGCATCTGCTGCATCAGCGGCAGCCGCACCAGCGCCTGCACGCCGGACAGGTAGATCCGGCCGGCCTCGCGCGTGTACTTGTGCTCGAGCGTGTAGTCGCCGTCCTGGATGGCGGACGGGCGGTCGGTGGCGGGGACGGACATGGGGCAAACCTGCGGGAACGGCTGAGCCGGCCATTATACCGGCCGGGGTCCGGGCGGCCCCGGAGCCCGCGGTAGGCCGCGCTTCAAACAGGGACCCCGGGCCTGCGCTACGGTGGCGGCGAAGGAGGCCCCATGGTCGATCCTCTTGCCAGCCCGGATGCCTTGCGCGCCGCCGCGACCCGCCTGGACGGCGACGACGGCGACCACGACGCGCTGCTGGCGATGGCCGCCGGTCGCGACTTCGTCCTGCTGGGCGAGGCCAGCCACGGCACCCGCGAGTTCTACGCCATGCGCGCGGCGATCACCCGGCGCCTGGTCGAGGAGCTGGGTTTCGATGCGATCGCCGTCGAAGGCGACTGGCCCGACGTGCAGCGGCTCAACCACTACCTGCTCGGCCAGGGCGAGGACACGCTCGACGGCGCCTTCGACGACTTCGAACGTTTTCCCGCCTGGCTGTGGCGCAACACCGAGGTGCGCGAGTTCGCCGCCTGGCTGCGTGCGCACAACGACCGCGCCGGCGCCGAGTCTGCCGTCGGCATGTACGGCATGGACCTGTACAGCCTGTACCGCTCGGCGGAAGCGGTGGTCGGCTACCTGGCCCCGCGCGACGCCGAACAGGCCGAGGCGGCGCGCAAGCTCTACGAAGGCCTGGACCACGTGCAGGACGCGCAGGAGTACGGCTACGAGGCCGCCACCGGGCTGCGTCCGGACTGCCGCGACGAGGCCGCTGCGCTGTTGCAGGCGCTGGTGCGCAAGGCGCCGCAGTTCGAACGGCTCGATGGCCGCGCGGCGCGCGAGCAGCAGTTCCTCGCCGAGCGCAATGCCAGCGTGGTGATGAACGCGGAGCGCTATTACCGCGGCATGTTCGGCGGCCGCGCCAATACCTGGAACCTGCGCGACGGCCACATGGTGGACACGCTGGTGGCCCTGCGCGCGCACCTGCGTCGCGAGGGACGCGAAGGCCGCATCGTGGTGTGGGCGCACAACTCGCACCTGGGCGATGCGCGCGCCACCGCGATGGGCGAGCGCGGCGAGGTCAACGTCGGCCAGTTGCTGCGCCAGCGCCTGGGCGCCGAGCGCGTGCTGCTGGTGGGTTTCACGACCTACACCGGGCACGTCACCGCGGCTCGCGCCTGGGACGCGCCGCCGGAGCGGCGCTGGGTGCGACCGGCACGGCCCGACAGCTGGGAACACCGCTTCCATCGCAGCGGACTGGATCGGTTCTTCCTGCCGCTGTCCGGCCACGGCGAGCGCCTGCTCGAGCGCGCCATCGGCGTGCTCTACCTGCCGGAGAGCGAGCGCGCCAGCCACTACTTCCCGGCCGACCTGCCCGGGCAGTTCGACGCCGTCTACCACCTCGACGAGACCGATGCACTGGAGCCGATCGAACCGGGCCATCACTGGCAGGCACGCGAGGCGCCCGAAACCTGGCCGACGGGCCTGTAACCGGGACTATCAGGAAACCGGTTGCTCGCGCGGCTTGCGCGGCGGCAGCCCCGCCAGCACCGATTCGATCGCCGCCGGGTCCAGCGGCTTGGTCAGGTGCAGGTCGAAACCGGCCTCCTGCGAGCGCAGGCGGTCCTCGTCCTGGCCCCAGCCGGTCACCGCGATCAGCACGCTGTCGGCGCGCCCCGGCAATTCGCGGATGCGCCGGCAGGCCTCGTGACCATCCATGCGCGGCATGCCGATGTCGAGCATCACCACGTCGGGATCGACGGCTTGCACCGCCGCCACGGCCTCGACGCCGTCGTAGGCGACGTTCACCTCGTGGCCCATCATCGAGAGCACGGTCGCCAGGCTGTCGGCGGCGTCGCGGTTGTCGTCCGCCACCACGATGCGGCGCGCCGCGGCCGGCCGCGTTTCGCCGCCGGCCTGAGCCCAGGGTGGCGGCGCCGGCGAGAGCACCGCCGGCAGGCGCACCTCCACGCAGGTGCCGCAGCCGACGCCCTCGCTGTGCAGCGTGATGCTGCCACCGTGCATCTCCACCAGCCGCTTGACCATCGACAATCCGATGCCGAGCCCGCCCTGCGAGCGCTCCAGCGTGCGGTCGAGCTGGGTGAACATCTCGAATACCCGCGGCAGCATCTGCGGCGGGATGCCGCTGCCGTCGTCGCGCACCACCACCAGCACCTCGCCGCCGTGGCGTTCGGCGACGACGCGGATATGGCCGCCGGGCTCGGTGTACTTCACCGAGTTGTTGATCAGATTGGTGAACACCTGCACCAGTCGGGTGGCGTCGGCCTCCAGGTACACCGGCGTCGGCGGCAGCGAAAGATCGACGCGATGGCGCTTGGCCTCGACCAGCGGCTGGCTGGCTTCGATCGCGGTACGCAGCACCTGGCCCAACTCGACGTGCTGGCGGCGCAGCTCGAGCTTGTTGCGGGTGATCCGGCTGACGTCGATCAGGTCGTCCACCAGCCGCACCATGTGCCGCATCTGCCGCTCCATCACGGCGACCACCTCCATCGCCTGCGGATTGGCCCCTTCCAGGCGTTTGAGCAGCTCCACGCCATTGCGGATCGGCGCCAGCGGGTTGCGCAGCTCGTGCGCCAGCGTGGCCAGGAACTCGTCCTTGCGGTTGTCGGCCTCCGACAGGTCCCGGGCCATCTTGCGCAGGCTGTCCTCGAGTTCCTTGCGCTCGCTGATGTCGGCGATCACGCCGATCAGGTGGGTCGCCGCGCCGCCCTCGAACAGGAACAGCCCGGCGATCTCCACCCAGCGCCACTCCTCCGGCGCCCGCCGGATCCGGAACACCACGTGGAAGCGCTCGCCCGGATGCATCGCCTGCTGCAGCCGCGCCTGCACTTCGCTGACGTCCTCCGGATGCAGGTGGCGCTCGATGAAGGTCGCCATCGAGAGTTTTTCGTCGTCCGGCGTGCGGCCGAAGATGCGATAGGCCTCCGGATTCTCGCCGGTGAAGCGGTCGCGGGCGATGTCCCACTCGAACACGCCGGCGCCGGAGATTTCCGTGGCCAACTGCAGACGGCCCTGGCTGGCGCGCAGGCCGTGCACCGTGTCCTGCAACTCCGACGAACGGCCCTGGGCCATGGCCTCGGCGAAGTGCATCCGCCGGCCGAGCGCGACGATGGCCAGGCTGCTGACCACGAACACCGCGCAGGACACCAGGGTGGCGGTGGCCAGCGGGCCATCCGGGAACCAGGCCAGCAGCGCCCAGCCCACCGCCAGCATCATCGTCAGCAAGGCGGACGCGAGTCCGCCGAAGCGCACCGCGAACACCACGGCGATGAAGAAGGTCGCGAAGGCCACGCGGTCGCCCACCCACGGATCGAGGCTCCAACGCAGCAGTCCCGCCGCGAGGGTGGCGACGAGCGCCACCACCAGCGCGTTGAAATAGCGCGGCCCGTGGCGTCCCTGCGGGTCGCGCCTGCTCAGGAACTGCATGAGAGCATCGAGCAGCCGGCGCGGGTGCGCGCCCAGTCGGGTCGGCGGCGGGCGAATTCCTCGCGCCCGGGTTGGTCCTCGTACGGGCGCCGCAGCACCTCGAGCAACTCGCCGATGCCGGCTTCGTCGCCCGCCTCGGCGCGGTCGATCACCTGCTGGGCGAGGTAGTTGCGTAGCACGTAGCGGGGGTTGCAGGCGTCCATGGCGGCGCGGCGTTCGTCCGCGGGGCGCGCCTGCGCCTGCAGGCGCGCGGAATAGCGCTGCAGCCATTCGAGCAGGTCGGCCTCGTGGCGGCGGCGCTTGGCGTCGTCGTAGAAGGCTTCCTCGAACGGCGCCAGCGAGGGCGCGCCGGGATCGATCGTCGACAAGGCGCGGTACCAGAGCGTCATGTCCACCTCGGCCTCGCGCAGCAGCGCATGCAGCGACTGCCGCAGGGCCAGCGTTTCCTCGCCGGCATCCTCCAGGCCGAGCTTGGCGGCGGCGGCGACCAGGTCGCGTCGCGTCCAGGTCGCGATGTAGGCCTGCAATCCCTCCTGCAAGGGCGCGGCGTCCTCGAGCAGCATCGCCAGCGCGCCGGCCAGGCGCGACAGATTCCAGAACGCGACTTGCGGCTGTTGTCCAAAGCGGTAGCGGCGGTGCTCGCGGTCGGTGGTGTTGGGCGTCCAGTCCGGGTCGTAGTCGTCGATCCAGCCATAGGGGCCGTAGTCGATGGTGAGGCCGAGGATGGACATGTTGTCGGTGTTCATCACCCCGTGCACGAAGCCGACCC
>CAMPGW010000051.1 GCA_946885735.1 uncultured Gammaproteobacteria bacterium
GGAACTCGACGCCGTGCTCGATGGCGTGGACGAGGGCATCGTCGGCGTGGACGAGGAACAACGCATCCACTACGCGAATCGCCAGTTCCTCGAACTGGTGGGGCGCAGTCGCGAGGACGTGCTCGGCGAGCCGGTGGATTCGCTGATGCCGCCGCCGCGTGCGGTTGAGGCATCGGAGGAGACGATGCCCGGCACCGCGACGCTCGAGCGCCGCAGCGTCGCCGGCAGCCAGCGCCCATTGATCCTGCGCCGGCTCGACGCCAGCGGCGGCCGCCAGGTCTGGGTCGTGCGCGAGGAGAACGCCATCGAGGCGGCGCGCGCCATGCGCGATCGCATCCTCGCCAACCTCTCGCACGAATTCCAGACGCCGCTCTCTGCGCAGATCGCCTCGATCGAACTGCTGCGCGACCACCTGCGCGGCAGCCAGGACGCGGTCGCGGTGCAGCTGGCCGACTCGCAGTACCGCGGCTCGATGCGGCTCTCGCACCTGGTGGACAACCTGCTGGAGTCGGTGCGCATCGAAAGCGGCGAGATGCGCCTGCGCCGCCAGCCGGTGGACCTCAACGAGGTGATCCAGGACGCGGTCGAGCTGATGAGGCCGCTCACCGACCAGCGCGAGCAGCGCGTGGTGATGGAGCTGTCGGGCGGTGGCGGCGTGGTCGGCGACTCGCCGCGCCTGGCCAGCGTGATGGTCAACCTGCTGGCCAACGCCAACAAGTTCGCGCCCGACCGCACCACCATCTGGATCGAGATGGAGTGGACGCCCGAATCGGTCACCGCCTGGGTGGAGGACGAAGGACCCGGCCTGCCGGCGCTGGGCGCCGCACGCGATTTGTTTGCGCCGTTCCGCCGATCCCCGCACGAGGAACCGAGCCAGCGCGGCACCGGCCTGGGCCTGGCGATCGTGCACGCGGTGGTGGTCGCGCACGGCGGCGAGGTGAAGGTCGCCGAGCCGGTGCACGGCCGCGGCGCCCGCATCGGTATCGTGCTGCCGCGCGAGAAGGTGTCGGCATGAATGTCCTGATCGTCGACGACGACGTCGAGCTGGTCGGCCTGCTGAAGTTCGCGCTCGCCAGCGCCGGCTACGAGGTGACGACCGCCTTCGACGGCGAGCAGGCCCTGGCCCGCCTGCACGAGTCCGTGCCCGACCTGGTCGTGCTCGACGTCAACCTGCCCCTGCTCGACGGGTTCCAGGTGCTGCACCAGCTGCGCAAGACCAGCCAGGTGCCGGTGATGATGCTGACCGTGCGCGACGCCGAGGAGGACGAGGTGCGCGGCCTCGACCTCGGCGCGGATGACTATTTGAAGAAGCCCTTCAGCCCGCGCGCGCTGCTGGCGCGGGTGCGCTCGCTGCTGCGGCGCGGCAGCGACACCGTGGAGGATCCGGTGCTGGCATGGGGGCCGCTGTCCATCGATGTCGAACGCAGCGAGGCGAGCGTGTCCGGCGGCGAGCCGTTCCGGTTGTCGCCGCTCGAACTGCGCCTGCTGCGTTTATTGCTCTCGCATCGCGGCCGCCCGGTGGATACCGAGCGGGTGATCGGCTTCGTCTGGTCCGACCGCGAGGCCGCCGACCGGGAGTCGCTCAAGCAGGTGGTGCATCGGTTGCGGCGCAAGCTTACCGAGGCCGGCGGGTCGGGCGCGTGGATCGAGTACGTGCCGAATGCCGGATACGCGTTTGCCGTAGCGGGGCAGAACTGAGCCAGAAAAAAAGCCGCCCGAAGGCGGCTTCTTCATTTCCGGCAGTCGAAGCCGCTTACTTCTTCGCCGGCTCAGCCTTCAACCCACGCCGAATCAGCAAGGGCTCCACGCTCGGCTCGCGCCCGGCGAAGTTCTTGAACAGCACCAGCGCGTCCTCGCTGCCGCCACGCGACAGCAGCGTGTCGCGGAAGTGGTCACCGTTCTTGCGGGTCAGGCCGCCGTTCTGCTTGAACCACTCCACGCTCTCGGCGTCGAGCACTTCGCTCCACAGGTAGGCGTAGTAGCCGGCCGAGTAGCCGCCGCCCCAGACATGGCTGAAGTAGGGCGTGCGGTAGCGCGGCGGCACCGGCGCGAAGTCCACGCCGGCCTCGGCCAGGGCCTTGGCCTCGAAGGCCATCACGCCGGCGGCGTCCGGCACCTGCGCGGCGGGCATCTGGTGCCAGCGCTGGTCGAGCAGCGCCGCGGCCAGGTACTCGGTGGTGGCGAAGCCCTGGTTGAACTTCGAGGCCGCCTGCACCTTGTCCAGCAGTTCCTTCGGCATCGGCGCGCCGGTCTCGTGGTGCTTGGCGTAGTTGGCCAGCACCGACGGCCAGTCGGCCCACATTTCATTGACCTGCGACGGGTATTCCACGAAATCGCGCGGCACGTTGGTGCCGGCGAAGCGCGGGTACTTCACGTTCGAGAACATGCCGTGCAGCGCATGGCCGAACTCGTGGAACGCGGTGGTCACCTCGTCCCAGGTCAGCAGGGTCGGGCCGCAGGCGGGCTTGGGGATGTTGAGGTGGTTGGCCACCACCGACTGCGTGCCCATCAGGCCGGACTGGCTGACGTACTCGTTCATCCAGGCGCCGCCGCGCTTGTTCGGGCGGGCGTAGAAGTCGGCCAGGAACAGCGCGAGGTGCTTGCCGTCCTTGTCGAACACCTCGTATACCAGCACGTCCGGGTCGTAGACCGGCAGGTCGGTGCGCTGCTTGAAGGTGATGCCGTAGACGCCGGTGGCGGCATGGAACACGCCGTTCTCCAGCACGTTCTTCATCTCGAAGTAGGGCTTGAGCTGCGACTCGTCGAAGGCATAGCGCTGCGCGCGCACCTTCTCGGCGTAGTAGGCCCAGTCCCAGGCGGCGAGCTGGAAGCCGCCGTTCTCGGCGTCGATCACCTTCTGCATGTCCGCCGCTTCCTTGCGGGCGTTGGCGACGGCGGCCGGCGCCAGGCCGGCCATCATGTCGTTGACCGCCTTGGTGGTCTTGGCGGTCTCGTCCTCGAGCACGTAGGTGGCGTGGTCCGGGTAGCCCAGCAGCGCGGCGCGCTCGGCGCGCAATTTTGCGGTGCGAGCAACAATCGCGGTGGTGTCGAACTCGTTGCCGCGGCTGCCGCGGGCGAGCGAAGCCTTCAGCAGGCGCTCGCGCACGCTGCGGTTCTCCAGCGAATCCATCGGCGGCTGGCCGGAGGTGTTGAGCAGGGTGATGACGTACTTGCCCGGCAGCTTGCGCTTGGTGGCCTCGGCGGCCGCGGCTTCGATCTGCGCGTCGGTCAGGCCCTTCAGTTCCTCGCGGGTGTCCACCACCAGCGCCGAGTCGTTCACTTCCTTCAGCGTGTTCTGGCTGAACTCGGTGGACAGCTTGGCGAGTTCGGCGTTCATCGCCTTCAGTGTTTCCTTGTCCTTCTCCGGCATGTTGGCGCCAGCGCGGACGAAGTCGGTGTGGTAGCGCTCGAGCAGGCGCGCGGACTCCGGGTCCAGGCTCATCGCGGCGCGGTTGTCGTACAGCGCCTTCACCCGCGCGAACAGCTTCGGGTTGAGGTTGATGGCGTCGCTATGCGCGGCCAGCTTGGGCGAGAGCTCGCGCTGCACCGCCTGCAGGGTGTCGTTGGTGTTGGCGCCGGCGAGGTTGAAGAACACGTTGGCGACGCGGGTCAGCAGCTGGCCGCTGCGCTCCATCGCGACGATGGTGTTGTCGAAGGTCGGGGCCTCGGGATCGTTGGCGATCGCGTCCATCTCGGCGCGCTGCTGGCGCATGCCTTCCTCGAAGGCCGGCAGGTAGTCCGCGTCCTTGATCTGGTCGAAGCGCGGGTACTGATACGGCAGGGTGCTGGGCGCGAAGAAGGGATTGGCGATCGGCGCCTGGGCGACGGTGGGGGCGGCTTTCACGGCGGGATCGGCGGTCTGGGCGGTGGCGGTGCCGACGCTCAGGCTAAGGCCGGCGGCGATCATCAGGGCAAGCGGGGTCTTCGTCATGGAGGAATCCGTTCAGGGGCGGAGGGTGGCGGCGCCGGCAGGCGCGCGCGGAGCGCCCGATGCTAGCGGGGACGGCGGCGGCGGGCATGTGCCGAAAGGGCCGGGCAGGCGCTTGGGAAAGGGCGTCGCCGGCCCGATAATGGTCGCATGAGCGATGAACCCCGCGACAACCGCCCCAACGGCGAGGACAAGGATGCCAAGGGCTTCCAGTTTCCCGGCGTGTTCGAGATCAGCGCGATGGGCCCGGCCAGCGCCGGCCTGGCGCAGGCGATCCCGCAGGAACTGACCGCCGCCGGCCTGGTGGTGATGCACGAAACGGTGCGCTCGCGACCGTCGCGGGAGGGCCGCTTCGTGTCGGTGACGGTGAGCTTCCGCGCCGAATCGCGCGCCGACTACGAGGCCGCCCACCACGCCCTGCGCGCCCATCCGGACGTGAAGTGGACGCTGTAGCGGCCGAGCCGTTGCAGGTCTTCACGCTTGGCCGGCAGCCCTTCGAGCGGGTGTGGCAGGCCATGGAAGCGTTCACCGACGCGCGCGCGCCCGAGGCGCCGCATCAACTCTGGCTGGTCGAGCACGATCCGGTGTTCACCCTCGGCCAGGCCGGCAAGCCCGAGCACGTGCTCGCGCCCGGCGAGATTCCCGTCGTGCGCACCAATCGCGGCGGCCAGGTGACCTATCACGGGCCGGGCCAGCTGGTGGCCTATCCGCTGCTGGACCTGCGCCGGCTCGGCATCGGCGTGCGCGAGCTGGTGTGCCGCCTGGAGCAGGCGCTCATCGATACGCTTTCGACCTGGGACATTCGCGCCGTCCGGCGCGAGGGTGCGCCCGGCGTGTACGTGGACGGCGCCAAGATCGGCGCGCTCGGCCTGCGCGTGCGTCGCGGCTGCAGCTTCCACGGCCTGGCCTTCAACGTCGGCATGGACCTGGAGCCCTTCGCGCGCATCAACCCCTGCGGTTACCAGGGGCTGCAGGTGACCTCGGTGCTAGACTGCGGCGGCCCCGGCACGCTGGCGGCGGTGGCGCCGGTGCTGGTGGAAAACCTCGCCGCGCAGTTGCGGCTGGACCCGCAGACCGTCGCCGCACTGCCTGAAGGCCTGGCCGTCGCCGCGGCCGCCTGATTTTGAGACCCGCATGAGCACCGACCTCAAGTCCATTCCCCTCGCCGTGATCGATTCGAACGCGCCGGCGTCGCTGCAGGCGGGCGTGAAGCAGCTGGGCGGCGACAAGATCGCCCGCAGCCCGGTGAAATTCGATGAATCGGCTCCGACCTTGCGCAAGCCGAGCTGGATCCGCGTGCGCATCCCCGCCGGCAACGCGGTGCAGAAGCTCAAGTCCAAGCTGCGCGAGAACCGGCTGGTCACCGTCTGCGAGGAAGCCAGCTGCCCGAACATCCACGAGTGCTTCAGCCACGGCACCGCCACGTTCATGATCCTGGGCGAGGTCTGCACCCGCCGCTGCAGCTTCTGCGACGTCGCCCACGGCCGCCCGAAGCCGCCGGACGCCGATGAACCTGGCAACCTGGCGCGCACCATCGCCGACATGAATCTGCGTTACGTGGTGATCACCTCCGTGGACCGCGACGATTTGCGCGACGGCGGCGCCCAGCACTTCGCCGATTGCATCCGCCGGGCGCGCGCGCTGTCGCCGGCGCTGCGCATCGAGATCCTGACGCCGGACTTCCGCGGCAAGGGCCGCATGGACCGCGCGCTCGAGGTGCTCAAGTCCGATCCGCCGGACGTGTTCAACCACAACCTGGAAACCGTGCCGGACCTGTACCCGAACGTGCGTCCGGGTGCGGACTACGCCTGGTCGCTGCAGCTGCTGCAGCGTTTCAAGGCCCAGCACCCGGAGGTGCCGACCAAGTCCGGCATCATGCTGGGGCTGGGCGAGACCCGCGAGCAGGTGCTCAAGACCCTGCAGGACCTGCGTTCACACGACGTGGACATGGTCACCATCGGCCAGTACCTGCAGCCCACGCCGCACCACCACCCGGTGATCCGCTACTGGACGCCGGAAGAATTCAAGGAATTCGAGGTGCTGGGCATGGCGATGGGCTTCACCCACGTGGCGTCCGGCCCGATGGTGCGCTCGTCCTACCACGCCGACCGGATGGCGGTGGACGCCGGCTTCGTCGAACTGCCGGCCTGAAACGGCGCACCGCCGCTGAACTCCGGCGGTGGGTGGTGGTCCAAGGGCGGTCGGTGACTCCCCGGATCCGCAATCCGGCCTGAAGCAGGCCGCCGTAGCTCACGGTTTTCCCACATGCTGACCCGGTACCATCGGCACAGGCACCCCCCGCGGGGGCGGCGCAAGCTGGACCCGCACGCATCGAATGCTCACGGTCTCGAGGACCGGCCCCATGTCCAATCGCAAGTTGCTCGTTTTCTCCGCCCTGCTGCCGCTGACGCTGGCGATCGCCGCGGCCAGCACGCCGGCCACCGTCGCCAGCGCGTCCAAGTCCGCGCAGCCGATGGCGCCGACCACCGCGCAGGCGGAAGCGACGACGCTCGTCTACGGCCTGCTGTCCGACAGCCGCTACGCCTACCGGCCGATGCCGCTGGACGATTCGCTCTCGCAGGACATCTTCCGCCGCTACATCGAAAGCCTCGATGGCGACAAGCTGTTCTTCCTGCAGGCTGACATGGACCGCTTCGCGCCGTGGCGCACGCGCATGGACGACGCAATCAAGGACCAGAAGCTGCAGCCGGCGTACGAGATCTTCAAGGTCTACGTCAAGCGCGTGGACGAGCGCGTGGCCTACGCGCGCAGCCTGCTCGCCAAGCCCTTCGACTTCAGCGCGCAGGAGGACTTCGCCTACGATCGCGAGAAGGCGCAGTGGGCGCCCGACCAGGCCGCGCTCAATGAACTGTGGCGCAAGTACGTCAAGAACGACGCGCTGAGGCTCAAGCTCGCCGGCCGTTCGCCGGAGGAGATCCGCACCACGCTCGACAAGCGCTACGCGCAGCTGGGCCAGCGCGCGCACGAGAATCGCGGCGACGACGTGTTCGAGGTCTTCATGAACGCGTACGCCAGCTCCATCGATCCGCACACCTCCTACATGAGCCCGCGCAGCGCCGAGAACTTCGACATGCAGATGCGGCTCTCGCTGCAGGGCATCGGCGCGGTGCTGCAGCGCCAGGACGAGTTCGTGGTCATCCGCACGCTGGTGCCGGGCGGCCCGGCCGCGTCCAGCGGCAAGATCAAGGTCGGCGACCGCGTGGTCGCCGTCGGCCAGGGCACCAGCGGCCCGATGACCGACGTGGTCGGCTGGCGCATCGACGACGTGGTGGACCAGATCCGCGGCAAGAAGGGCAGCCAGGTGCGCCTGGACGTGCTGCCGGCCGAGACCGGCCCGGATGGTCCGCACAAGCTGGTCACCATCGTCCGCGACACCATCAAGCTGGAAGAGCAGGCCGCCAGCAAGTCGGTCATCGACGTCGGCGGCAAGAAGATCGGCGTGGTCACGCTGCCGGGCTTCTACCTCGACTTCGAGGCCGCGCGCCGCGGCGATCCGGATGCGCGTTCGGCCACCACCGACGTCGCCCGCCTGCTGGGCGAACTCAAGGCCGAGCAAGTGGACGGCGTGGTGATGGACCTGCGCGAGAACGGCGGCGGGTCGCTGCAGGAAGCGGTCGAGTTGACCGGCCTGTTCATCGACCGCGGCCCGGTGGTGCAGGTGCGCCAGTCCGGCGGTCGCGTGGACGTGGAAGGCGACCGCGAGCCCGGCGTGGCCTGGGACGGTCCGCTGGCCGTGCTGGTCAACCGCAGCTCCGCCTCGGCCACGGAGATCTTCGCCGCCGCCATGCAGGACTACGGACGCGGCCTGATTATCGGCGAGCCGACCTTCGGCAAGGGCACGGTGCAGAACCTGATCCCGCTCAACCAGTGGCCGACCCCGACCGCGCAGCAGTACGGCCAGGTGAAGCTGACCATCGCGCAGTTCTTCCGCGTGGATGGCGCCACCACCCAGCATTCGGGCGTGGTGCCGGAGATCCAGTTCCCGGTCACCGTGGATGCGACCGAGTTCGGCGAGAGCACCTTCGACAACGCCTTGCCGGCCACCCGCATCCAGACCGCCGCGCACGAGAACCTGGGCAACTTCCGCCCGATCGTGCCGGCCCTGCGCGCGCGCCACGCGCGTCGCATCGCCACCGACAAGGAGTTCGGCTGGTGGGCGCAGGACGTGGCCGAGTTCCGCGCCGATCGCGAGAAGAAGGTCATCTCGCTCAACGAGGCCGAACGCCGCGCCGAGCGCGACGAGGACCTGGCCAAGCGCAAGCAGCGCCAAGCCGAGCGCAAGGCGCTGGGGCTGGAGCAGCCCGGCGGTCGCGACGAGGACGACGGCCTGCAGGCCGACGAGCGCGACGTGGCCGAGCAGGTGGCGCAGGAGGAGGCTTCGAAGAAGCGTCCGGATCCGCTGCTGCGCGAAACCGCGGCGATCCTCTCCGACGCGATCTCGCTGCTGTCCTCCGACGCCCAGCTCGCCGCAGCTGTGTTGCCGCGTACGCACCAGGCTACGGTCTGGTCGGATTGATTGGGTTCTCGGCGGCGCTTGGCGCCGCCGGGGGGATGGGGTTGCTGCGGTCGGGACTCAGTACGCTGCGTCCTGCCAACTGAGTCCCGCCCGCTCGGCCATCCCTGGCCGAGCTCCGCTGCAACCCCATCCCCCCGACGTCACCAAGCGCTGCGGAGTCCATGCGATCTGCTGCGGCAGCCTGATGCGTGCGCTCTTTCCTGGGGAATAGCCGACTTCGGCGGCTACCCGCTCGCAGCCCCCAAAATCCTGCGGCCCTCGCGTGACGTCGGGGGGTGTGGGTATCGCAGGAGGGCGGGCAGGATGCCCGCCCGCTCGCCACTGAGTTGGCAGGAGCGGCTCACGCCGTGGCGACCAGCGATACCCACACCCCCCGGCGGCGCGCGAGGGCCTACGGGTAACGCGAGGACAAGATCCGGATAGCGAGCCAAACAAGCCGGGCGGATAATCCCGGCCATGGAGAACGTGGACGTCCGGTTGGAGAAGGCGCGGGGAATGCTGGAGGGCGGGGATTACACCCTTGAGCAGCTGGGCGCGAGCGTGGGATTGAGTCCTGCGCATTTGCAGCGCCGCTTCCGCGCCGCCTTCGGATTGAGTCCCGCCGAATTCCGCGCGCAAAGGAAACTCGCCACCTTCAAGCGCGAGCTGCGCGGCAATGGCGACGTCACCCGCGCGCTGTTCGAGGCTGGTTATGGGTCCACCAGCCGCGTGTACGAGGACGGCGCCGCGCGCCTCGGCATGGCGCCGGGCGCCTACCGGCGTGGCGGCGAAGGGCTGGAGATCCGCTGGACGCTGATAGACACCGCGCTCGGGCAGGCGCTGGTGGCGGCCACCGATCGCGGGCTGTGCGCGATCGCGCTCGGCGACGATGCCGCCGCGCTCGAAGCCGGACTGCGCGCCGAGTTCCCGAAGGCGAGCCTGTCGCGCGTGGAGGAAGGCCGCGACGAATTCCTCGCCCCGCGCGTGCGCGAGGTCGCGAAGATGCTGGCCGGGCAGTCCGCGCGCCTGGACATCGAACTGATCGGCACCGCCTTCCAGCAACGCGTGTGGCAGGCGTTGATGAAGATCCCGCCCGGGCAAACGCTGAGCTACGCGCAACTCGCCGCTTCGCTGGGCAGGCCATCGGCGGCGCGCGCGGTGGCGCGTGCCTGCGCGCAGAACCGGCTGGCGGTGATCGTGCCTTGCCATCGCATCGTGCGCGGCGACGGCTCGCTCGGCGGCTACCGCTGGGGCCTGCCGCGCAAGCAGGCCCTGCTGGACGCCGAGCGCGCGTAAGCGGGCGCGGCGCTCAGGCGCCGGCCATCTTGCCGAGCATGTGGTCCATCACGTGCGTGTGTTCGTCCTGCGGGCTGAACAGGATCACCTCGGCGTCCTGCGCGACCTTCACCGTATGGCCGGGAGGCCAGTAGAAGAGGTCGCCGCTGCGCACGGTCTCGGCGGAGTCGTCCGCGTAGGTGACGGTGAGTTCGCCCTGCATCAGGTAACCCCAGTGCGGCGACTGGCACAGGTCGCCTTCCAGGCCCTTGAGCAACGGCGCGATGTCGGCGCCGGCGCCGAGCGAGAAATACTCGCCGCTCATGGTGCCGTAGCCTCGGGCATCGCCGAAATCGCGCTGCTGGCGGGCGACGGCGCCGGGCGCGTTGATCTTGACGGGAACATCCTGGCGAGCGATGCGCATGGTGTTTCTCCTGCGATGGCCGGGTCTCCAGCATAAACCCGGAGCACGCATGTGAACGCGAGCAAACCTTGCTCGCGACCAAACGCACCCATGCGACACGAGTCCTGCCTCAACCGTAGGCGGCGTTACTGGATGCAAGGGTTCGACGCGCCAGGGAAATGGCTCGCGCCCAAGGTTGGGCAATGGCACGACGGCGAACCGCGTGCGATCCCGTTACACGCATGCCCCGTCGTGCACTAGACAAGGAGAAGTCAGTGAGCACCTTGAAATCCTCAGCCCTCGCCGTCGCCGTAGCGGCCGCGATGGGAAGTTTCGCATTCCCCGCATATGCCCAGACCACCGACGGATTCCATACCCACCTGGTGTTTCCGGTGGTCGTGGATTCCGGCTCGTTCACTCAGCGTTTCACCTTCACCAATCCGGACACCAATCGACCGATGACGGTGGTTCCGACCTACGTCCCCGGCGAGGACACGACCCAGGGCTCGACCATCACCTGCCCGCAGGTCGTCCTGCCGGCCGGCAAGCAGACCGAGTTCACCAGTCTGCGCCAGCTGTGCCCGGACCTGGCCGACGGCAGCCAGTTCGGCTTCCTGACCGTGCACAAGATCAGCGCCACCAACCGCATCTTCGCGGGCTTCTCGCGGGTCAGCAATCCGCAGGGCATCGGCTTCACCGTCGAGGCCTTCCCGCTGCACACCTTCACGTCCGCGGACACCGTGGTCACCGGCCTGCGCCGGCGGGCGGCGAGCGGCGGCGCGCCGGCGTTCCAGACCAACTGCTTCATCGGCAACCTCAACGAGATCACGCCCGCGGCATCGCCGGTCACCACCAGCGTCCAGTACACGCTGCGCAGCAGCACCGGCAGCACCCTTGGCAGCGGCGTGGTCAATCTCTCGCCCGGCAAGCTCAAGCGCATGCTCGACGTGTTCGGCGCGGCCGGCGCGCCTCCCGGCAACCATGACGACGCCACCATCACCTTCCACGAGGCGAGCAGCGGCGAGCCCGGCATCCTCAGCTTCTGCACGGTGCAGGACAACACGAGCTTTGGCGCGGACTTCCGCATCGGCAAGCAGGAACTGGGCAAATCCACGCCGTATTCCGGCATCGGCGGGCAGGATGAAACCGCGTCGCGCGATTCCACGGTGGCCTCGGAGGTTGCGCACAACGGTGGCGCCCGCGCCTTCGCCATCGCCGCGGGAGCTTCCACCAATACCCACGTGGTGTATTTCAAGCACCCCGACTACGTGCAGTGCGAGCTGATCAATCCCGGCACCGGCCTGCGCGCGGAGGCAGCGTACGGCCTGGAGATGCGGATGGTGGACCAGTACGGCACCGGCGTGATCGCCGGTGGCGCCAACAGCACTGGCTTCGGCAAGGTGTACCTGGGCGACAAGGCCGACCGCAACAACGGCGCCAACACGCGCTATGCGATCCAGGTCGAAAGCAACGGCAGCAACGAGGGCGCCAACCGGCCCTACCGCCTGCATTGCCAGAGCGGCAGCGGGCACACGCTCGGCGACCTCATCCGCTACCAGGTAGCGGGCCACCAGTTCTGATCGATCGCAGCGGACGAGCAGACCTCGTCCCGGCCCAGACAAGGAGAAGTCAGTGAACACCTTCAAGCAACTCGCCCTCGCCGGCGCCTGCAGCCTCGCCCTCGGTGGCGCGCCCGCAGCGCTCGCGCAGACCACCGACGGCTACCACTCCATCCAGGTCTTCCCGGTGGTGGTGGACTCGGGTTCCTTTACCCAGCGCTTCACGTTCCGCAACCCGGATGCCGGCGCCACCATCACCATCGTGCCGACCTACGTGCCGGGCGATGGCACCAGCCAGGCCGGTATGCTCGGCTGCCCCGGCTTCACCGTCGGCCCGGCCTCGTCACGCACGTTCCAGAGCCTGCGCGAGATCTGCCCGTCGCTCGCCGACGGCAGCCAGTTCGGCTACCTCTACGTCCGCGAGGACAACGCCGGCTCGCAACCCTTCGCGGCGTTCTCCCGGGTCAGCAATCCGGCAGGCCAGGGCTTCACCGTCGAGGGTTTCGCGGCCAATACCTTCACCTCGGCCAACCAGTCCATCTCGGGCCTGCGGCGGATCGCGGCCAGCGGCGGCGCACCGGCGTACCAGACCAACTGCTTCATCGGAAACCTGCACGACGTCACCCCGGAAGTCCCGGCGGAAACCACCCGCATCAACTACACGATTTTCGCAGCCGACGGCAGCACCATCGTTAGCAACTTCATCGACCTGCCGCCGGGCCGGCTGGTGCGCATGCTCGACGTGTTCTCCGTTGCCGGGGCGCCGGACGGGAACTACGACGGTGCCCGGATCAAGTTCGTGGAAGCGGGTCAGTTCAACGAGCCGGCGCTGATCAGCTTCTGCACGGTGCAGGACAACACCAGCTATGGCGCGGACTTCCGCATCGGCAAGCAGGAACGCAGCGACGCCACCGAGTTCGGCAGCTGGGCCGCGCAGGACGACCACATCAATCGCCACACCACGGTGCGTCGCGACATGCGGCTTCCGGGTGAAACCGAGGGCCGCGCGTTCGTGATCCCGGCGGGTGGGCTGAGCAGCAACACCCACGTGTTCTACTTCCGCCATCCCGACGAGGCCGGCTGCGACATCGCCGACGCCGTGACGCACGAGACGGTGCCGGCGAGCTACGGGCTGGAGCTGCGGCTGATCGGACCGGACGGCAGCACGGTGATCGCCGGCGGCGACGGCATGGTGGCCTTCCACGACGTCTACCTCGGCGACAAGACCGAGCGCAACAGTGGCGCCAATGGCCGCTACACGCTGGAAGTCGAGGCCGACACCGTCAGCGCCAGCGATCGTCCCTACGCACTGCACTGCCACAGCGGCAGTGGCCAGAGCCTGAGCGACATGATCCGGACGGGCGGTCCCGACCGCTTCTGATTCACGGCAAGGAGTTGGGTGGAGCGGGGGCGGCCTTCGGGTCGCCCCTGTTTTTTGCGCCGCAGCGATCAGTCGCGATCCGGTGCGCCCGGCGGGAAGAAGTACCGATAGGGGCGGGCGCCGTCGACCGCGCGCGCGACCGACGGCCGCGCCAGCAGGCGCGCGCGGTAGGCGCGCAGGCGCGCGTGTTCCGGCGCGATCGGCTCGACCCAGTCGGCATAGAACAGCGAGGGCGCGGCGGCGCATTCGGCCAGCGAGAACTCGCCGCAGGCCCAGCCATCCCCGCCGAGTTCGCCCTCCAGCCAGGCGTAGGTCGTGCGCAGTCGCTCGCGCGCCTTCGCCACGCCCCAGGCATCGCGCGACTCGACCGGGCGTAGGTGGTCGAGCACGATCTTCTCCATCGGCGTCATCACGTAATGGTCGAAGACCCGGTCGAGCTGGCGCACGCGCAAGGCGGCGTCCGGGTCCGCGGGCAGCAGCCGCGGCGCCTCGCCGATCCGGTCCAGGTACTCGATGACGATGCTCGACTCGAACAGCACGCGCTCGCCGTCGCGCAGCACCGGCATCTTGCCGATCGGCCACAGCCCGCGATGTTCGGCCATCGTCGCCGGATCCTCCGGCGTCAGCAGCCGGAAGTCGAAGGCGATGCCGCGCTCGTACAGCGCGATCAGCGCTTTCCAGCTGTAGGACGAGAAGGGATGCGCGAACAGTTCCATGCCCGCCACTCTAGCTGCCCCGCAGCGCGGCCGTCACCGGCAGGCGCGCGGCCCGCACCGCCGGGAACAGCCCGCCGACGAAGCCGATGCCCAGCGCCCAGGCCAGGCCCTGCAGCACCAGCGTCGGCGTGACCGCGAAGTTGAAGGCGATCTGGGTGAAGTTGCCGCCGAGCGTGCTGACCGAGTAGCCGTTGAACAGCAACCAGGCCACGCCCGCGCCGAGCAGGCCGCCGGCCAGCGAGAGCAGCATGGCCTCGGCCATCACCGAGGCGATCACCGGCGCGGCGCCGAAGCCGAGCGCGCGCAGGGTGCCGATTTCCTGCGTGCGCGTGGACACCGCCGAGTACATTGTGTTCAGCGCGCCGAAGAGGGCGCCGAAGGCCATGATCGCCGCCACCAGGGTGGTGATGTAGCCGATCTGCGAGGTCAGGCCGGAGGACTGCGCGTTGAAGAAGTCGCGCTCGGTCTGGACCTCGACGTTGAGCTGCGGATTGCCCTCGAGCCGGCGCTCGATCGCACCGAAGGCGTCGGGATTGGCCATGCGCACCAGCACCGAGGACACGCCGGAGCGGCCGAAGGCGCTCTGCGCGGTCTCCAGGTCCACCCACAGTTCCGAATCGTGCGCGTCGCCGGACTCGAAGCGTCCCACGATCGTCCACCAGGCGCCGCGGAATTTCAGCCGCTGGCCGACGTCGAGCCCTTCGAACTGCCGATACGCGCCGGCGCCGACGATCACCTCGCGCAGGCCCGGCTTGAACGCGCGGCCTTCGACGAGGCGCAACTCCGGCCGCAACTCGAAGCCCTTCGGCTCGACGCCGCGCAGCGACACGTTGGCGCCGCTGGTGTCGCCGCGCCGCGGCACTTCGGCCACCACGATGATCTCGCCCGAGGCCAGCGGCAGCCCGTCGCGCGCGCGGGCGATGGCCGGGTCCTGCTTGATCAGCGTCGCCGAGGCGCGGTCGAGGAAACTCGCCAGCTCGCCGTTGGAGCCGCCGCGCAGCACCACCGCCCGGCCCGGGTCGCCGGTGGCGTTGAGGGTGCGACCGAGCCCGGCGCTCATGGACAGCATCGCCACCAGCACGCCGACCACGCCGCCGATGCCGATCACGATCACCAGCGAGGCGCCGACGCGCTGCGGGATGCTGCGCAGGTTCATCAGCACCACTTCGCGGACCTGGGTGAGCGTGCTCATCGCGCCGGCCTCAGCGTCCGGCCAGCGCGTCGACGATGCGCAGGCGCATCGCGTGCAGCGCCGGCGGCAGGCCGACGGCCAGGGCGAGCACCAGCACGGCCACGCCGGCGAACAGCCAGACCCGCAGGTCGGCGCTGACCGGGAACTCCGGCGGCAGGTTCTGCAACACCAGCGTCGCGCCGGCCATGCCCGCCAGCGCACCGATCAGGCACAGCGCCAGCGATTCGGCCAGCACCAGGCCCAGCACGCTGCGGTCGGTGAAGCCCAGGCACTTGAGCACGGCCAGTTCCGGGATGCGCTCGCGCACCGCCTGGCTCATCGTGTAGCCGGTCAGGATCAGGATGGTGAAGAACACCGCGCCGGAGATCGCGTTGACGATGAAGCCGATGTCGCCGAGCTGCTTGAGGAAGCCAAGCTGGAAGGCCTGCTCGTTCTGGGTCTTGGTCTCGTCGCGGGAGTTCTCGAACTTGCGGTCGATGGCCGCGGCGATGCGTTCGGACTGCTGCGGGTCGCGCACCCGCACCACGAACACCCCCGCCAGCCCGCGCGCGCCGCGCATCACCGCCTGGTCGAACTGCCCGTAGTTGAGGTACATCAGCCCGGCGCGCTCGTTCCACTCCTCGTCGCGGCCGCCGAAGATGCCGACCACCCGCCACTCCCACACGCGCGAGCCGTCCTCCTTCACCCAGATCATCGAGTTCAGCGGCACGATGTCGCCGACCTTCCAGCCGAACTTCTCCGCCAGCACGCGGCCGACGATCGCGCCGTCCTGGGTGGACACGAAGGCCCGCCACTGGTCCTCGGGCATCGTCCACTCGGGATAGGTGTCGCGCAGGCGCTGCGGGTTGACGACGAACTGGGCGAAGAAGTTCTTCGGGTCCTGGTACTGGCCGCCGAAGAACTGCGAGTGCGAGACCCGCTCCACGCCCGGCACCGCCTCGATCTGCGGCAGCAGGCGCATCGGCAGCGGCTGGGTGAAGCTGGTCTTGGCCTGGGTGATGAGGCGGTTGGCGCCGAGGAAATCGGCGCCGCCGGCCAGCACCGAGTTCACCGCCTGCAACAGGCCGATCAGCAGGAAGGCGGCGAAGAGCGCCAGCAGCGTGAACACCGTGCGCGTCTTGCGCCGCAACAGCGCGGTGAGCACCAGCGGCGCGTACTTGAACATCTCAGTGCGCGGCCTCTGCCACCAGCGAGCCCTTGTCCAGGTGCACGATGCGCCGCGCGTACTTGGCCGCGGCCGGATCGTGGGTGACCATCACCAGGGTCTTGCCGAAGTCGCGGTTCAGGCGCTGCAACAGGTCGAGGATCTCGTCGGCGGTCTTGCGGTCGAGATCGCCCGTGGGTTCGTCGCAGATCAGGATGCGCGGGTCCGACACCAGCGCGCGGGCGATCGCCACGCGCTGCTGCTGGCCGCCGGACAGTTCGTTGGGCTTGTGGCTGGCGCGATCGGTCAGTCCCACCAGCTCGAGCGCGACGGCGGCACGCTGGCTGCGCTCGCGCGCGCTCATGTCCGTCAGCAACAGCGGCAGCTCGACGTTCTTCTGCGCGCTCAGCACCGGCATCAGGTTGTAGCTCTGGAAGATGAAGCCGACCGTGGCCGCGCGCCAGGCCGCGAGCTCGTCGCTGGAGTGCTCCTCGATGCGGTCACCGTCGATCATCAGCACGCCATCGGAGGGCGAGTCGAGGCCGCCGATGAGATTGAGCAGGGTGGTCTTGCCCGAACCCGACGGACCCATCAAGGCCACGAAGTCGCCTTCCGGAATGTCCAGGTCGATGCCGTGCAGCACTTCGACGGTCTGCTTGCCGCGGGTGTAGGCCTTGGTCAGCCCGCGGATCTCCACCAGCGGCCGCGATGTCGTCGCGGACATCGCTCAGCCCTTCTTGATCGTGACGCGGCTGCCGTCGCGCAGGCCCTTGGGCGGCGACAGCACCACCGTGTCGCCTTCCGCCAGGCCGCGCAGGACCTGCTGGTCGGCGTCGCGCACCTCGCCCACGGCGACTTCCACGCGTTCGACCTCGTCGTCGCGCAGCACGAACACGACGTGCTTGCCCTCGCTGGCCTGCACCGCGCGGGTCGGCACCCAGACGCCGCTGGGCTTGGGCGCGCCGGGCTTGGCCGCTTCCAGGAAGCTCACCCGCACCCCCATGTCCGGCACGATCCGCGGGTCCTTCTCACGCAGCGCGATGCGCACCTTCACCGTCGCCTTGCTGCGGTCGGCGGTCGGCACGATGGCGATCACCGCGCCGGGGATCTTCCACTCCGGGTAGGCGTTGAGCACCGCTTCCACCGGCATGCGCGGTTGCACGCGGCCGATGTAGGCCTCGTTGACGTCCACCTGCACCTCCAGCGAATCCATGTCCACCAGGGTGCCGATGCCGGTGCGGATGCTGCCGCCGCCGCCGGAAATGGGCGAGATCATTTCACCCGGCTGCGCCGCCTTGGTGACGATGACGCCGGCGAAGGGCGCGCGGATCACCGTGTTGTCCACGCCGATGGCGGCGATGGCGAGCTGGTCCTGCGAGACCTTCACCGCGCGCTGCAGGCTGGCCAGGCGGGCGGCGCGCGAGTCGCGCTCGGCGACGGCGGCATCGAGCGCGGAGGCGGCGATGAGTTGCTGCGCGGCCAGCTCGCGCTGGCGCTTCAAGGTGCGCTCTGCCAGCGTGAGCTGCGCCCGCGCCTCCGCCAGTTGCGATTGCGCCGCCGCCAGCTGCGCCTGCGCCAGCTCGCGCTGGGCGTCGGCGTCCACCGCGTCGAGCGTGGCCAGCACTTCGCCCGCGGCCACGCGCTGGCCTTCCTCGATCATCACCTCGCGCACCTTGCCGGTGATCTTGGAGGAGACCGTGGCGATGCGCCGTGCGGTGACGTAGCCGGAGGCGTCGAGCACCGAGGCCACGCCGGCCTCCGCCGCCGAACGCGCCTTCGCCGTCTCCACCTCGACCGGGCGATTGCCCAGCACCAGCACGAGCGCGACCACCAGCGCGAGGCCGGCACCGACCCAGATCGGCCAGCGCCGACGCTTGCGCGCGCCGGCGGCGCCGCGGTCGATGCGCAGTTGCTTGAGCAGGTCGTCGGGCGAAGCGGTCATGGCAGGTCCGGGTCGAGGGGCCGCTAGCGTGGGCCGGCGCCAGTGTGGGTGGCGTCAACCCGCCTGCCTAGCTGCCGGAAGTCAGTTTTTCACGGGGTAGCGTTGCTGCAGCAGGGCCAGCGCCGCCCTCAGGCCCTGCGCTTCACCCCCGGCCGGACGGCCGGGACGATCATTGTCGTTCCACGCATACACATCAATGTGCGCCCACGGCAGGCCATCGGGCACGAAGCGCTGCAGGTAGAGCGCGGCGGTCACCGCACCCGCCATGCGCGAGGGCCCCGAGTTGGCGAGGTCGGCGACATTGCTCTTGAGGTAGCTCAGGTACGGACGCCACAGCGGCATGCGCCACAGCGGATCACGCGCGCGCTGCGCGGCGGCCAGATAGTCGTTCGCCAGGGCTTCGTCGTTGCAGAACAGCGCCGGCAGGTCCGGCCCCAGGCCGATGCGCGCCGCGCCGGTGAGCGTGGCGAAATCCAGCACGAGCCGGGGCTTGGATTCCACCGCGTAGGCGAGCGCATCGCACAGCACCAGCCGGCCTTCGGCATCGGTATTGTCCACTTCCACGGTCAGGCCCTGGCGCGTGCGGATCACCTCGCCGGGGCGGAAGGCGTTGCCGGCGATCGCGTTCTCCACCGCCGGCACCAGCAGCGTCATGCGCACCGGCAAACCCAGCTCCATCACCAGCTGCGCCAGGCCGATGGCGTGCGCGGCGCCGCCCATGTCCTTCTTCATGTTGCGCATGCCGTCGGCGGCCTTGATGTCCAGGCCGCCGGTATCGAAGCACACGCCCTTGCCGACGATCGCCACCGGCGGATCGCTGTCCTTACCCCAGCGCAGTTCGATCAGGCGCGGTTCGCGGTGGCTGGCGCGGCCGACCGCATGGATGGTCGGGAAGTTCTGCGCGAGCAGCGCGTCGCCGGCGATCACCGTCAGCTCGCCGCCGTGCGCCTGCGCGAGCTGCCGCGCCGCGGCCTCGAGCTCGGCCGGGCCCATGTGCTCGGTCGGCGTGTTGACCAGGTCGCGCACCCGCAGCGACGCACGCAGCACCGCCAGCGCTTCGGAATCCGCGCCGGCCTCGAGCACCAGCCTTGCGGACGTCCGCGTCGGCGTGACGTAGCGGTCGAAGCGATACGCGCCAAGCCCCCAGCCCAGCAACATCGCCGCGCCGTCGGGACGCAGCGGCGAGGTTTCCGCCAGCCGGTAATCGCCGGAGGGCAGCAGCGCCGGCAAGTGCGCCAGGGCGTACGGGTCGCCGCCGTCGGCGATCACCGCCAGCACGGCGCGCACGCCGCCGTCGCGGGCGGGAATCGCGATCCAGGCGCCGGCGTTGGACGCGAAGGCATTGCCCTTCAGCCAGGCCTGCAGCGACGCGTCCTGCGTTGCCAGCCAGTCGCCGAAGCCCTCGCGCGCCACCACCCACAGCGGCACCGCGGCGCCGGCGTCGGCGGCGCGGATGAAACAGGCGGGAAGGGTCATGCGGCCTCCGGGTGCGGGTGGCGCGCGTCCAGCCAGTCGGCCAGCGCGGCAAGGGTGTCGAAGCTCAGGTCCGGCGGCGCATAGCGTTCTGGCCAGGCCTCGTTGCGGCGGTTGATCCAGCAGGTGCGCATGCCGGCCTCGCGCGCGCCGTGCACGTCCAGCAGCGGATCGTCGCCGACGTGCAGCACCTCGTGCGCGGACACGCCCAGGCGCTCGCAGGCGGCGTGGAAGATCGGCGCATCGGGCTTGGCGTGGCCGGCTTCGCGCGCCGTCACGCAGGCGCGGAAGTGGTGGGCAATGCCGATGCTGGCCAGGTCGGCGTTGCCGTTGGTCAGCGCAACCACCGGCCAGCGCGCCGTCAGCCGCTCCAGCGCGTGCACTGCGTCGGGATAGAACTCGATGCGGTTGCGCGCCGCGTAGAAGGCGGTGAAGGCGTCCTCGAGGTGCACCTCGTCGTCGCCGGCCGTGCGCAGCGCGTGCGCGAGCGAGAGCTTGCGCTGGCGGGTGAAGTCATGCGCGTACTGCGGGTGATCCAGGGCGATGCGCTCGCGCAGCTCGCGCATGCGCACGATCGGGAAGGCCGCGGCGGTCTTCGGACAGCGCTCGCAGAGGAAATCGTGCAGCGCCGCCTCGGCCTTCTCGATCACCGGCCAGATCGGCCACAGGGTGTCGTCCAGGTCCAGGGTGATGG
>CAMPGW010000052.1 GCA_946885735.1 uncultured Gammaproteobacteria bacterium
CAGGTGCGCATCCGCGCCGACCTGCTCGACCGCCTGGTGAACTACGCCGGCGAGGTGGCCATCTACCGCGCGCGCCTGGAACAGCAGCTCGGCGCCTTCCGAGCCAACCTGGGCGAGCTCGACCAGACGACCACGCGACTGCGCGAGCAGCTTCGCCGCCTCGACATCGAGACCGAGGCGCAGATCGTCGCCCGCTACCAGCGCGAAGGCGAGGAGAAGGACGCCAACTTCGATCCGCTGGAGCTCGACCGCTTCACCAACCAGCAGCAGCTCACGCGCGCGCTCAACGAATCGGCCAACGACCTGGTCAACCTGCAGGGCGTGCTGGACGACCTCACGCGCCAGTACGAGACCCTGCTGCTGCAACAGTCGCGCGTGTCCTCGGACCTGCAGGAAGGCCTCATGCGCACGCGCATGGTGCCCTTCGACGCGCTGGTGCCGCGCCTTCGCCGCGTGCTGCGGCAGGCCGCGACCGACACCGGCAAGCAGGTGCAGCTCAAGGTCGACGGCGCCAGCGGCGAAATGGACCGCAACGTGCTCGAGCGCATGACCGCGCCCCTGGAGCACATGCTGCGCAACGCGATGGCCCACGGCCTGGAACTCCCCGACGAGCGCAGGAAGCTGCGCAAGCCGGAGGAGGGCACCGTGCGCATCCAGGTGCAGCGCGAAGGATCGGAAGTCGTGCTGAAGGTCAGCGACGACGGACGCGGCCTGGACAAGGCGGCGATCCGCGCCAAGGCAATCGAACGCGGCCTGGTGAAGGCCGATGCCGAACTGTCGGACGACGCGCTCTACGGCCTGATCCTCGAGACCGGTTTCTCCACCGCCGAGAGCGTCAGCCGACTGGCCGGACGCGGCGTCGGCATGGACGTGGTCTACAGCGAGATCCGCCAGCTCGGCGGCACCTTGCAGATCAAGTCAGAATTCGGCAAGGGCAGCGAGTTCGTCATCCGGCTGCCGTTCACGCTTGCGGTCACGCAGGCGGTGTTCGTCAAGATCGGCGATACCAGCTTCGCGGTGCCGATCGCCTCGGTGCAGGGCGTGGGCCGGATCGCGCGCGTCGACCTCGACAAGCAGCTGGCCGGCGACAATCCGGTGTTCCAGTACGCGGGCGAGGACTACGTCATCCACGACCTCGGCCAGTTGATCGGCCACGCGCCGGCCAAGGCCCAGGACAGCCTGCAGATGCCGCTGCTGCTGGCCCGCTCCGGCGACCTGCGCACCGCCATCTGCATCGACCAGGTACTCGGCAGCCGTGAAATCGTGGTGAAGCCGGTGGGCCCGCAGGTCAATTCTGTGCCCGGCATCTTCGGCGCGACCATCATGGGCGACGGCCGCGTCGTGGTGATCCTCGACGTTGCGCCGCTGGTGCGTCGACAGGGCGCCATCGCCCGCGCGGCACGCGAGTCCGGCGTCGCCCACCCGGCCGCACCGGCCCCGGTGGCCGCCGCCCGCCGCGTCCCCGTGGTCATGGTGGTGGACGACTCGATCACCATGCGCAAGGTCACCGGCCGCGTGCTCGAGCGCAACAACATGGAAGTGCTGACCGCGAAGGATGGCGTGGACGCGGTCGAGAAGATGGCCGAGCGCGTCCCGGACCTGGTGCTGCTCGACATCGAGATGCCGCGCATGGACGGCTACGAGGTCGCGCAGAACATGAAGTCCGACCCGCGCCTGCGCGACGTGCCGATCATCATGATCACCTCGCGTACCGGCGACAAGCATCGCCAGCGCGCGATGGACATCGGCGTGGACCGCTACCTCGGCAAGCCCTACCAGGAGCCGGAACTGATGCGCAACGTGTTCGAGATGCTGCGCATGGAGCCGGTCAGTGGCTGAGGCCGTCCGCATCGCGCTGCTGGCCCGGGCCGGCAAGGCCCGCGACCAGTTGCATGCCGCCCTGAACGAAGCCGGGGCCCACATCGTCGCCGAAGGCGATCCGTCCCAGCTCGAACCCGCGCAGGTCGCCGGCCACCGCCCCAACTTCTTCCTCGTCAGCCTCGAGCCGGCGATGGAGTCGGCGCTCGAGCGTTTCGACGAGTTGTTCGCCGCCGAGGACGTCGAGGTGATGTTCGACGACGCCGAGGTCACCGCCGGCCTCGATGGCTGGGACCTCAACCGCTGGGCGCGCCACCTGGCGCACAAGGTGCTCAGCACCACCGACCTGATGCCGCCGGTCCCGGCGGGCACGCCGGCCTGGGGCGAGTCGGTGGACGAAGAGATCGTGCTCGGCGACGACGAGGACGAGGACCTTTCCGACTCCGTGGCCATGGACGCGGGTGCCGGCCGCAGCGAAGGCGGCCTGGATCTGGACATGGACCTGGCCGACCTCGCCTTGCCGACGATGACGCCGACCGATGCGCCCGCCATGTCGGAGTTCGGCGAACTCGAGTTCGACGAGTCGGTGAGCTTCTCGAGTTTCAATCCGTCCACGCCACAGCCCGACGGTCTCGACCTGGACATGGCCGACCTCACCGCGCAGCTGGCGTCCTTCGACAAGCAGGACCGGCGCTTCCATGACGAGTCGGACCTGCCCGCGCCCGCCGTGCGCCAGAGCGTGGACGAGCTGATCGCCGCCGTGGGCGCGCAGGGCATCGAGGAGATCGACGCGCTCGAAGCGTTCGAGCCGGTGGCGGCCCCGCCGCCCGCTCCCGCGCCCTCGTTCGACTTCAGCAACCTCGAACTGGCGCCGATGGAAGGCGTCGCGCCGGAAACGACCGCGACTGCCGTCGACGACGCGCAGGCGACGACCACCGGCGCGGTCGTGGTGCTGGCCGGGCTGGGTGGGCCGGATGCGGTGCGCCAGCTGCTCTCGAGCCTGCCCGATACGCTTGCCGTGCCGGTGCTGCTCTATCAGCACCTGGAAGTGGGCAAGCACGAACGGCTGGTGGACCAGCTCGCGAAGATCAGCAAGCTGCCCGTCCAGCTCGCCCGCGACGGCGAGGTCGCGGCCTCGGGTCGCGTCAGCCTGCTGCCGGCGGGCATGAGCGCACGCGCGCAGGGCGATTCGCTGGTGTTCGCGAGCGGCGCCCTGACGCAACTGCTGGCGTCGGTCTCGCCCGCCGACAGCCTGGTCGTCGTCCTCAGCGGCGCAGACGCGCAGCTGGTGCCGGCCATCCTGGCGGTCCGCGACGCGGGCGGCCTGGTGCTCGCGCAGGATCCCGAAGTGTGTTTCGACTCCGCCGCCGCGGACGCCATGCAGCGCGAAGGCGCGGCGGTGTACCCGGCCCTCGGCCTGGCCCGGCAGATCGCCGCGCGCTGGCCGGCCTGACCTGGAGCTGCCTGCGATGGCTACCCAACAACGCGACACCGCGCAACGCGACATCCGGGGCGTGCTGATCAGCGTCAACCAGGGGCGACTGCTGTTGCCCAATGCCTCGGTCGCCGAGGTGATCACCTTCTCCGATCCGGAACCGGTGGACGCCGCCCCGGACTGGCTGCTCGGCAACATCCGCTGGCGTGGTTGGCAGCTGCCGCTGCTGTCGTTCTCGCGCTTCGCCGGCTGGTCGAGGGAGGAAGGGCAGATCGGCGCCAAGGTGGTGGTGCTCAAGGCGCTGGGCGGCAATCCCAAGTTGCCGTACTTCGCGGTGCTCTCGCAGGGATTCCCGCGCCTGGTGACGGTGGCGAAGGCGGCCTTGTCGCAGACGGCGGGCGATCGCCCTTCCCACGGCATCCACTCGATGGTCCGACTCAACGACGATGCCGCGGCCGTGCCCGACCTGCTGGGCCTGGAAAAGCTGATCGTCCAGGCGCTGACCCAGGCCCAGGCCGCCTGATCGCACGCTAGCGCCAGTCCCCGAACACCGCGTTGAACGCGGCGATCGCGGCCAGGCCCGCGGTCTCGGTTCGCAGCACCCGCGGCCCCAGCCGCAAGCCCGTGAATCCGGCGGCACGCGCCGTCAGGCGGTCGCGTTCCGAGAGTCCGCCTTCAGGACCGATCAGCAAGGCCAGCGCCTCGCCCGGCAGTACCCCGGCACGGGCGATGCTGCGCTCGGCGAGCGGGTCGAGCAGGAAGCGGTGGCCCGGCGCCTCGCCGGCGAGGTAGGCCGCCAGCGGCTGCGGCTCCAGCAACTCCGGCACCCGCGCCCGGCCACTCTGCTCGCAGGCGCCCAGCACCACGCCGCGCCAGTGCTGCATGCGCTTGGCCGCGCGTTCTGCGTCGAGCTTGACCTCGGTGCGCTCGGTCAGCACCGGCGCGATGCGGGCGACGCCGAGCTCGGTCGCCTTCTGCAGGATCAGGTCCATCTTCTCGCCGCGGGCGATGCCCTGCACCAGCGTGATCGGTAGAGGCGATTCGTTGTCGAGCGGAATCCGCTCGAGCACTTCGGCCTGCGCGCCGCGCTTGCCGGCGACCAGCAGCCGCGCCGGATAGTCGCAGCCGTCGCCGTTGAAGAGCACGACCGGGTCGCCGGCCTGCAGCCGCAGCACGCGCACCAGGTGCGCCACGGCGGCCTCGGGGAGATCGAGCGTGGCGCCGACGCGGAGCGGCGCATCCACGAAGTGGCGGACGCTGCGCATCAGGCCACCATCGCCTCGAGCGCGAGGGCGGTGGCGTCCGCCATCCGCGCCAGGCCCTCCTCGTCGATGCAGTAGGGCGGCATCCAGTACAGGACCTCGCCCAGCGGTCGCAATACCACGCCGGCCTCGAGCGCAGCGCGGTAGCCACGCAGGCCGCGCTTCTCGGCCGGATCGAAGGCGCGCCGCGTGGCGCGGTCGGCGACGGCCTCGATGGCCAGGATCATGCCGGTCTGGCGCAGGTCCGCTACGTGGGCGTGATCGGCGAAGGGCGCGGCCAGCGCGGCCATCCGTGCCGCCGTTTCACGGTTGCGCGCCAGCACCGGTTCGGATTCGAACAAGGACAGGCTGGCCAGCGCGGCCGCGCATCCGAGCGGGTTGCCGGTGTAGCTGTGCGAATGCAGGAAGGCGCGGTCGCGTCGCTCGTCCAGGAAGCAGGCGTACACCTCGGCCGTGGTGAGCACCGCCGACATCGGCAGGAAACCACCGGTCAGGCCCTTGGACAGGCACAGGAAATCGGGCGACACCGCGGCCTGCTCGCAGGCGAACAGGGTGCCGGTGCGGCCGAAGCCCACCGCGATCTCGTCGGCGATCAGGTGCGCCCCGTGCGCGCTGCAGATCTCGCGCGCGCGCCGCAGGTAGGCGGGGTGGTGCATGCGCATGCCGCCGGCGCACTGCACCAGCGGCTCCATCACCAGCGCGCAGATCTCGCCGGGATGGGCCTCGAACATTGCCTCGAGCTCGGCCGCGCGGCGCAAGGCACAAGCTTCCGCGGACTCGCCGGGCAGCGCCTCGTAGGCATCGGGGGAGGGCGCGAACAGCGGTGTGAGCAGCAGTGGGGCATAGGTCCGCCGATACAGCGGCAGGTCGCCCATGGACAGCGCGCCGAGTGTCTCCCCGTGGTAGCCGTTGCCCAGCGCGACGAAGCGCGTGCGGGCCGTGTCGCCGCGGTTGCGGTGCGCATGGAAACTCATCTTCAGCGCGATCTCGATCGCCGCCGACCCGTTGTCGGCGTAGAACACCCGCGCCAGGCCCGGCGGCGCCAGCCGCAGCAGTCCCTCGGCCAGGCGGATGGCCGGCTCGTGGGTGAAGCCGGCGAAGATCACGTGCTCCAGTTCGGCGGCCTGCGCGGCGACGGCGGCGGCAATGCGCGGCTCGCCGTGGCCGAACAGGTTGGTCCACCATGAGCTGACGGCATCGAGGTAGCGCCGGCCGTCCACGCCCTCGAGCCAGGCGCCACGGCCGCGCCGGATCGGCAGCAGCGGCAGCGGGTCAGGATGCTCGGCCATCTGCGTGCAGGGGTGCCAGAGCACGGCCAGGTCGCGCGCACGCAGGCCGTCGGCCTCTGCTAGCATCCGTGCATCGTTTCCGTCGTTCGCGTGCATCCCGCCATGATCCCCACCCGCCGCCCTCCTGTCCACGCACCCGCTGCGGGTCGCATGGCCGCGGCGGGGGCGGCCGGGCACGCGACGGGCAGGGGCTGATGCCGCAGCTGCCGATCATCCACGAGCGCATCGAGCAGGACGACGGGACCTACCGGCGCGAGATACTGGACCTGGAGTTCAGCAACGGCGAGCGCCGTCGCTACCTGCGCCTGCACAGCCGCGGCCATGGCGCGGTGATGATCGCGGCCATTCCCGAGCCCGGCACCGTCCTGCTGATCCGCGAGTATTCGGCCGGCGTGCATCGCTACGAACTGGGCCTGCCGAAGGGCCGCATGGACGCGGGCGAGGGCGTGCTCGAAGCCGCCAACCGCGAGCTGAAGGAGGAAACCGGCTTCGGCGCGCGCCGGCTCACCCACTTGCGTGGGATCACGCAGGCGCCCGGCTACATGACCCACGAGATCCAGCTGGTGCTTGCCGAGGACCTGTACCCGGAACGCCTGCCCGGCGACGAGCCGGAGGAACTCGAGGTGGTGCCGTGGAAACTCGATGCCCTGCACGAGCTCGTGCTGCGCGAGGATTGCTCGGAAGGCCGCTCGCTGGCCGGCCTGCTGGTGGTGCGCGAAGTGTTGCGGATGCGCTGATGGACGCCGCGACGCGCGAAGCGGTGTTGCAGTTGGCCAAGGATGCCGGCGCCGCGATCATGCAGGTCTATGCGCGTGATTTCCCGGTCGAGCGCAAGGACGACCAGTCGCCGCTGACCGAGGCGGACATGGCCTCGCACCATCTCATCGTCGCCGGCCTGTCGGCGTTGCAGCCCATGCTGCCGGTGCTTTCCGAGGAATCGGCCGCCATCGCCTGGGACATCCGCCGGCAGTGGCATCGCTACTGGCTGGTGGATCCGCTCGATGGCACCCGCGAGTTCGTGAAGAAGAACGGCGAGTTCACCGTCAACATCGCGCTGGTGGATGCGGGCGCGCCCGTGTTCGGCGTGATCTATGCGCCTGCCTTCGACGAGTTGTACTGGGCCGCGCGCGGGCAAGGCGCCTTCATCCGCGACGGCGGCGAGGACGTGCCGCTGGCGAGCCGGCGGCCGGCGGCGCCGCCGCTGCGGGTGGCCGCGAGCCGTTCGCACCGCGATCCCGCCAGCGCCGCGGCGATCGAGCGCATGGGCGAGGTCGAACCGCTGGGCATGGGCTCTTCACTAAAATTCTGTCGCATGGCGCAGGCGCGCATGGACGTGTATCCGCGCTTCGCACCGACCTCCGAATGGGACACCGCGGCAGGACAATGCATCCTGGAAGCGGCGGGCGGCGCCGTCATCATGCTGGACGGCGCGCCGCTGGCCTACAACGGAAAGGACTCCCTGCTCAATCCGCATTTCCTGGCCCTGGGCGACCCCGGCCTGCCCTGGAGGGACTGGCTTGGCTGAGCCAGCGCCGATGCAGCGCCTGCTGGCGATCATGGCGCGCCTGCGCGATCCCGACGGCGGTTGCCCCTGGGACGTGCAGCAGGACTTCCGCAGCATCGCCCCGTACACGATCGAGGAGGCCTACGAGGTCGCCGATGCGATCGAGCGTGGTGACCTGGCCGACCTGCGCGACGAACTCGGCGACCTGCTGCTGCAGGTGGTGTTCCATGCGCGCATGGCCGAGGAGCAGGGCGCCTTCGCCTTCGACGACGTGGCCGAGGCGATCTGCGACAAGATGGTGCGCCGTCACCCGCACGTGTTCGCCGGGCTCGAGGTCTCCGGCGTGGAGGAGCAGACGGCGCTGTGGGAGCAGGGCAAGCGCGCCGAGCGCCTGGCGCGAGGCCGCCAACGCGGTGACGGCGAACCCGACCACAGCGCGCTGGCCGGCATCGCCCGCGGCCTTCCGGAATGGCAACGCGCGGTGAAGCTGCAGAAGCGCGCCGCCACCGTCGGCTTCGACTGGCCCGACCCCAACCCCGTGTTCGACAAGCTGCACGAGGAAATCGAGGAACTGCGCGCCGAGTTCGTGGCGGGCAAGGGCCACGCCGAATTGGAGGATGAGCTGGGCGACGTGCTGTTCGTCTGCGCCAACCTGGCGCGCCATGGCAAGGTCGATTTCGGTTCCGCGCTGCGCCGGGCCAACGCCAAGTTCGAGCGCCGCTTCCGCCGCATGGAGGTGCTCGCCGCCGCCGATGGCGTCGAACTCTCCGGCCTCTCGCTGGAGGCGCAGGACGCGTACTGGAATCGCGCCAAGCGCGAGGAAAAGCCCGCGCCGGGCTGAGTTGCCGCCCCCGGGCGCGCGGCGCAGAATGTGGCCGACAGGAGCGTCCCATGAGCCAGTTCGCCAACTTCCGCGAGTTCTATCCCTACTACCTGTCCGAGCACGCCCACCCGACCTGCCGGCGCCTGCATTTCGTCGGCACCTCGCTGGTGATCGGCTGCCTGGCCATGCTGCTGCGCACCGGCGAGCCGGCGTGGCTGGGCTGGGCGCTGCTGTGCGGCTATGGCTTCGCCTGGGTCGGGCACTTCTTCTTCGAGAAGAACCGGCCGGCGACCTTCCGCCATCCGCTCTGGTCCTTCATGGGCGACTGGGTGATGTACAAGGACATGCTCACCGGCAAGATCCGCCTCTGAGGGCGTTCAGTCCAGGAAGATCAGCCACGCCGCCACCACGATCAGCGCGAAGCCGGCCGCGTGGTTCCACTTCAGCGGCTCCTGCAGGTACCAGGTCGAGAAGCCGGCGAAGATCAGCAGCGTGATGACCTCCTGCATGCCCTTCAGCTGCGCGGCGCTGTAGACCTGGTGCCCGAGCCGATTGGCGGGCACCTGCAGGCAGTACTCGAAGAAGGCGATGCCCCAGCTGGCGAGGATCACGCCCCACAAGGGCTTGTCGGTGTGGCGCAGGTGACCGTACCAGGCCACGGTCATGAACAGGTTGGAGCCCACCAGCAGCAGGATCGGCAGCAGGTAAGCGGTCAGGGCGGCGGGCATCGGGCGGGTCCGGGGCGGAAAGCGCCATTTCACACCGGAATCACCCCGCCCGGGTTCTACTTCACAAAGCTGAAGGAACCCCTTGGAGGCAAACATGCGTCGCGATGAACCGTCCGGCCTGGTCCTGCTGGTGGAGGACAACCGCAACCTTTCCGAAATGGTGGGCGAATACCTGGAGTCCCGCGGATTCGGCGTGGACTATGCCGGCGACGGCGTCGACGGCCTGCGCCTGGCCAGCGAGAACTCCTACGACGTGGTGATCCTGGACCTGATGCTGCCGCGGCTGGACGGCATCGAGGTATGCCGGAAGCTGCGGGGCGAATCCAAGAAGTCCACCCCGGTGCTGATGCTGACCGCGCGCGACACGCTCGCCGACAAGGTCACCGGACTGGACGCCGGCGCCGACGACTACCTGGTCAAGCCTTTCGCGATCCAGGAACTGGAAGCGCGCGTGCGAGCGCTGATTCGCCGCGAACGCCGCCAGGTCAGCGCCGAGGTGCTGCGCATCGCCGACCTGGTGCTCGACACCGCCAGCCTGCGCGTCACTCGTGCCGGCCAGGAACTGCAGCTCTCGCCGATCGGCCTGAGGTTGCTGACCATCCTGATGCGCGAGTCGCCACGGGTGGTGACCCGCCGCGACATCGAGCGCGAGATCTGGGGCGACGGCCTGCCCGATTCCGATACCCTGCGCAGCCACCTGTACAACCTGCGCAAGGCGATCGACCGTCCCTTCGAGAAGCAGTTGTTGCACACCGTGCAGACCGCCGGCTACCGCATCGCCGACCTCGAATCCGCCCCGGCATGACCGAACGCGCCGGCCTTCGTCGCAAGCTGCGCGTCGCCTTCATGCAGGCGGCGGCGATCAGCCTGGCGGCGGTGATCGGCGTCTTCGCCGCCTCGGCGGTGCTCAAGAACGTGCTGATCCAGCAGGCGCTGCAGCAGGAGGCGGCGCACTACTGGAAGCGGCTCGAGCGCGATCCGGCCGCGGCGGCGCCGGACACCTTCAACATGACTGGCTACCTGTTCGCGCCGCGCGAGGAAGCGTCGCGACTGCCGGCGAAGCTGCAGGGACTCGGGCCGGGCTACCACGCGCTGCCGCGGGCGCAGGGCGGCTCGCTGGTGCTGGTGGAGGAGCGCAACGGTCGGCGCATGCTGCTGTTGTTCAAGCAGGAACAGGTGGACTCGCTGGCGTTCTGGTTCGGCGTGGCGCCACTGGCGCTGGTGCTGGCTGCGATCTACCTCACCGCCTGGCTGACCTACCGCAGTTCGCGGCGCGTGGTTTCGCCGGTGATCTGGCTGGCGCGACAGGTGGAGGCCTTCGATCCGCTGCGGCCCGACGCCAGCGCACTCGACCCGCGCAAGCTACCGGAGGACGTCGAGGGCGAGACCCTGACCCTGGCCACGTCGCTGCACGAGTTCGCGACGCGCATCGGCCACTTCGTCGAGCGCGAGCACAACTTCACCCGTGACGCCTCGCACGAGCTGCGCACGCCGCTGACGGTGATCCGCGTGGCCGGCGACATGATGGCCGGCGACGAGACCCTGTCGCCGATGGCCAGGCGTTCGCTCAAGCGCATCCAGGCGGCGGGACGCGACATGGAGGCGCTGATCGAGGCCTTCCTGATCCTCGCTCGCGAAGGCGACACCGGCCTGCCTGCGGAGGAGTTCGAGGTGGCCGCAGTGGCTGCCGGCGAGATCGAGAAAGCGCGGCCCCTGCTGGCCGGCAAGCCGGTCACGCTCGAGCTGCGGCAGCAGGCCGACCCCGCGCTGCATGCGCCACCGCGAGTGCTCTCGGTCATGCTCGGCAACCTGCTGCGCAACGCCTGCAACTACACCGAGTCCGGAACGGTGGTGGTGACCGTGCGCGCGGACGGCGTCGAGGTCGCCGACACCGGGGTCGGCATGGCGCCCGAGGAACTGGCGCGCGTATTCGAGCCCTTCTTCCGCGGCGGCGATCGCCGCAAGGACGGCCAGGGCATCGGCCTGTCCATCGTGCGCCGCTTGTCGGAACGCTACGGTTGGCCCGTGCGGCTGGAGAGCGAGGCGGGGCTCGGCACGACCGCCACCATCAGCTTCCCTTCAGCTGGCTGAGGCGAGGCTCGGAACCGACCACCGCGACCGGATGTCCAAGTCGGGCATCTTGCATAATGCGCGGCTGCGCGCCCCGGCCCGTGGCCAATGAAACCTGGAGCATCCATGACCCCGTCCCGACCGACCGCCAGCGCCCGTCCGCGATGGCTGATCCCCGTGCTGATCGTGCTGGCGGCTGCACTGGCCCTGGGCTGGTGGTGGCAGCGCAAGGGTGCGGACGCCGGGGCGGGTGCGTATCGCACGGCGCCGGTCGAGCGTGGCGAGATCCGCACGGCCATCTCCGCCACCGGCACGCTCAGCGCGACCGCGACCGTGCAGGTCGGCACGCAGGTGTCGGGCACCCTGGAAACGGTGGAGGTGGATTTCAACGACGTCGTCACCGCCGGGCAGGTGATCGCGCGGATCGAACCCAGCACCCTGGAAGCGCGGCTCGAACAGGCCTCGGCGACGCTCGCCAGTTCCCGCGCCAGCCTGGCCGAGGCGCAGGCCAGCGCGAAGAACGCCGAGGCTGACTATCGGCGCAAGTCGGAGCTGGTGGGACGCCAGCTGATCGCGCGTACCGAGGCCGACCTCGCCCTGGCCGCGCGCGACCAGGCGCGCGCGCGCATCGCTTCGGCGAACGCGCAGGTGCGCCAGCAGCAGGCCAACGTCAACAGCGCGCGACTGGACATGGAGAAGGCGGTGATCCGCTCGCCGGTGGACGGCGTGGTGCTCAAGCGTGCGGTCGAGCCGGGGCAGACCGTCGCCGCCAGCCTGCAGACGCCGGTGCTGTTCGAGATCGCCGGCGATTTGCGGCGGATGGAGATCGTGCTCGCCATCGACGAGGCCGACATCGGCCAGGTGCGCGTGGGCCAGGTGGCGCGCTTCACCGTGGACGCCTTCCCGGAGCGGAATTTCCGCGGTCGCGTCAAGCAGGTGCGGCTGGCGGCCAACAACACCGCCAACGTCATCACCTATCCGGTGGTGGTGGAAGTGGACAACCCCGACCAGACCCTGTTGCCGGGCATGACCGCCAACGCCGAGATCGAGATCAGCCGCAAGTCCAACGCGCTGACGGTGCCGAATGCCGCGCTGCGATTCCGCCCGGCGGATGAGAGCAACAACGGCGGGCCGCCGGGCATGGGCCCGAGCCGCAATGCCGCGGCCGGCGTCAGCCGCGGCGGCGGCGCCAACCTGGCCGAGAGCCTGGCGCCGATCGCGGCCAGCCTGCAACTGGATGCGCGCCAGCAGGCCGCCTTCGACGCTGCGATGGCGCAAATGCGCGAGCGCGTGGAGCGCATGCGCGCGCAGATGCAGGCCGCGGCCGCCGCGGCGCCGGCGAGCGGCATTGCCGGCGCGTCCGGGATGCGCGGCAATCGTGGCGGCGCTCGCGGCGGCAACGGTGGCGGCGCCGGGCGAATGGCAGAGCGCATGAAGCAGGACTTCGCCGAGTTCCGCACGACCCTGTCCCCCGCGCAGCAGGAGCGTTGGGATTCGGCGCTGGCCTCCCTGGCGAGCGCCAAGCGCGCGCCGGTCTACAAGCTGGTGGAGGGCGAGCCCGAGGCCGTGGTCGTGCGGATCGGCGCCAGCGACGGATCCCGCACCGAGGTGCTCGGCGGCGAGTTGAAGGAAGGCGACCTGGTGGTCATCGGCAGCGCGCGCCCGGACGCGTCGAAGTGACGCAAGTGCCGCTGATCCGAACCCAAGGCCTGAGCAAGGTCTACGCCCCCGGTACCCAGGCCGAGGTGGTGGCGCTCGACCACGTCGACCTGAGCATCCAGCGCGGCGAGTTCGTCTCGATCATGGGCGCGTCGGGCTCCGGCAAGTCCACGCTGATGAACATCCTCGGTTGCCTGGACCGGCCGAGCGCCGGCCGCTACTGGTGCGACGGCATCGATACCGGCGAACTCGACGCCGAACAGACCGCCCGGCTGCGGCTGGAACGCATCGGCTTCGTCTTCCAGGGCTTCAACCTGCTCTCGCGGATGGACGCGCTGCACAACGTGATGATGCCCATGACTTACGCGAACGCGCCGCTGCACGAGCGCGAGCAACGCGCGCGCGCCGCGCTGGAAGCGGTCGGGCTCGGCGGCCGCACCGGCCACAAGCCCGGCGAGATGTCCGGCGGCCAGCAGCAGCGCGTCGCCATCGCCCGCGCGCTGGTCAACAACCCGCCGCTGCTGCTCGCCGACGAACCCACCGGCGCCCTCGACTCGAAGACCGGCGAAGAAGTGCTGCAGTTGTTCGACCAGCTCAAGGCGCGCGGGCAGACCCTGGTGCTGATCACCCACGACCCGGCGGTGGCGCGCCGCGCCGACCGCATCTGCGTGATGAAGGACGGACGCCTCTACGAGGGTGAGCGTTACCTCGACCCGGCCACGCTCGACGCCGCCCACCTGGAGGGCGCGGCATGACCGGCGCCGACGTCCTGCGCACCGCGGTGTTCGCCCTGCGCGGCAACTGGATGCGCAGCGCGCTGACTTCCCTGGGCGTGATCATCGGCATCGCCGCGGTGATCATCATGGTGTCGGTCGGGCAGGGCACCCAGGCCGAGATCGACAAGATGGTGTCCGGCCTTGGATCCAATCGCCTCGACATCAGTGGCGACGCGCCCAACCAGGGCGGCGTGCGCGGCGGCGCCGGCAACAACGCCACCCTCACCGACGGCGACGCCCAGGCGATCCGCGAGCAGATACCGGAAGTGCAGTACGTCGCCGCCGGCATCCGCGGCAACGGCCAGTTGGTATACGCCGAGAACAACTGGTCCACCAGCTGGCAGGGCGTGCAGCCGGATTACTTCGAGATCAACGGCTGGAAGCTGGCCAGCGGCGAAGGGCTGTCGCCGGGAGACTACTCGTCCGCGGCCAAGACCGTGGTGATCGGCGAAACCGTGCGGCGCGAACTGTTCGCCGACGAGGATCCGCTGGGCCAGAGCCTGCGCATCGGCAAGGTGCCCTTCACCGTCGTCGGCGTGCTCGCGCCCAAGGGCCAGGGCGGTTTCGGCCAGGACCAGGACGACGTGATCATGGTGCCGCTGGAGACCGCGCGTCGGCGCCTGAGCGGCGCCAGCGGCGCCCCGCCGGGATCGGTACGGCAGATCGCGGTCGGCGTGGCCCGCACCGACGACCTGCAATACGTGCAGGAAGAGATCGAGGCCCTGCTGCGCGAGCGCCACCGCATCGGCGCCGGTGAGGAGGACGATTTCAGGGTGCGCAACATTTCCGAGATCGTCGCCACGCGCACCGCAACCACCCGCATCATGTCCTTGCTGCTGGGCGCGGTGGCGGGCATCTCGCTGGTGGTCGGCGGCATCGGCATCATGAACATCATGCTGGTGTCGGTGACCGAGCGGATCCGCGAGATCGGACTGCGGCTGGCGGTCGGCGCCGGCCCACGCGCGATCCAGCGCCAGTTCCTCGCCGAAGCGATGCTGATCAGCTTCGGCGGCGGCGTCATCGGCACGATCATCGGCATCCTGGGTGCCTTCGCGGTGTCGAAAGTCGGGGCGCTGCCCGTGCAGATGGACTGGCAGGTGGTGGCGCTGGCGGCGGGGTGTTCGGTGGCGACCGGACTGTTCTTCGGCTTCTATCCGGCGCGCAAGGCCGCGCAGCTCGATCCGATCGAGGCGCTGCGCCACCAGGGCTAGTGCCGCCGCGTAGAATGGCGGCATGGCCCATCACCCTTCCCCGAGTGCACGCACGGTGCTCGTCATCCACGGCGGCGCCGGCGTCGCCTCGCGCGAGGCGGTGCCGCCCGAGGACGAAGCCGCGATTCGCGCCGAGCTCGATCGCGCGCTGGAAGCCGGCCACGCCATCCTGTCCGCCGGTGGCTCCGCGCTGGACGCCGTGACCGCGGCCGTCGTCGCACTCGAGGAGTGCCCGTGGTTCAACGCCGGCAAGGGCGCGGTATTCAATGCCGAGGGCCGGCACGAACTCGATGCCTCGATCATGGAAGGCCACACGCGCCGTGCCGGCGCCGTCGCCGGCGTGGCGACCATCCGCAACCCGGTGCGCCTCGCACGCGCGGTGATGGAGCATTCCGACCACGTGATGCTGGCCGCGCAGGGCGCCGAGGCCTTTGCCGATAGGCGTGCGGAGATCGAGCGCGTGGACAATGCCTGGTTCGGCACCGAACGGCGCCGGCAACAGCTGTGCGATGCGCAGGAGGCCGAACGCGCGGAGCGCCAGCCTGCCCACGGCACCTACTTCGGCACCGTCGGCGCGGTCGCGCTGGACGCGCACGGCCACCTGGCCGCCGCAACGTCCACCGGCGGCATGACCAACAAGCGCTACGCGCGCATCGGCGACTCGCCGGTGATCGGCGCCGGCACCTATGCCGACGAACGCTGCGCGGTGTCGGCCACCGGCTGGGGCGAGTACTACCTGCGCGCGGTGGTGGCGCACGACATCTGCGCGCGCATGGCCTATCGCGGCGACACGCTCGCGCAGGCCGCCGAGGACGTGGTGAACGGCGAAGTCGTGCGCCTCGGCGGCGACGGCGGTGCGATCGCCGTGGACAGCGAGGGCAACATCGCGTTGCCCTTCAACACGCCCGGCATGCATCGCGGCTGGATCGCCGCCGACGGCAGCCGCGGCACGGCGGTGTTTCCCACCGCCGAATCACCCGGTCGCGTCGCATCCGCGACGCCGGCGGCGCCAGGCTCTGCCGGACGCCACTAGGCCGGACGCCACCAGGCCGGTCGCCACTCGGCCGGACTACGCGCGTGGTCAGAAGCCGCGGTCGCCCGAGATCAGGCCGCCCAGTCCGCCGAGCACCGAACCTTCGTCCTTGCCGCCGCCCTTCTGGTAGGCCGCGCTGAACATGCGCCCGGCCAGGCGCGAGAACGGCAACGACTGGATCCAGACCTTGCCCGGCCCGGTCAGCGTGGCCAGGAACACGCCTTCGCCGCCAAAGAGCGCCGACTTCACGCTGCCCACCGACTGCAGGTCGAAGTTGACCGACGAGGTCATCGCCACCACGCAGCCGGTGTCCACGTCGATGCGTTCGCCCGCGGCCAGTTCGCGCTCCACGATGGTGCCGCCGGCGTGGATGAAGACCTGCCCGTCGCCCTCGAGCTTCTGCATGATGAAGCCCTCGCCGCCGAACAGCGCCGTCATGATCTTGCGCTGGAAGAACAGCCCGATGCTCACCCCGCGCGCCGCGCACAGGAAGGCGTCCTTCTGGCAGATGATGCGGCCGCCGTAATTGGACAAAGTCATCGGCACGATCGTGCCGGGGTAGGGCGCGGCGAACGCGACCTTGGCCTTGCCGCCGCCGCCGGCGTGCGAGAACACCGTGGTGAACAGGCTCTCGCCAGTGACCAGGCGCTTGCCCGCGCCGACCAGCTTGTCCATGAAGCCGCCGGCGCCCGACGAGGCGCTGCCGTCGCCGAACACGGTCTCCATCCGCACTACAGAATCCTTGTACATCAGCGTGCCGGCCTCGGCGATCGCGCTCTCGCCGGGGTCGAGTTCGACTTCGACGAACTGCATGTCCTCGCCGAAGATGCGGTAGTCGATCTGGTCGCTGCGCGTGCTGGCCGACCAGGCCGGCGGCGCCGCGGGCACGGGCAGGTTGCCGGGCGCGGACTCGGCGCGCAGCTCCGGGCAGCTGGCGATCGGAATCCATTCGGCGAAACCCTGCCGCCAGCAATAGCCGTTGGGATTGGCGGCGGCATGGGCCGCTGCTGCGGCCTGGTCGAGCGGACCCACCTGCCGACCGTCGTAACTCAGGAACCACTGGTGCATGGCTGTCTCCGTGGAAAGTGAGGATCAGGCGTCGAACTGACCGCGGATCGCGGCCTGGCGCGCGCTGTCCAGCGCGAGCGCGCTGGCGAGGTCGGCGAGGAAGCGATGCTCCTCGGGATGGTCGATGTCGGTGGCCACGAGCGCCGCGGCGTAGGCCTGCTCGCGCAATTCAGTCGGAACATTCGCGGCCAGTTCGGACAAAGGACGCGGCTGCGCCAGCTCGGCGCCGAGGGCCATCAGCTCTTCGGCGCCGAGCCCGGCGGCGCGGGCGCGATCGAGCAGGCGGCCGCGTTCCGTCGCGTCCACCACGCCATCGGCATGGGCGGCGGCGATCATGATGCGCAGCAGGAGCAGGCTGTTGGCCTGGTCGCGAGGATCGGCCGGCGGCATCGCCGGCATGGGTCGGCCCGGCGGGGGTGGAGGCGGCGGCATCGCACCCGTGTTCGCGCCGACGCCGCCTGCGGCCAGCGGCGAGGGCGGCGGGGAGGCAGGGTTCCCGGTGCTGCGGAAATGCTCGAACGCGGCGATGGCGACCCCCAGCAGGCCGATGCCCACTTTCGCTTCCATCCCGCGCGGCAGTCCGGTGAAGGACCCCTTGCGGCGCTTGCCCTGGCGGCCGAGGCCACCGCCGAGCGCTTCCTGCATGACCTGGCCGAGCAATCGTTGGGCGTTGAACATGGGCGTTCCCGAAAGGTGAATCGAACAGATGGGGGCGTCGGCGCGGAAATCATGCCCGGACGCGACGGTGGCGCGCCCGTGCCGGCGGTCACCCCGCCGCGCCCGGGGGCTGTGTCAAAATAGCCGAATCCCTTTCGACCCGAGACCTGCATGGCCGACAGTTCCGGCAGCCACGCCCCCCGCAGTCCTTTCCGGGCCTGGCGCGCCTTCCTGTGGTCCCTGCAGGGCCTGCGCGCGACCTGGGCGGTGGAAAGTTCCTTCCGCCTGGAGGTCTACCTGTTCGTGGTGCTCGCGCCCGTGGCGACCTGGCTGGGCCAGGACGGCGTCGAGCGCGCGCTGCTGGTCGGCTCGCTGTTGCTCGTGCTGATCGTGGAGGTCCTGAACTCGGCGCTCGAGGCCGTGGTGGACCGCTGGGGCCCTGAACACCACGAACTGGCCGGCCGCGCCAAGGACATGGGTTCAGCCGCCGTTTTCCTCGCCGACATCAACGTGCTGGTCTGCTGGGGCTTCCTGCTGCTCCCGCGCCTGGCGGGCTGACCCATGGACTGGATCTTCAACACCGAAATCTGGGTGGCGCTGTTCACCCTGGCCACCCTCGAGATCGTGCTCGGGGTGGACAACCTGGTCTTCATCTCGATCGCGGTCAGCCGGCTGCCGCCCGAGCAACGCCCGGCCGCGCGCCGCTTCGGCCTGATGCTGGCCTGCGTGACCCGCATCCTGCTGCTGGTGTCGCTGGCCTTCCTGGCGAAGATGCAGCAGAACCTGTTCTCGCTGCTCGGCCAGAATTTCTCGATCCGCGACCTGGTGCTGATCGCCGGCGGCCTGTTCCTGCTGGTCAAGGGCACGATGGAGATCCACGACTCGGTCGAGGGCCGCGGCGAGGACGAGGACATCGACACCCGGCCCTCGGCGGTGTTCGGCTACGTGATCGCGCAGATCGCGGTCATCGACATCGTGTTCTCGCTCGACTCGGTGATCACTGCCGTCGGCATGGTGGACAACGTCGGCGTGATGATCGCCGCGATCATGATCGCCGTGGGCGTGATGATCTTCGCCTCCAACACCATCGGCGACTTCATCGACCGCCATCCGACCATCAAGATGCTTGCGCTGGCGTTCATCATCCTGGTCGGCGTGGCGCTGGTCGCCGACGGCTTCGAGATCCACATCGAACGCAAGCTGCTGTACTTCGCCATGGCCTTCTCGGCGGCGGTGGAGTCGCTGAACATACTGGCGAAGAAACGCGGGCGCCGGGCCGGCGGCTGAGCCGTTGCGGCCCGGGCGGGCCGGTGCTTGAATAGGAAGGAACAGCCAAGGAGACAGGCGATGCGCGACACGACCCGGACGATGCGTTGGTGGATGCTGGTGCTGTTGCTGCCCCTGCTCGGCGGCTGCGGCTACAACCGCATCCAGCAGCAGGACGAAGCGGTGAAGGCGCAGTGGTCGCAGGTGCTCAACCAGTACCAGCGGCGCGCCGACCTGATCCCCAACCTGGTCAACACCGTGCGCGGCTATGCGGCGCAGGAAGAGCGCGTCCTGACCGAAGTCACCAATGCCCGCGCCCGCGTCGGCAGCGTGCAGATGAGCGCCGAGGACGCCGCCGACCCGGCGAAGCTGGCCGCCTTCCAGCGCGCCCAGGGCGACCTGTCCAGCGCGCTGTCGCGCCTGCTGGTGGTGACCGAGAATTACCCCGACCTGAAGTCGAACCAGAACTTCCTCGAACTGCAGTCGCAGCTCGAAGGCACCGAGAACCGCATCGCGGTCGCCCGCAACCGCTACATCGAGGCGGTGCAGTCCTACAACACGCTGGTGCGCGGGTTCCCGGTCAACCTGACGGCGAAGATGTTCGGCTACGCGGTCAAGCCGAACTTCTCGGTCGAGAACGAGGCGGAGATTTCCAAGCCACCGACCGTGGACTTCGGTGCGCCACCCGCACCCGCGGCGGTTCCGCCGCCGCCGCCGGCCCCGCCGGTCGTTCCCGCCGCGCCCGCGACCACCTACTGACGCCCGCGCGTGATCCGCGCCTGCTGGCTGGTCGCCGCGCTCTGGCTCGGCGCCCTCGCGCCGGCGCCGGCCATGGCGGCCGCGCCCGAGCCACCCACGCTGCGGCAGCACGTCACCGACCTGACCGGTACGCTCGATGCTGCACAGCTCGCCCGACTCGAGGCGCGCCTGGTGGCGCTGGAAGAGCGCAAGGGCAGCCAGGTCGCCGTATTGCTGGTCCCGACGATCGGCGAGGCGAGCATCGAGGAGTACGCACTGGCCGTCGCCGAGAAGACCAGGCTCGGGCGCGCCGAGCCCGACGACGGCTTGCTGCTGCTGGTCGCCAAGAACGACCGCAAGGCGCGCATCGAGGTCGGCTACGGCCTGGAAGGCGTGGTCACCGATGCCATCGCCAGCCGGGTCATCCGCGAGTACCTGGCGCCCAAATTCCGCGCCAACGATTACGCGGGCGGCCTGGAGGATGCGGTCACCGTGCTGGCCAGGCTCATCGACGGCGAGCCCTTGCCACCGCCGATGGCCGCGCAGGGCGGCGAGGGCAGCGGCATGCCGCCACTCGGCGTCGCGGCGATGGTCGGCTTGCTGGTGGGCCTGTTTGCCGGCGCGTCGCGGGTTCGGCCGGTATTCCTGCGTCGCATCGGCGCCGGTGGCGTGGCCGCGGCGATCGCCAGCCTGCTGCTCAGCCTGGGCATGGCCGGCATCGTTGCCGCGCTCATCGCCTTCCTGATGTCCGGCGGCGGCGGCGGGCGCTTCGGCTCCGGCCGCGGCGGCTGGGGCACCTTCCCGGCCGGGGGT
>CAMPGW010000053.1 GCA_946885735.1 uncultured Gammaproteobacteria bacterium
GGGACGCCGTGAATACGTCCATGTAGGCTCGTCGGCGGCATCCATGCCGCCGAAGCCCGCGCGAAACCCTGACGGCATCCGCTCCCCCCAATCCCTCGCGGTACCAGGAAATGCTTTTCCACTCTGGGGGAGCTTGGTGGTTCCGGCATCTGCCGAGGTTCGAAGGCTGACGGAAAGCCGCTGCCACACTTTGGAGGGGGCCGGTCGCCGGTAACCCGTGGCGGAACTTTCGGCGCCATGGATGGCGCCGAAAAGCCTACATGGACGTACTTGCGGCGTGTCCCGCCACGGGTTACCGGCGACCGGACCCGTGCCGAAACAAAGTCAGGCAGCTTTGCGAGAAGCCAGCTGGCGAAGGACGTAATGCAGGATGCCGCCATGGCGGAAGTATTCGACTTCCTTGGGGGTCATCAGCAGTACCTGCGCCTTGAAGCCGATCACGCGACCATCCGACCCCGTGGCCGTCACGTCCGCGATGCGGTGCGCGCCGTCCTGCAGGTTGGCGATGTCGAAGACCTCGTCGCCCTTCAGGCCGAGCGACTCGGCGTTCTCGCCCGGCATGAACATCAGCGGCAGCACGCCCATGCCCACCAGGTTGGAACGGTGGATGCGCTCGAAGCTTTCGGCGATCACCGCCTTCACGCCCAGCAGGTTGGTGCCCTTGGCGGCCCAGTCGCGCGAGGAACCGGTGCCGTACTCCTTGCCGGCCACCACCACCAGCGGCACGCCCTCGGCCTTGTAACGCACGGCCGCGTCGTAGATCGCCAGCTTGTCGCCAGAGGGGAAGTGGATCGTGTTGCCGCCTTCCTCGCCGCCCAGCATCAGGTTCTTGATGCGGATGTTGGCGAAGGTGCCGCGCACCATCACGTCGTCGTTGCCGCGACGCGAGCCGTAGCTGTTGAAGTCGGTCGGCGCGACGCCGCGCGACTGCAGGAACTTGCCCGCCGGCGAGCTGGCCTTGATGTTGCCGGCCGGCGAGATGTGGTCGGTGGTGATCGAGTCGCCGAACAGGCCCAGCAGGCGGGCGCCGTGGATGTCCTCGATGCGGCCGATGGCCATCTGCATGCCGTCGAAGTAGGGCGGGTTCTTGATGTAGGTCGAGGCCTCGTCCCAGGCGAACGACGCGCCGTCCGGCGAGGCGATCTGGTTCCAGCGCGAATCGCCAGCGAAGACGTTGGCGTAGTTGTGCTTGAACATCTCCGGGCCGACGACGCGCGCGATCAGTTCGCCGACTTCCTGGTTGGAGGGCCAGACATCGCGCAGGTAGACCGGCGCGCCGTCGCTGCCGGTGCCCAGCGGCTCGGTGGACAGGTCGATGTCCACGGTTCCGGCCAGCGCATAGGCCACCACCAGCGGCGGCGAGGCGAGGTAGTTCATCTTCACCTCGGGGTGCACGCGGCCCTCGAAGTTGCGATTGCCCGACAGCACCGAGGCCACCACCAGGTCGTTCTCGGCGATGCCGCGCGAGACCTCCTCGGGCAAGGGGCCGGAGTTGCCGATGCAGGTCGTGCAGCCGTAGCCGACGATGTAGAAGCCCAGGGCCTCCAGGTCGTCGAGCAGGCCCGCCTTGACGAGGTAGTCGCTGACCACCAATGAGCCCGGGCCGATCGAGGGCTTGACCCACGGGGCGGCCTTCAGCCCGCGGGCGACGGCGTTGCGCGCCACCAGGCCGGCGGCCAGCATCACCGCCGGGTTCGAGGTATTGGTGCAGGAGGTGATCGCCGCGATCACGACCGAGCCGTCGCGCAACTGCGCGTCCTCGTCGCGGATGCGGATCTTCGCCACCGGCGCATCGGCGAGATGGTCGGCTTGCGGCTGGCTGCCGCCTTCGCTGACGAAACGCTCGACCTGGCCGTTGCCCGGCTTGCGGCCGGCCACCAGTGGACCGAGGTTCTTGCAGAAGTTCTGCTTCATGTCGGTCAGCAGCACGCGATCCTGCGGGCGCTTCGGGCCGGCGAGGGACGGCAGCACGGTGGACATGTCCAGGTGCAGCGTCGCGCTGTACTCGGCCTCGACGTCGCTGCGCCACAGGCCCTGCGCGCGCGCGTAGGCTTCGACCAGGCGGATCTGCTCCTCGCTGCGGCCCGACAGGCGCAGGTAGGTGAGTGATTCGCCGTCGATCGGGAAGATGCCACACGTGGCTCCGTACTCGGGCGCCATGTTGGCGATGGTCGCGCGGTCGGCGAGCGGCAGGTAGTTCAGGCCGTCGCCGTAGAACTCGACGAACTTGCCGACCACGCCGAGCGAACGCAGCATCTGGGTGACGGTGAGCACCAGGTCGGTGGCGGTGGCGCCTTCCGGCAGCTTGCCGGTCAACTTGAAGCCGACCACCTGCGGGATCAGCATCGAGCTCGGTTGGCCGAGCATCGCCGCCTCCGCCTCGATGCCGCCGACGCCCCAGCCGAGCACGCCGATGCCGTTGATCATGGTGGTGTGCGAGTCGGTGCCGAACACGGTGTCCGGGAAGGCGTAACGCACGCCGCCGATCTCGCGCTCCATCACCACCCGCGCCAGGTTCTCCAGGTTCACCTGGTGGACGATGCCGGTGTTGGGCGGCACCACCTTGAAGTTGTCGAAGGCCTTCTGGCCCCAGCGCAGGAAGCTGTAGCGCTCGCCGTTGCGGGCGAACTCGATCTGGCCGTTCTCGTCGAGCGCGCTCGCCTTGCCGAACACATCCACCTGCACCGAGTGGTCGATCACCAGCTCCGAGGGAATCAACGGATTGATGTTGCGGGCGTCGCCGCCAAGCTTCGTCACCGCGTCGCGCATCGCGGCCAGGTCCACGACGCAGGGCACGCCGGTGAAGTCCTGCAGCACCACCCGCGCCGGCATGAAGGCGATCTCGGTGGAAGGCTCGGCCTTGGCATCCCAGGTCGCGACGGCCTCGATGCTCTCGCGCGTCACCGACACGCCGTCCTCGCAGCGCAGCAGGTTCTCGAGCAGGATCTTCATCGAGTACGGCAGCTTCGACAGGTCGTGGCGCTGGCCCAGGCGGGCGAGGCTGAAGATCGTGTAGTCGGTGCCGTTGACGCGGAGGATGTCGCGGGTCGCGAAGGAGTCGCTCATGGATGCTCCGGGGCTGGGGAAGGCCGGGCGGAGACGGGCGCGCGCCGGCAAGCCGATATTATGCCCGAACCGCCGCCTGCTTGCCGCGTTGTGCCGCTACCCGCGCGGCGACGACCGGCCGTCGAGCAGCTCCCGCGCGATGTCCACCATCCTGCGGCGCGACAGCAGGAAATCCCAGTAACTGCCGCCGGATTGCCGCCAGAGCACGGCTGAACGCAAGGCCGCCAGCAGCGTGGCGCGGACTTCCCCGACCAGCGATGCCTGGCTCAGGTACACGGGGTTTCCCTGCACCAGCACGCGCGGACCCAGCGGGCTGATCCGTTCGGCGTACAGCTCGCCAAGACGCAGGAGGATGGTGGGATGCGAGAGACCCAGCGCTTCGCGTTGGCGGTCGATGTCCAGCAGCGCCTGGTGCACGGCATCGGCCACGCCGGCCGCAGCCATGAACCGGCGCTCCAGGTGCAGCACGTTCATCGCGATGCGGGTCTGCCCCGCGTCCCGGTCGCTGCCGTCGAGCTGGGCGACGACGCGATGCAGGCCCTGCTTGAGTTCGGCAACGCCGCCGTACACCGCCTCGGGCGTGTCGGCGTCGAAGGCGAACAGGCTGCCGATGCAGGCAGCCAGCGGCCGCGATTCGGCCTGGCCGTTGTTGGCCATTTCCTGCACCAGGCGCACGGCCTGCAGCAGGCCGGCGAGGGCGATGACGCGATCCTTCATGCGGCCTGTTCCTTGTGGGTCTGGCATGGGTGCTCGCGCTCGAAGCGGGCATCGGTGGAGTGGATGACGGCGCCGCCCAGGCAGGCCTCGCCATCGTAGAGGACGACGGACTGCCCCGGCGTGACCGCCCGTTGGGGCAGTTCGAAGCGTACGTCCAGGGTTCCCGTGTCCGTGACGACCACTTCGCAAGCCTGGTCGTGCTGGCGGTAGCGGGTGCGTGCGGTGCAGCGGAATCGGGAGGCCGGCGGTGCGCCGGCGACGAAGTGCGCCGCTTCGCTGGCCAGCCGGGTGGACATCAGCCATGCGCTGTCGGCGCCCTGGTCCACGACCAGCACGTTCGCCTCCAGGTCCTTGCCGACGACGAACCAGGGTGCGGCCGCGCGGCCGCGCACGCCGCCCACGTGCAGCCCCTCCCGCTGCCCGAGGGTGTAGAAGAACACGCCATCGTGCTGGCCAAGCACGGCGCCGTCCACGCTGCGTATTTCACCGGGACGGGCGGGCAACCAGCGCGACAGGAAGCTGCGGAAGTCGCGCTCGCCGATGAAGCAGATGCCGGTGGAATCCTTCTTGCGCGCGGTCGGCAGCGCCGATTCGAGCGCGATCCGGCGCACCTCCGCCTTGGGCAGGTGGCCGATCGGGAACAGCGTGGCGGCCAGCGCGTCCTGGCCGAGCTGGTGCAGGAAATAGCTCTGGTCCTTGCCGGCGTCCGCGCCACGCAGCAGCCGCCAGCGTCCGTGCTCGCGGTCGATGCGCGCGTAATGGCCGGTGGCGATGCGTTCCGCGCCCAGGCGCCTGGCCTCGTCGAGGAAGGTCTTGAACTTGATCTCGCGATTGCACAGCACGTCGGGATTGGGCGTGCGGCCCGCCGCGTACTCGGCCAGGAAATGTTCGAACACGCCCGACCAGTACTCGCGGGCGAAGTTGCGTGCGTGGAAGGGAATGCCCAATCGCGCGCAGACCGCGAGCGCATCGCGCCGGTCGTCCTCGGCGCGGCAGCCGCTGTCGCCTTCCTCGTCCCAGTTCTGCATGAACAGGCCGGCGATCGCCTCGCCCGAGGCGTGCAGCAGCCAGGCGGCCACGGACGAATCCACCCCGCCCGACATTCCGACGACGACCGAGGGCGCGCCCATCAGGACACCTGGGCGAGCGCGTCGAGTGGATGGCGGCGACCGCCGAGGAAGTCCTCCACCGCCCGCCAGACGAGCGGACTGCGATGACGCTCCTGCTGCGCGCGCAGCTCATCCGGCGTCAGCCACAGGGCCTGGACGATGCCCTCGTCGAGGGGCCGGTCGGGCTCGTGCGCCAGGGGCTCGGCCGCGAAGGCCATGCGCAGGTAGTGGCGACCCGACCCGCCCGCGGCCTCGTCCGGCGCCTTCCACTGGTAGGCGCCGACGAAGGCGGTCAGGCGGACTCGCCAGCCGGTTTCCTCCAGCGTCTCGCGCAGCGCCGCCTCGAACAGCGATTCGTCCGGCTCGAGGTGCCCGGCCGGCTGGTTGAGCACGCGGCGCCCGCGCACCTCCTCCTCGACCATCAGCAGGCGGTCCTCGCGGACCACCACGGTGGCCACGGTCACGTCAGGCTGCCAGAACTGGCCGCGCCGGTAGCTCATTCAGAACTCGTCCTTGGCGCCGGTGAGTTCGATTTCCTTGTCGTCGGCGATGGAGGCGACGATGTCCATCAGTTGCTCCAGTCCGGTGGCGTCCACCGAGTCCGGGATCCTGGCGACGAAGTACAGGATGTCCCCTGAGATCTCCCAGGCGCCCAGCTTGTAGCCCTGGTTCTCCCGCAGCAGGCCGAGCGCCATCTCGCCGGTGACGGCGTTGCCGGCGACGCGGGCGACCGGGGCGAAGATCTGCCGGACCTGGAGGCCGCCGACTTCCTCGGTGGATCCCGACACGAAAAGCAGATGGGTCCGCTTTTCCTCCGAAAAGGAGTAGGTGATCTTGTAGTCGCCGTCCTTGTCCACTTCGTACTTGACGCCCCGCGCCTGGAGCCTGGACTCGACCGAGGCGTCGGCGGCCAGCACGGGAGCGGCGAGCGACAGGGCCACGGACAGGGCCAGTGCAGGGAGGGTGAGTCGCATATGGATTTTTCCAGAAGGGCGTGCCCTCCATTCTGGCGGCAGGCCCCCGGCCCGTCCATCGCCGGCGACGCTTGCAACCGCCGCGCACGCCCCGATCTATAATCCCCGCATGTCCCATGAACCCCATCCCGAGCGTGAACACGAACACGGTGCGATGGTCGAGACTTCGCGTCCCGAAGTCACCCGTCCGCCGCTCTACCAGGTCGTGCTCTTGAACGACGACTTCACGCCCATGGATTTCGTGGTCGAGGTGCTGCAGGTTTTCTTCGCGTTAAACCGCGAAAAGGCGACGCAGGTCATGCTTCACGTGCACACCCGCGGCAAGGGCGTTTGCGGCGTCTACACGCGGGAAGTGGCTGAATCCAAAGTGACGCAGGTGAACGAATTCTCCAGGCTGCACCAGCATCCCCTGTTGTGCAGCATGGAAAAGGCCTAGGCTGGACACACGGGCGGGACGCAGTGTCCCGTTCGTGGCGGGTGTCAAAAGCTGGAATTCCCGGGTGGGCGACCCCACATCCCGGGAAACCTCTCGGAGACGACCATGTTCAGCAAGGATCTGGAGTACTCGATCGGGCAGTGCTACAAGCAGGCCCGCGAGTCGCGCCACGAATTCATGACGGTGGAGCACCTGCTGCTCGCGCTGCTGGAAAACCCGGCGGCGCTGGCGGTGCTCAAGGCTTGCGGCTTCAACCAGCCCAAGCTGGCCGAAGGCCTGCGCCAGATCATCGCCGATTCGGTGCCGGTGCTGCCGGCCGACGACGCCCGCGACACCCAGCCGACGCTCGGCTTCCAGCGCGTGCTCCAGCGCGCGGTCTACCACGTGCAGAGTTCCGGCAAGAAGGAAGTCACCGGCGCCAACGTGCTGGTCGCCATCTTCGGCGAAAAGGATTCCCACGCGGTGTACCTGCTGCAGCAGCAGGACATCAGCCGCCTGGACGTCGTCAACTACCTCTCGCATGGCATCGCCAAGGTCGGTGACGGCGACGACAAGGCGCAGCCGGGCGAAGTGCGCGGCGGCGCCGAGGGCGAGGCGGGCGAGGAGGTCAAGGGCAACCCGTTGCAGGAGTTCGCCGCCAACCTCAACGAGATGGCCCGCGACGGCAAGATCGATCCGCTGGTCGGCCGCGAGGACGAGGTCGAGCGCACCATCCAGGTGCTCTGCCGCCGGCGCAAGAACAATCCCCTTTACGTCGGCGAGTCCGGCGTGGGCAAGACCGCGCTGGCCGAGGGCCTGGCCTGGCGCATCGTCGAGGGCCGCGTGCCCGAGGTGCTGACCGACGCGGTCATCTACTCGCTCGACCTCGGTGCGCTGGTCGCCGGCACCAAGTACCGTGGCGACTTCGAGAAGCGCCTGAAGGCCGTGCTCGCGCAGCTGAAGAAGGAGCCGCGCGCGATCCTGTTCATCGACGAGATCCACACCATCATTGGGGCTGGCTCCGCCAGTGGCGGGACCATGGATGCGTCCAACCTGATCAAGCCGGTGCTGCAGAACGGCGAGCTGCGCTGCATCGGCTCGACGACCTTCCAAGAGTATCGCGGCGTATTCGAGAAGGATCGCGCGCTCGCGCGGCGCTTCCAGAAGATCGACGTCGTCGAACCGTCCATCAGCGAGGCGGTGGCGATCCTGCACGGCCTCAAGCCGCGCTACGAGGCCCACCACGAGGTCAAGTACAGCGCCGATGCCATCCAGGCGGCGGTGGACCTGTCGGTCAAGCACATCAACGACCGGCTGCTGCCGGACAAGGCCATTGACGTCATCGACGAGGCCGGCGCCCGCCAGCGACTGCGCGTGCTGGCCGACCGCAAGGACGTGATCGACGTGGAGGAGGTCGAGTTCATCGTCTCCAAGATGGCGCGCATCCCGGCCAAGCAGGTCTCGGCCTCCGACAAGGACGTGCTGCTGAACCTGGAGCGCAACCTCAAGATGGTGATCTTTGGACAGGATCCGGCGATCGAAACGCTGGTCTCGGCGATCAAGCTGGCGCGCTCCGGCCTGGCCAACCCCGACAAGCCGATCGGCAATTTCCTGTTCGCCGGCCCGACCGGCGTCGGCAAGACCGAGGTCACCAAGCAACTCGCCATGCAGCTGGGCATCGAGCTGGTGCGCTTCGACATGTCCGAGTACATGGAGCCGCATTCGGTCAGCCGCCTGATTGGAGCGCCTCCGGGCTATGTCGGCTTCGACCAGGGCGGCCTGCTCACCGAGAAGGTGGTCAAGACCCCGCATTGCGTATTGCTGCTCGACGAGATCGAGAAGGCGCATCCGGACGTGTTCAACATCCTGCTGCAGATCATGGACCACGGCGTGCTGACCGACACCAACGGGCGCGAGGCGAACTTCCGCAACGTCGTGCTGGTGATGACCACCAATGCCGGCGCCCAGCAGGCGGCGCGGCGCACCATGGGCTTCGTCCAGCAGGACCATGCCACCGATGCGATGGAGGTGATCCGCAAGGCCTTCACCCCGGAGTTCCGCAACCGCCTGGACGGCATCATCCAGTTCCAGGGCCTGGGCTTCGACCACATCCTGCGGGTGGTGGACAAGTTCCTGATCGAGCTGGAGAGCCAGCTGCACGACAAGCACGTCACCCTGACGGCGACGCCGGCGGCGCGGCAGTGGCTGGCCGAGCATGGCTTCGACCCGCAGATGGGCGCCCGGCCGATGGCCCGCCTGCTGCAGGAGAAGGTCAAGCGCCCGCTGGCCGACGAGCTTCTGTTCGGCAAGCTGGTCGAGGGTGGCCGGGTGACGGTGGATGCGCGCGACGGCGAACTCGTGGTCGAGTCGCGGCCGGAACCGGAGAAGCTGCTGCCGGCGACGGTGGACTGATCGTCGCCGCGGAGGCTGGAACGAAAACGGCGGCCATTGGCCGCCGTTTTTTTGCACCGATCCGGAGGCTTACTTCATCCGGTAGGTGATCCGGCCCTTCGTCAAGTCGTAGGGCGTCATCTCGATCTTGACCTTGTCGCCGGTCAGGATGCGGATGTAGTTCTTGCGCATGCGCCCGGAGATGTGGGCGGTGACGACATGGCCGTTCTCGAGCTTCACCCGGAAAACGGTATTGGGGAGGGTTTCGAGGATGGTGCCTTCGAACTCGATGGAATCGTCTTTGGACATGCTCTGCCAGGAAGGGGTGGGGCGGCCACGCAAGTCGCGAATCATGCCACAGGCGGCGGTTGCGCGCAAAAACCGGCGGTATCGGCCCGGCCGAAGCCGGCCGCCGGTCGCTCGCCGAAGGCCTGCGTCCAGCGGCCGGGCAGCCCCTTGCGGTCCGACAATTCGGCCACCAAGCCCAGGAACGGCGGCCTCGGCATGCGCCTGCCGCCGAGCAACCGCAGGTGCGGGTTCTCCAACTGGGCGTCCAGCAGCGGCCAGCCGCGCTCGCGCATGAAACCGATCAGGCCAGCCAACGCCAGCTTGGATCCGCCCGACTCCGCGCTGAACATGCTCTCGCCGAACACCATGGCGCCGACGGCGACGGCATAGATTCCGCCCACCAGCCGCTCGCCGTCGTACACCTCGATGCTGTGGGCATGCCCCAGCCGGTGCAGCTCGGAGTAGGCCGACGCCATCTGCGGCACGATCCAGGTATCGTCCTGGCCGGGCCGCACCCGCGCGCAGGCCGCCACCACGGCATCGAAGGCGGTGTCGGCGCGCAGCGTCCACGACGACCGTCGCAGTTGCCGGCGCAAGCGCGAGGCAAGCCCGAAGCGGGCGGTCTCGAACACCATCCGCGGGTCCGGACTCCACCACAGGATGGGCTGCCCCCGCGAATACCAGGGAAAGATGCCTTGCCGGTAGGCGGCCAGCAGCCGCGTTGGCGAGAGATCGCCACCCACCGCGAGCAGCCCGTCCGGCGCGCGCAGCGCCAGGCGCGGCGGCGGGAAGGGCGCGTCCGGGTCAGTGCCCAGCAGGAAGGGCGGACGGGTCACGGAAGGGGCTGTGTTCAAGCACCTGCGCACGATAGCGCAGCACCGATTCGCGCTCCTGCGCGCACCACCCGGCGAGGGCGTCGGCGAAGCGCGTGTCGCCCACGTGGTGGCGGCTGTGCGTGAGTACCGGCAGGAATCCGCGGGCGATCTTGTGCTCGCCCTGCGCGCCGGGCTCGAAGCAGCGCAGGCCCTCGCGCAGGCAGTACTCGATGCCCTGGTAGTAGCAGACTTCGAAGTGCAGGCCCGGCACCGTCGCCGTCGCTCCCCAGTAGCGCCCGTACAGCGTGTCGCCGCCGCGCAGGAACAAGGCCCCGGCGATCGTCTCGCCCTCGCGCTCGGCCAGCACCAGCCACAGCGCCCGGGGCATCGCGCGGGCCAGGTGCCGGAAGAAGGCCAGGGTGAGTGCCGGCCGGTTCCCTTTTTCCGCCTGGGTGAGGCAGTAGAACGCGTGCATCGCCTCGAGGTCATCGTCGCTGGCCTCGTCGCCATGCACCTGGCGCAGGCGGATCCCGGCGCGCTGCACCTGGGCGCGTTCGGCCCGCAGGTTCTTGCGCTTGCGGCTGGTGAACGCCGAGAGGAAGCCGTCGAAGTCGCTCCAGCCCGCGTCGTTGCGCCAGTGGAACTGCACGTCGACGCGCGCAAGCCACTCCGGCCCGAAGGCGTCCAGGTCGGCGGGCGCGAGGAAGTTCGCATGCACCGACGACAGGCCCGTCTGGTCCGCCAGCGCGGCCAGGGCCGACGCCAGCAGGCCCCGCGCATCCGCCTCGCCCGCCAGCAATCGCGGACCGGCCACGGGCGAGTAGGGCACCGCCACCAGCCATTTGGGGAAGTAGTCCAGGCCGTGCTGCGCCCAGGCATGCGCCCAGGCATGGTCGAAGACGAACTCGCCGTGGGAATTGGATTTCAGGTAGGCCGGCGCCGCGGCCACCAGCCGGTCGCCGTCGTAGGCGGCGAGGTGGCGGGGTCGCCAGCCCCAGGCCGGCTTCAGGCAGCCATGGCGTTCCAGGCCCGACAGGAAGGCGTGGCTGACGAAGGGATTGCCGCCGTCGTGAAGCCCGTCCCAGGCCGACGCCTCGACGGCGTCCAGCGAATCCAGCAGCCGCAGCTCCATGCCCGGCCGCCGCCGCGTCAGGCGCCCTGGTCGAGGTATTTCTCGGCGTCGAGCGCCGCCATGCAACCGAAGCCCGCCGAGGTGATCGCCTGCCGATAGATCTGGTCGGCGACGTCGCCCGCGGCGAACACGCCCTCCACCGAGGTCGCGGTGGCATTGCCCTCCAGGCCCGAGCGGATGGTGATGTAGCCATTGCGCATGGCCAGCTGGCCTTCGAACAGCGAGGTGTTGGGCGTATGGCCGATGGCGACGAAGAAACCCTGCACGTCGATCTGGCGGGTACTCTCGTCCTTGGTGCTGCGGATGCGCATGCCGGTCACGCCGGTCTCGTCGCCCAGCACCTCGTCCACCGAATGGTCCCAGACCAGTTCGATCTTGCCCGCGGCGGCCTTGGCGAAGAGTTTGTCCTGCAGGATCTTCTCGGCGCGCAGTTTGTCGCGGCGGTGCACGAGGTAGACCTTGCGGGCGATGTTGGACAGATACAGGGCTTCCTCGACCGCGGTGTTGCCGCCGCCGATGACCGCCACGTCCTGGTCGCGGAAGAAGAAACCGTCGCAGGTGGCGCAGGCCGACACGCCCTTGCCCATGAACTTCTGCTCGGACTCGATGCCCAGGTACTTGGCGCTGGCGCCGGTGGCGATGACCAGCGCGTCGGCGCTGTACTCGCCGTTGTCGCCGCGCAGGCGGAACGGGCGTGAGGACAGGTCCACGGTATGGATGTGGTCGAAAAGGATCTCGGTCTCGAAGCGCTCGGCATGGGCCTGCATGCGCGCCATCAGGTCCGGGCCCATCAGCCCGTGCGCGTCGCCGGGCCAGTTGTCCACTTCGGTCGTCGTCATCAGCTGGCCGCCCTGCTGCAGCCCCGTGACCAGGACCGGCTTGAGGTTGGCGCGCGCGGCATAGACCGCGGCCGAATAGCCGGCCGGGCCGGAACCGAGGATGAGCAGGCGGGCGTGTTTGGGTGCGGTCATGGAGGGTCCGGAAAGGCGCGGCGGCAAGTCCACTAGCTTGGGGTTGGGAGCCGGTCAAATCAAGGCGCATGCACACCCCGTGCGCCGCCGGCATGGCCTTCGCGGGATGGGAAGGCAGCGGCGATTACGGTATAACTCCACGCAGCATTCCCGCCGTACCCAACCCCCGACAAGGCCTGCAGCGCACGGTGGCACGAACGACTGAAAAGACCGCGCGCCCGGGCGCGGATGACCGCCGCCAGAAGCTGTGGCGCGAACTCGCGCTGGTGGCGATCGCGCCCTTGCTTCTCTACCTGCTCGCCAGCCTGGCGAGCTATTCGACCGAGGATCCGGGCTGGTCGCGCACCGGCAGCGTCGCCGGGCCCCTGCACAACATCGGCGGACTGGTCGGCGCCTACAGCGCGGACCTCGCGTTCTGGTTCTTCGGCTACGCCGCCTACAGCGTGCCGCTGGTGCTCGGCGGCATCGCCTGGATCGCCCTGTTCGGACTGGATTCGGACGGCGACGGGCGCGTGGACTTCGGCCCGGCCCTGCGCTTGATCGGCATCGTCGGCTTCCTGGTCAGCGCGAGCGGCCTGCTCGACCTGTTGGGCGGCGCGTCGCCGCATCTTCCGGCCGAGACCGGGGGCATCCTCGGCCAGGCGGTGGGCGGCGCCATGCAGGGCGTCTTCGGCCCGATGGGCGGCAACCTGTTCCTGTTCGTGGTCTTCATGATGTCGGTGACCCTGGCCACCGGACTGAGCTGGTTCGCGGTGATGGACTGGATCGGTGCGATGGTGCTGGCCGGCATCGACCGCTTCTCGCAGAAGAAGCAGGAGGCCGCCGAATGGCAGCGGACCCGCACCCTGCGCGAGGAGCGCGAGGAAGTGCGCAAGGCCGACACGGAAAAACGCTCGCGCCGCGAACCGGTGAAGATCGAGGCGCCCGCACGCACCGTCATCGAGAAAAGCGAGCGCGCCCAGCGCGAGCAACAGATCCCGCTGTTCAACGTCGGTGGCGACAACTCCTTGCCGCCGCTGTCACTGCTGGACGACCCCAAGCCGCAGCCCAAGGGCTATTCCGAAGAGACGCTCGAGACCCTGTCCAGGCAGATCGAGTTCAAGCTCAAGGACTTCCGCATCGAGGCGCAGGTGGTCGGCGCCTACCCGGGGCCGGTGATCACCCGTTTCGAGATGGAGCCGGCGCCGGGCGTGAAGGGCAGCCAGATCAGCTCGCTGGACAAGGACATCGCCCGCGGCCTGTCGGTGAAGTCGGTGCGCGTGGTGGACGTGATCCCCGGCAAGTCGGTGGTCGGACTGGAGATCCCGAACTCGCAGCGCGAGATGATCTACCTGTCCGAACTGCTGCGCTCGAAGGAATACGACAAGAGCGCGAGCCCGCTGACCATCGCCCTGGGCAAGGACATCGGCGGGCGCCCGGTGGTCGCGGATCTCGCGCGCATGCCGCACTTGCTGGTCGCAGGCACCACCGGCTCCGGCAAATCGGTGGGCGTCAACGCGATGGTGCTCAGCCTGCTGTACAAGGCCAGCCCGCGCGACGTGCGCATGTTGATGGTGGATCCGAAGATGCTCGAGCTCAGCGTCTACCAGGGCATCCCGCACCTGCTGGCGCCGGTGGTCACCGACATGAAGGAGGCCGCCAATGGCCTGCGCTGGTGCGTGGCGGAGATGGAGCGCCGCTACAAGGTCATGAGCGCGGTCGGCGTGCGCAACCTCGCCGGCTTCAACCGCAAGGTCAAGGACGCGCAGGACGCCGGCCAGCCCTTGATGGATCCGCTGTTCCGGCCCAATCCGGACGCCAACGAGGGGCCGCGCCCGCTCGAGGAACTGCCCTACATCGTCGTCTTCATCGACGAGTTCGCCGACATGATGATGATCGTCGGCAAGAAGGTGGAGGAGTTGATCGCGCGCCTGGCGCAGAAGGCGCGTGCGGCGGGCATCCACCTCATCCTCGCCACCCAGCGGCCGTCGGTGGACGTGATCACCGGCCTGATCAAGGCCAACATCCCGACCCGCATCGCCTTCCAGGTCTCCAGCAAGATCGACTCGCGCACGATCCTCGATCAATCCGGCGCGGAGACGCTGCTGGGCCACGGCGACATGCTCTACCTGCCGCCCGGCACGGCGATGCCCGAGCGCGTGCATGGCGCCTTCGTCAGCGACGAGGAAGTGCATCGCGTGGTCGCCCACCTCAAGCAGCACGGCGGCGGCACCGACTACATCACCGGCGTGCTGGAGGAAGTACAGACGATGGGTGACGGCGTGGTCGTCGGCCCCACCGGCCTGCCGGAGGCCGGCGGCGGCAGCGGCGACGAGTCCGACCCGCTGTACGACGAAGCGGTGAAGATCGTCACCGAAACCCGACGCGCCTCGATTTCCGGCGTGCAGCGGCGCCTGAAGATCGGCTACAACCGCGCCGCCCGGCTGGTGGAGGCCATGGAAGCCGCCGGTGTGGTGTCGGCCCAGGAAAGCAACGGCGACCGCAGCGTGCTGGCGCCCCCGCCGCCGCGGAACTGAGGCGGCGGTTCGCGTTCAGAGTGGTTGGGGCAGACTGCGCCCGGTGCTGGAATGGGAGATGTGTTGATGTCGCGAGTGACCCTGGGTTGCCTCCTGGCCGCCGGCCTGGCCGTGGCGGCCGCGAGCGCGGCGCCCCTGCACGCCGCGGAGCCCGCCGGGACCGCGGCGCGGACAGCGCGCGTGCAGCTCGATGTCTTCACCCGGGGCTTGAAAGGCCTGGATTCGAGCTTCAGCCAGCAGGTGTTCGATCCCAACGGCCGCAAGTCCGATTCGAGCGCGGGCACCGTGCGCATGTCGGCGCCGCGGCAGTTTCGCTGGGAATACCGCGTGCCGGCGCCGCAGACGATCGTCGCCGACGGCGACCACATCTGGATCTACGACCCGGAACTGGAGCAGGTGACGGTGCGCCAGCAGAGTCTGGAAGAGCAGGACAGCCCGCTGTCGGTGCTGATCGACCCCACCGAGCTCGACCGCCAGTACCGGGTCAGCGAGGGCGGCCGCAGCGCGGGCCTGGACTGGCTCGTGCTCAAGCCCCGGCAGGCCGAGGATGCTCCCTTCCAGAAGGCGCGCCTGGGCTTTGGCGCCAAGGGCCTGGCGAAGATGGAACTCACCGACGGCCTTGGACAGCGCACGGTCATCGCTTTCGGCGCCTGGAAGCGCAACCCGGCCTTCCCGGCGGGGACGTTCCGCTTCACGCCGCCCAAGGGCGTGGACGTGGTCGGTAGCGTCAGCCCGGCCGCCCAGGTCACGCCGCTGCGCGATTGATCCGCCGACGGCGGCAGGCTGGTTAGAATCGGCCATGCGCGCGCGTCCACCCGCCAGCGAATCATTGTTCCAGCCGCCCGCTGGCCTGCGCCCGCTGGCCGAGCGCATGCGCCCGGCCACGCTCGACGAGATGGTCGGGCAGCAGCGCCTGCTGGCGCCGTCGTCGGCGTTGCGGCGCGCGATCGAATCCGGCCACGTCCATTCGATGATCCTGTGGGGGCCGCCGGGCTGCGGCAAGACCACCCTGGCGCTGTTGCTCGCGCGTTACAGCGAGGCCGAATTCCAGGCGATCTCGGCCGTGCTGTCAGGCTTGCCGGAGGTGCGACGAGTGCTTGCAGAGGCCGAGCAGCGCTTCGCCGAGGGCCGCCGCACGGTGCTGTTCGTGGACGAGGTGCACCGCTTCAACAAGGCGCAACAGGATGCTTTCCTGCCGCATATCGAGCGCGGCTCGATCCTGTTCGTCGGCGCCACCACCGAGAACCCCAGTTTTGAATTGAACTCGGCGCTGCTCTCGCGCTGCCGCGTCCACGTGATGGAGGCGGTATCGGCGAAGGACATCGAGGCGGCATTATGCCGTGCGCTCGCCGACGAGGAGCGCGGCCTCGGCCGCATGCGCCTGCGGATCGCCGACGAGGAACTCGAGTCGATCGCACAGGCGGCCGATGGCGACGTGCGCCGCGGCCTGACGCTTCTCGAGATCGCGGCGGAACTGGCCGGGGAGGAGGGCGGGCAGATCACCCGCGACACCCTGGTGCAGGTGCTGGCCGATCGCAGCCGTCGCTTCGACAAGCAGGGCGATCGCTTCTACGACCAGATCTCCGCGCTGCACAAGAGCGTTCGCAGCTCCAATCCCGATGCCGCCCTGTACTGGTTCGCGCGCATGCTCGATGGCGGCGCCGACGCCGCCTACCTGGCGCGGCGCCTGACGCGGATGGCGGTCGAGGACATCGGTCTTGCCGACCCGCGCGCCCTGCAGATGGCGATCGAGGCCTGGGACGCCTACGACAGGCTCGGCAGTCCCGAAGGCGACCTCGCACTCGCGCAGGTGGTCATCTACCTGTCGACCTGCGCGAAGTCGAACGCCGCCTACCTGGCCTGGGGCGAGGCGCGCGGCGACGTCGCGGCGCACGGCAGCCTCGAGGTGCCGATGCACCTGCGCAATGCGCCGACCAGACTGATGAAGCAACTCGGACACGGCGCCGGCTACCAGTACGACCATGACGCCGCCGGTGGCGTCGCGCTCGGGCAGACCGGCTTCCCGGATGCGATGGGGGAGAAACAGTACTATCGGCCGGTGGAACGGGGCCTTGAAATCCGCCTGAAGGAAAAGCTCGACGCCTTGCGCGCTGCACGCGCGTCTGCGCGGAGCGACGCGCCGTGAACTGGAGCCTGCTGGCCGTGGTGATGGCAGGTGGGGCGCTTGGCGCCGCTGGCCGCCATCTGGTCGGAGGCTGGATGCTGCGCCACGCGGGCGATGGACTGCCGTGGGGAACGCTGGCCGTGAACCTGTTCGGCTCCTTCGCCGCCGGCCTGCTGTTCGCCTGGCTGGAAGGCCGCGGTCCCAGCGCCCTGTACTGGCGCGCCTTCCTCCTCGTCGGAGTACTGGGCGCGCTCACGACGTATTCGGCCCTCATGCTCGAGCTGCTGATGTTCGGTCGCAGCGGACGCACCGGCGCGATGCTGGCCTACCTCGCGCTCAGCCTGGTCTCCGGCTTCGTCCTGGTGTGGCTGGGCGCACGCCTGGGCGGCTGGCTGCGCGGCTGAGTTGCAGCCCGTCGCGGGCAGGCATAGCCTGCAGCCTTCACCCACCTGGGGAGAGGCGTGACATGCGCGTATTGCTGGCGGGGCTCATCGGTGGCGTGGTGTTCTTCCTGTGGGGCGCGGTTGCGCACATGGCCCTGCCGATCGGCGAAATGGGGATGAGGGCGCCCACCAACGAGGAGGCCGTGCTGGCGGCGCTGCGCGAAGGCCTGCCTGCCGAGGGTGCCTACTATCTCCCGTACCTGTCGCCGGACCAGATGGGCGACGAGGCCGCCACGCGGGCCTACTCGGCGCGGGCGACCAGCAACCCCTATGCCTGGATCGTCTACCAGCCGCAGGGGCGCGACAGCCTGCAGATGGGTTCGAACATGGCGCTCCAATTCGCTTCGGGGACGCTGGCGGCCTTGCTCATGGCCTGGCTGATGGGGCTGGGCGAGTTCGGTTTCGCACGGCGACTCGGCATCGCGGCGGCGCTCGGAATCTTCGCCTGGCTGGCGATCAGCGTCCCGTACTGGAACTGGTACCGATTCCCGCTCGATCTCACCCTGGCCAACCTGATCGAGCAGGCCGTGGGTTGGGTGCTCGCGGGATCCGCCACGGCATGGTGGCTGGGTCGCAGCCGACGCTGAGCGCAGGCGGCCAAAGTTCGTTGCGGCAACGGGGGCGGGGCGGCGATAATCGACCGCCCCGTTTCATTTCCGGAATGCCCCGATGCTCGATCCCCAGCTCCTGCGCGGCGCGCTCGCCGACACTGCCGCCCGCCTGAAGGCCACGCGTGGCTTCGACCTCGACGCCGGCGCCTGGGAGGCGCTCGAGACCGAGCGCAAGCGCCTGCAAGGGCGTACGCAGGAACTGCAGAACTTGCGCAACACCCGTTCGAAGGCGATCGGCCAGGCCAAGGGCCGTGGCGAGGACGTCACCGAGCTGATGACCGAGGTTGCCGGCATGGGCGACGAGCTGAAGGCCTCGGAGACGCGCCTGGAGGCGATACGCGACGCGATGGAGGCCATCGCCCTCGGCGTGCCGAACCTTCCGCACGAGTCGGTGCCGGTCGGCCGCGACGAGCACGCCAATGTCGAATTCAAGCGCGTCGGCGAGCCGCGCCGCTTCGACTTCGCGCCGCGCGACCACGTGGCGCTCGGCGAGCGCCACGGCTGGCTGGATGCGGAGGCGGGCGCGAAACTGTCAGGCTCGCGTTTCACCGTGCTGCGCGGGCAGCTGGCACGCCTGCATCGCGCCCTGTCGCAGTTCATGCTCGACCTGCACGTCGGCCGGCATGGCTACACCGAATGCAACGTGCCGCTGCTGGTGAATGCCGAGAGCATGCGCGGCACCGGCCAGCTGCCGAAGTTCGAGGAGGACCTGTTCAACACCACGGTGGGCGAGACGCGGCGTTACCTGATCCCGACCGCCGAGGTGTCGCTGACCAACCTGGTGCGCGACGAGATCGTCGAGGACGAGCGCCTGCCGATGTGGCTGACGGCGCACACGCCCTGCTTCCGTGCCGAGGCCGGCAGCTACGGCAAGGACGTGCGCGGAATGATCCGCCAGCACCAGTTCGAGAAGGTCGAGCTGGTCGCGATCGCGCGCCCGCACGAGAGCTACGAGGTGCACGAGCGCATGACCGCGCATGCCGAGGCCGTGCTGGAGACGCTCGGCCTGCCTTATCGCCGGATGCTGTTGTGCACCGGCGACATGGGTTTCGGCGCCACGCGCACCCATGACCTGGAGGTCTGGCTGCCCGGCCAGGACGCCTATCGCGAGATCAGCTCGATCTCCAACTGCGAGGCGTTCCAGGCACGACGCATGCAGGCGCGCTGGCGCAACCCGGCCACCGGCAAGCCGGAGCCGTTGCACACGCTCAACGGCTCCGGCGTGGCCGTCGGCCGCGCGCTGGTGGCGGTGATGGAAAACTACCAGCTCGCCGACGGCGCCATCGAGGTGCCTGCCGCGCTACGACCCTACATGGGCGGACTCGAGCGCATCGAATGAGCGCGCCGGACCTCAACGACCTGCAATTCTTCGCGCACGTCGTCGAGCACGGCGGCTATGCCGCGGCCGAGCGCGCGCTGGGCATCCCGAAATCGCGGCTGAGCCGGCGCGTCAGCCAGCTCGAGGCCGATCTCGGGGTGCGCCTGCTGCAACGTTCGACCCGCAAGTTCGCCGTCACCGAGGTCGGGCAGAGCGTGTACCGACATGCTCAGAGCATGCTTTCGGAGGCGCAGGCGGCGCGCGAGGCGGTGGACCGGCTCAGCGCCGAACCCCGCGGCCTGGTGAAGGTGAGCGCGCCGATCGCGCTGGCCGAGGACATGCTGGCCAAGCTGCTGCCGGAATTCCTGGTGGCGAATCCGCAGGTGCGCTTGCAACTGCACGTCAGCAACCGTCGCGTGGACCTGATCACCGAGGGCTTCGACGTCGCCGTCCGCGTGCGCACCAAGCTCGACGACGACGGGGAACTGGTGCTGCGTCGTTTCGGCCAGATCAACGAACTGCTGGTCGCCAGTCCCGCCTACCTGCAGCGGCATGGCCGCCCCAAGCAGCCACAGGAACTCGCGAGCCACCGCACGCTGAGCATGCGCGAGGACGAGGGCAGGCAACGCTGGACGCTCGAGGGTCCGGGTGGCGCGGTCGAGGTCGTGCAGATCAAGCCGACCCTGATGGCGCACGACTTCCCGCTGCTGATGTCGGCTGCGCGCGCCGGGCTCGGCATCGCGCTGCTTCCGGAATCGGTCTGCGCCGACGCGGTGCGCGCGGGCGATCTCGAGGTCGTCGTGCCGGAATGGCAGCTGCCGCAAGGCATCTGCCACGCCGTGTTTCCATCGCGTCGCGGGCTGCTGCCGGCGGTGCGCGCGCTGATCGATTTCCTGGCCGAACGCATACCGCCGATGATCGAGGCGAACCGCCTGCAGTGTCGCGAGATCGGCCGCAGCGTCGCGAAAGCCTAGGTCAGTCCTTGCCAGCCAGTTCGATGCGCACCAAGCCGGCCTTGCTGGCGCTCTCCAGCACGCTCGCCAGCAACTGGTAGTCGGCGCCCTCGTCGGCGGAGAGTTCGAGCTTTGGTTGCAGCATCGCGTCCGCTCTGCCTGCCGTTGGAGATTCAGGAAGTGGCGGAGAGAGTGGGATTCGAACCCACGGAAGGTTGCCCTTCGCCGGTTTTCAAGACCGGTGCCTTAAACCGCTCGGCCATCTCTCCGTTGTTCCGCAACCGCGT
>CAMPGW010000054.1 GCA_946885735.1 uncultured Gammaproteobacteria bacterium
TCATCAACTACACGGTCGGCAAGGACCTGGTGAAGGATTACGTCGAGGCCAGCAGTCGGGACGCGAGCAGCGAGGCGGAGCGGGAACGACTGCGCTGGCGCGCCTTCGAACAGCTGCTGTCCACGCCGCGCTTGCCGGGTGACCTGAGGCCGGCGCCGGCGAGCCGGTGATAACTGCGGCGGCGCGCGTGCGTCAGTGCGCTTCCCACGACGTCCGCACGCCTTCCACCATCGCGGCCAGCTCCTCGGGCGAGTACCAGCGCCCGGCGGCGACCACGCCGCGGACGTCACGCACGCGCTCGATGTCCTCGAGCGGATTCTCGCGCAGCAGCACCAGGTCGGCATCGCTGCCCGGTGCGATCAGCGGCGCGACCGGGCGGCCGCGGGCGCGATAGCGCGCGGGGTTGAGCGTGGCGGTGCGCAGTGCATCCAGCGGCGACAGGCCGGCCTCGACCAGCAGCGCCAGCTCGTCGTGCAATCCGGAGCCGGGGAAGACCCAGACCTCGTCGGAGGCATCGGTGCCCGCCAGGATGCCGACACCCGCGCGGTGCATCTCGCCGACGAGCTGGTGTTGGCGCGCGAAGACTTTCGCGCCGGCGGCCCGTTCCTCGGGCTTGCCCTCGCGCACGTGGGCGAACCACTCGGCGCGGGTGTCGGGCGGCACGAAGGCCAGGCGCGGCTCGTCCGCGGGATCGTCGTGTGCGACGACGAAATAGCTGCGCGTCTGCACCAGGGTCGGCACCTGCCACACGCCGCGTTCCTTCAGCAGTTTGAACAGTGCCTGGCAGGCGGCCGCGTCGTAGCGGTCCAGGCTTGCCGCCAGGCGACCGTCCGACATCAGGCCCAGCGAGTCCGCCGAGGGATCAACCTTGATCCAGTCGAGGGTGCCGGGGATGCAGGATTCCAGCACCAGCGTGAGATGCTCGATCGTGGCTTGCCCGGCGAGGGCGACATCCGTCGGCGACAGGGTCACGGGGACGTGTCCCTCGAGGGGAATGCCGATGCGCTTCGCCTCCTCGGCGATCGCGTGGTAGTTCTCCGCCGACAGGCCGTCGTAGACCTTGATGAAGTCGTGGCCCATGCCAGCCAGCAGTCGCACCAGCCGCCGGCCGGCCTCGGGCGTCTCCACGGCGAGCCCGTGGGACAGCGCCGGCGGCGCCCGGTCCAGCGCCGGTGAACCCCAGATCACGCGGGGAGCCGGCCCTGCGGACGCGCTCCGCGCGCGAAAGTCCAGGCCCGATCCCAAATGGGTGGACGCATCGCGTACGCCGACCACGCCGTTGGCGATGTACATCGGGTAGTGCCATTGCTCGCGCGCCGCGCGATGGGCATGCACGTGCATGTCCCACAAACCCGGGATCAGGTAGAGCCCGCGCGCATCGACACTTTGCACCGGACCCGGCGCCGGGGGCTGTGATTCGGTTTGGATCGACTGGATCCGGCCATCCCGGAATATGACGGTCTGAGATCGTTCGATCCGACCGTCCTCGACGTGGACGATGTGCACGCCGGTGAGTGCGACCGGTTCGGATTGCGCGAACGCGGCGCCCGCCGCGACGAAGAGGATCAGGGCGAGGACGACAGGGCGCATGCGGAGTCCCGGGCCAGCCCGTGGTCCGGGCGGAAGCCGAAGTCTAGCGCGAGTGGGCAGGCGGAAAAGCGAAGCCCGGCGTGTGCCGGGCTTCGTGCATTGCGATGCAACCCATGGATCAGCCGCGGAAGGGCTTCGGTTCCATCGGCGGCTCCGGCTCGGGCTGCGGCTCGGGCTGCGGCTGCGGCGCGACCACCGCGCAACCATCCGCACCGACACCCTCGCCCGGCGCGCTGGACGGGCAACGGTCGTTGCAGTTGTTGACGCCGTCGCTGTCGTCGTCCAGGTCGGCACAGGTCTGCTGCGGCGTGACCACCGCGGGCGCTGCCGGCTCGGCAATGGTGCGGCTGCCGAACGGGAGCACGAAGCTCAACCCGGCGTAACCGTCCACGTACTCTTCGCCGTCCAGGCCTTCGTCGTCCATGTCGTAGCGGGCGCCGATCTCGGCGCGCAGGCTGCCGCGCCACAGGTCGCCCTGCACGCCGACGCCGGCGATGCCCAGCAGGCTGTCGCCGCTGCGCGACTCGTTGAAGCCCAGCGCCAGCGGCTGGGTCTGGGTGCCGTCACGGTGCTTCTGCGATCCGACGCCCAGCGCCACGTACGGGCGCCAGCTGTCAGCCTCGCCGAAGTGGTAACGGCCGACGAGCGCGGCGCTCATCAGTTCCCAGTTGCGCTCTTCGTCGAAGTCGTAATCGAGTTCGGGGTTCGAGTGCCACAGTTCCAGGTCCAGCGACAGGTTCGGGGTGAAGAACCGGCCGAAGCCCAGGGTGCCGTAGAACTCGTTGTCGACATTGCGGTCACCGTCGAAGAAGCCGTAACCGCCACCCGCCGTGAGGTACCAGCGGTCATCGTAATCCTGCGCCATCGCGGTATTCGCCATGGCCATGCCGGCGACCAGCGCGCAGCTGAGCAAAGTCCTTTTCATGTCCTTCTCCGTTGTCGAATGGGAATCAGCGTTGAGCCTGGATCCGGGGGGGGCATTCGCAACGAGAAGATAACAGTGCGATCTGAACGGAAAGGCAACATCCCGAGCATTGATGAACCGCTGGCGCATTCCCGTTCATGGCGCGCGAAGGCCTTGCTGTTCAGCTTCCACGTATCGCCGTGGGCTCAAACTCGGGTGCAACGCACTCTTGCACCGCCGGGTGCATGGGTATGATGGCAACGCATCGGTCGCATTCGACCGCGGGAACGACGCTGATGATGGTGCTTCGAACAGTGGCTTTCGGCTTGCTGGTGGCAACGGGCATGGCGCAGGCGCAAGTGCAGTCGCCATCGCCGACTGCCGCTCCAGCCGTGGTTGCGCCCGCGCCGCCGCTGGCGCCGCCGAGCCCGCTCGAGTTCTCCGGCGTCCTGTCCGCGCCGCCGGTGCCGGCAGCGTCGGATTGGCTGCACGCGGCGCCTGCGGATGTCCGGGGTGTCCTGCAATGGATCGGCGCCAGCCGCGACAACGGCGGACTGCCCTTCCTGGTGGTCGACAAGGTCAACGCACGGGTCTACGCGTTCAATGCGTCCGCGCAGCTGAGGGCGACCGCGCCGATCCTGCTCGGCATGGGCCGCGGCGATGTGATGCTGGTGCCCAACGATGCGCCGATGTCCGCGATTCCACCGGCCAAGCGCATCACGCCTGCCGGTCGCTACCGCTCGTGGCTGATGAAGGACCTGCAAGGCAAGCCGGTGCTGTCCATCGACTACGACGCCGCGATCTCGCTGCACATCATCGCCCCCGGCACGCCGGCCGAGAAACGCGCCGCCCGACTCGCCAGCCCGACGGCGGACGACAACCGCGTTTCCTTCGGTTGCATCAACGTGCCGCCGCGCTTCTTCACCGAGATCGTCGGGCCCGACTTCACGCCCGCCAGGGGCGTGGTGTACATCCTTCCGGAGACGCGCTCGGCGGCCGAGTTGTTCGGTTACCAGCCGGCGCCGCCCGCGCCATCGCTCGAGCCCGCGGTGCCGGCAGCGCAGCCCACGACGACTTCGGGAATCAGCCCGGGCTCGGCGGCAGGGCGCTAAGGGCCGCCGGCGACGGCAACTCGCGCGGTCCCGGCCACTCGGCCCGCGCCGCCGGATCGACCACGGTCATGCCGATCCCGGGCGTCGCGCGCACGGGCACCGACGTCGGGTCGAAGCCCGACAGGCAGAAGGCATTGACTCCGAAGTGATCCGGCGCCGCGCGCTTGCGGTGGAACACATAGATGCCGCAGCGGCTGCAGAAGTAGTGCCTGGCGACGCGCGAGTTCCACCGGTAGCAGGTCAGTCGTTCTTCGCCGCGCAGTACCTGCAACTCGCTCTCGTGCACTTTCGCCATGAGCGCGTGGCGCATCGTGCAGATCGAGCAGTCGCAAGTGGTCAACTCGCGGATGGTCGCCGTCACGCGGAAGCACACCTCGCCGCAATGGCACTGTCCGGTGTAGGTCGGCACGGCTTGTAACCTCGAGTGGATGTTCGACGTCACTGCGGCGCGGTGGCTTGCCGCGCCAGCCTGCCGGCATCGCGCAGGTGCCGCACGGCCAGCAGGCGTTGCGGGCTGGCGAGCCGGACCTGGCGGATCCGGCCCAGGGTGCGCATCTCGATCCAGCCCTCGGTCCGCATCATGGCCAGATTATGCGAGACCAGCGACACGCTCGAGCCGACCAGGATCGCCAGCGTGGTGACACTGAGCCGGCGATGGCTGGCGAGCAGCATCAGGATCTTGGCGCGGGTCGGGTTGGAGAACACCGCCGCCAGGTGCGCCATCCGCCGCGCATCCGCCATCAGCGCGGCCAGTTCGCTGGCGCAGACGCGCCGGACTTCCTGCGACGGGCTCGCAGGACCGCCCGCGGGCGAGTCGGAAGCGAGGGAGCGCGCGCCGTGCATGCGTTCGAGGGCCTGCTCAGTTCGCCGGGCGCTCGATCACCAGCAGCCGCGCCGCCAGCGCCAGGAAAACCGACCCCTGCAGCCGGCCCAGCACGACCGCCGCGCCTGGTCGCTTCAGGCGCGCGCCGGCGGACCCGCCCAGCAATCCGAGGATCGCGTGGAAGGCGAAGGCCTCGACCGATAGCACGATGCCGAGCACGGCGAGCTGCGCGGCGACCTGCCCGCGTCCCGGATCCACGAACTGCGGCAGGAACACCAGGAAGAACAGCAAGGCCTTGGGATTGAACAGGCTGTTGATCGTCGAGCGGCCGACGATGCGGCCGAAGCTGGCCTCGACCTGCACCTTCGCGTCGGCCGCCGTGCGCGCCCGGAACGACTTCGCCGCCAGCCAGAGCAGATAGGCGGCGCCGGCCCAGCGGATCAGGTCGAAGGACGCCGGGAAGGCCATCACCACCGAGGTCACGCCCGCCGCCGTCAACGCGGCCAGGCACAGGTCGGCGAACAGAATTCCCGTCGCCACCGCCAGGCCACCCTGCGGGCCATGGCTCAGGCTGTGCGCGAACAGGAAGGCCATGTTCGGGCCGGGCGCCAGCAACAGGCCCAGCACCGCGGCCGAAAAGATAAGCAGCGTATGGAACTCAGGCACGCGTCACCTCGACGCCCGGCTGCGGGCGCATGTTGCTGCGCCGGCGGCTGTAGGCGAAGTAGACGACCAGTCCGATCAGGCCCCAGATCGGGAACACCAGCTTCGCCGACAGCGGCAGGAAGGCGAACAGGACGATGCATCCGGCCACCGACAACGGGCCGATCAGCCAGACCATCGGCGTGCGGAACGGCCGCGTGCGGCCCGGGTCGCTCCTGCGCAGCATCATCACCGCCAGCGACACCACCAGGAAGGCGAACAGGGTGCCGGAGTTGGAGATGTCGGCCAGCTTTCCGACCGGGAAGAAGGCCGCGCCCAGCACCACGCCGATGCCGGTGGCGAGGGTGACGACATGCGGCGTGCGGTACTTCGCATGCGTCTTGCCCAGCACCGAGGGCAGCAGGCCGTCGCGCGCCATCACGAAGAAGATGCGGGTCTGGCCGAAGATCATCGTGAGGATGACCGAGGGCAGCGCGACGAACACCGCGAGTCCCAGCAGGTTGCCCGCGCCCGCGTGCCCGATAGAGCGCAACACATGGGCAAGCGCTTCGCCCGAGCAGGCCAGCGGCAGTGCGCCGGTGAACTGCGCGCAGCGCGCCGCCAGCGCCGCGGAGCCGGAGGCCAGCGGCGTGCCGTCGGCCGCGGTGACCGGCGTCGCGCCGTAGGCGCCGATCGCGCCCGCCGCCACCAGCAGATAGAAGCCCGTGCAGATCGCGAGCGCGCCGATCAGCCCGATCGGCACGTTGCGTTGCGGGTTGCGTGTTTCCTCGGCCGCCGTGGAGATGGCGTCGAAGCCCACGTAGGCGAAGAAGATGGACGCCGCCGCGCCGATGATGCCCGGCGTGCCGAGCGGGGCGAAGGGCTGGAAGTTGGCGGCGTTCATCACCGGGATGGTCAGTCCGACGAACATGGTCAGCGCCAGCAGCTTGATTACCACCAGCACCGCGTTGATGGTGGCGCTCTCGCGCGTGCCGCGCACCAGCAGCGCGGTGACCAGCAGGCCGATGAAGATGGCGGGCAGGTTGATCAGCCCGCCGTCGAAGTAGCCCAGCGTGAGCGCATCGGGCAAGGTCACGCCGAAGGAGTGCTCGACCAGCCCGACCGCGTACTTCGACCAACCCACGCACACCGCGCTGGCCGCCACGGCGTACTCGAGCACCAGCGCCCAGCCCACCATCCACGCGGTGATCTCGCCGAGCACCGCGTAGGCGTAGGTGTAGGCCGAGCCGGACACCGGCACCATGGACGCCAGTTCGGCGTAGCACAGCGCGGTCACCGCGCAGACGAAGCCGGCGATGACGAAGGAGGCCATCATGCCGGGCCCGGCCTTCTGCGCGGCCTCGGCGGTGAGCACGAAGATGCCGGTGCCGATGATGGCGCCGATGCCCAGCATCACCAGCTGGAACGGCCCCAGTTCCTTCTTCAGGTTGCGGGCCTTCGCCGTTTCCAGGATCAGGGCCAGCGATTTCTTGCGGTCGAACATCATCGGGCGGTTACCTTGCGTGGGCGTGGCGGGGGGCGGCGCCGTCGGGACGCTCGAGCGTTCGCGTCGCGGCGATCATGTCGAGCTCGTCCCAGCCGGCGCGGCGGGCGTTGCGGTAGAGGGACACGCACGCATCCATCAAGGGCGCGTGCGCGCCGGCCGCCGTGGCCTGGGCGAGCGCGAGCTCGGCGATCGTGCCGGCGTCGCGCAGGCTCGCCTGCGGGGTGAAGTCGCCCCGCACCAGCTTGGCGAGCTTGAGCCGCGACACCTCGCTGGCCATCGGCCCGGCGTCGAGGACGTCCTGCAGGATGGAAAGGTCTATCCCGGCCGTACGCGCGGCTTGCACGGTCTCGCCGAGCGCGGCGACCAGGGTGATCAGGAAGTGGTTGACCGCCAGCTTGGTACGCAGCGCCTGCGGCACCGGCCCGCAGGCGAACATGCGCGCGCACAGCGGCGAGAGCAGCAGCTCGATGCCCTGGACCGCGGCGGGGCTTCCGGAAATCATTCCCACCAGCGCGCCGCGCACGGCCGGCGCCTGCGAGCCCGACACCGGTGCTTCCACGTAGAGCCCGCCCGCGCGGATCACGTCCTGCTCCAGCTGCCGGGAATAGTCGGCGGAAGTGGTGCCGAGATTCACCAGTCGTTTGTCGTGGAGCAACTGGTCGAACACCGGCGTCCCGCGCCCGAGGGTGGCGTCGATCGCCGCTTCGTTGGCCAGCATGACGAGGACGGTCGAGGCCGCGGCCATCAGTTCGGGCACGCTGGAGGCAAGCCGCGCGCCCTGCGCCACGAGCGGCTGGCACCGGTCGGCGCTGCGATTCCACACCACCAGTTCGATGCCCGCGCGCAGCAGGTTCGCCGCCATGGGCAGCCCCATCTTTCCGATGCCGATGAACCCGACGCTCACGGCATGCTCTCGAAGGGTTCGCGCGCGCTGGCGTCCAAGGGGCGATTCGATCGTTGAGGAATGCTTGAAGTGTCCGGTTCGCGGCGCGAGGCAGGATAGTGTCTGTGATGACATGTTCCGAGCCTTTTCAGACATGCCAACGCGCGCCGTGCCGCGCGCCCTTGCGGAGCTCCCGATGAATGCGTTGCAGACACTTGTGCGCTACAAGGCCTGGGCCGACGGGATCTTCCTGTCGGTCGTCGCGGCTCTACCGGAAGCGGAGCTCGTCGCGCCGCGCCCGATCTATTTCGGCAGCCTGATCCGCACGCTGCATCATGCCTACGCGATGGATTTCGTCTGGCAGTGCCACCTGCTGGGCAAGCCGCACGGGCTGGCGACGCGCAATCCCGCCGCACATCCGACGATGGCCGAACTGGCAACGCGCCAGCACGCGATCGACGACTGGTACGTCCGTTACGCCGACACGGTGGACTGCCAGCAGCTCGAACAGGTGCTGGATTTCGAGTTCATCGGCGGCGGGCGCGGGGCGATGTCGCGCCGCGACATCCTCCTGCACGTCGTCAACCACGGCACCTACCACCGCGGCCACGTCGCCGACATGCTCTACCACGCGGGAGTGTTCCCGCCCGCCACGGACCTGCCGGTCTTCCTTCGCGACGCGGGCGGCGCCGGTGTTTAGCCACGTCACCGTCGGGACCAACGACCTGGAGCGTGCTTCGCGCTTCTACGACGCGCTGCTCGCGCCGCTCGGCCTGAGGCGGCGACCGGTCGTGCCCGATGGCGGACCCGCGGCGGCCTGCTGGGTGTGCGCGGACCAGGCCCTGCCGCGGTTCTACGTGTACACGCCGTTCGACGGCGAGCCCGCGCGCGCCGGCAACGGCAGCATGGTGGCCTTCCTTGCGCCCACGATCGCGGCCGTGGACAGGGCGTACCGCTCGGGCATCGCGGCCGGGGGATCCGACGAGGGTCGCCCGGGCTCCCGACCCCACTATGGTGTCGGCTACTACGGCGCCTACCTGCGCGATCCCGATGGCAACAAGCTGCATGTCGTCCATCGCGGCGACCTGCCCGAGCATCCCTGGCGGCGACGGATCTGGTGACACGGGCTGCCGTCGCGATCGCCAGGGCTTGTCCCCCAACGCTGGCCTTGAACGTTATCCTCGGCAGACATTTTGCCGGAGAAGCCCATGCGCGCGTTCCCGTGGATACTCGCCTTCGCGTCGGCATGGTCGGCAACCGTGGCGGCAGCGGCCGTGTCGGAAACCGCGGTCGCAAGCAGCGCGCCCATCTATCCGGCGGCACGCCGCGTCGACGTCGTCGATGTCTTTCATGGCGTCGAGGTGCGTGATCCGTACCGCTGGATGGAAGACCTGCGTTCGCCCGAGCTGACCGCGTGGATTGCGGCGCAGAACCAGCTCGCGACGCCCTGGCTGGTGGAGGGGCCGGTGCATGGCAAGGCGCTGGCGCACATGCAGGCGCTGGCCGACCTCTATCCCACGGAGGAACTGCCGCGACAAATCGCCGGGCGTGAGTTCTACCGGGCCATGGTGAAGGACCGGATCGTGCTGATGACGCGCGACCCGGGCGCGGCCGCCGCGCGCACGCTGGTGGACGCCGAGGCCCTGGGCGCGGACGGCGCGGTGAAGGCCTACGAACCCTCGCCCGATGGGCGTCGCGTGGCCTACATCGTCGGGCCGGGCGGCGCCGACTGGGGCGAGATCCGCATCCGCGATGTGGACTCGCCTACAGCCCTGCCCGTGGTGCTGCCGAACGTCCGCTTCGAGGGCCCGATGCACTGGACCGCCGACGGCGGCGGCCTCATCTATCGCCGATTCGCGCCGCCGCGCGACGGCCGGCGCGAAGCACCCGCGGAAGACCCCGCCCTGTACCTGCATCGCATCGGCTCGCCCGTGGGAGAGGACGTGCGTCTGTTCGCACTGCCGGCCGAGCGCGCGGACTGGAGCCTGGTGTTCGACCTGCCGGGTGACCGGCTACGCCTGTTCGCCCACGTCGAGCGCGGTCCATGGCACGACGGCAACCTCGGCGGATCGCGCGCGCAAGTGCACATGCTGGCGCTGGAGCCCAGCGGCCAGCTTCGCGCGGGCGTCGCGCCGCGGATCCTGACCGGACCCGATGCCGCCTACCGCATCGTGCATGTCGAAGGCGACCGCGCCCTGGTGTTCACCGACAAGGACGCCCCGCGCCGGCGCGTGATGTCCATCGACCTGCGGCCCGCCGCGCAGTCCGAACCATGGCGGACGGTGATTCCCGAGGGCGAGGGCGTCATCACCGACGCGCGCTGGATCGGTGGCAGCCTGGTCGTGCACTCGATGGAAAACGTGAGCAGCCGCATGGGCGTGCACACCGCAGACGGACGACTGGTCCGAGCGGTTCCGCTACCGGGCGCGGGCGTCGCGCAGGCGATCATCGGCGAGCCGCACTCGGCCATCGTGTCGATCCTGTATTCCGGGTTGCTGCAGGCGCCGGCCTTCGTCAGGCATGAGCTGGCATCGGGCGAGACCCGGGTGGACGTCGTGTCCGACCAGGCCCCCGACCTGTCCGCCTTCGAGGTCACCCAGGAGTGGTTCACCTCGAAGGACGGCACGCGCGTGCCGATGTTCGTGATGGCCCGCCGCGGCATCGCGCGCGACGGCAGCCACCCGACCATCCTCTACGGTTACGGCGCTTCGAGCACCTCGGAGTTGCCCTCGTTCCGCGAGGACGCAGTGGCGTGGCTGCAACTGGGCGGGGTGTACGCCATCGCCAACCTGCGCGGCGGTGGCGAGTTCGGACAGGCCTGGTACCAGGCGGCGGTGCGCGAGCGCAAACAGACCACCTTCGACGACATGATCGCGGCGGCGGAGTACCTGGTCTCCAGCGGGCGGACGGTTCCCGCGCGGCTCGGGATCCACGGCGGCTCCAATGGCGGATTGCTGGTGACGGCGGTGATGTTGCAGCGGCCGGAGTTGTTCGGCGCGGTGATGGCCGACGTGCCCGTGACGGATGCCATGCGCCGTCACCTGGCCGGCAATGGCAAGCAACAGGTGGACCAATGGGGAAGTCCCGAGGATCCCGCCGTGTTCCCGGCACTGCTGGCGTATTCGCCGGTGCACAACGTGGTGTCGGAAACCTGCTATCCGCCGACGCTGGTCACGACCTCGCACGACGACGAACGGCTGCCGGCCTGGCATGCGTACAAGTTCACCGCGGCGCTGCAGGCGGCGCAGGGCTGCCCGTCGCCGATCCTGCTGCGCTCTCGCGCCAGCGGCGGACACGGCGGCGCCAGCGTCACCAACTGGACCGAGAACGTGGCGATGCGGATGAACTTCGCGGCGCGCTACCTCGGCCTGGTGGTCGAGCCCTGACGCCCCGCGGGACGACCGAAGTCACCAGACCAGGTCGTCGGGCACCTTGAACTGCGCGTAGTAGGCATCGTCCTCGGACGTGGTCGCCGCGGGCTCGCCGACCTGGCCATGGTCGAGCACGATCAGCGCGGCGTCGCGCTCGCGTGCCTTGTCGGCGGCCGCGCGCGGCAGCAGTTCGTATGCGCTGTCCAGACGTGCGATCACCAGTGCGCCGGAGGCGAGCTTCTTGCGCGCGTCCTCGTCGACCAGCAGGCTGCGGATCGCCCCATCGGCGGTGAATCGGTACTCGATCCCGCCCGCACGCGGCAGCTTGCGGTCGCGGATGATCTGCCGGGCCTGGGCGCCAAGCTCCGCGGCCTGAGTTTTGGCCTTGCGCTCCGCCGCCAGCGCACGGTCGCGCTCGACTTTTTCCGCGCGCACGCGCTCGGCCTCGAGCTGGGCCTCGGTCGGGCCGGTGTTTGCCTTGGCGTGCCGGGCCAGGTGCTGCTCGCGCGCCACCGCCGCCACCTTGGACTTCTTCGCCAGGCCCGCCTTGAGCAGTTGTTCCTGGAGCGGATTGCCCTTGGCCATGCGAGCGCTCGCTTTCAATCTGCGTGATGCACGATTCTAAAGGCCCGTCCGATCACCCACAACTCGTGAAGAGTCGGGCTATCCTTGCTGCGACACGGCCCACAGGACGAGCGAGATGACGAAGGCTTGGCACCGCGGCACCTGCGTGATTGCACTGGCGTCCGGCGCCGTCCTGTCTGCCGCGGCCAGCCCTGCACGCACACTGACGCAGGAAGCTGCCGTAGACGCGATTTTCGCGCCCTTCGATCGAAAGGACGGGCCCGGTTGCAACGTGGCGGTGCTGGAAGGCGACCGCGTGCTGCTGAAGAAGAGCTACGGCATGGCCGACCCCGCGCTCGGCGTGCCGATGCGCAGCAGCACCAGCCACTGGGTTCCCTATTCGGAGGCGAGGGTTTTCCTGGCGTTGGCGGTGGCGATGCTGGCGCGTGACGACAGGATCTCGCTGGACGATCCCATCCGCCGCCATGTGCCGCAGGTTCCGGAGTACGCGCGCCAGGTCACGGTCCGGCAGCTGCTGCACCACACCAGCGGCCTGGCGGACTACGGCGTGCTGGCCGGCCCGGGGTTCGCGCTGCCTGACCGCATGTCGGAAGATGAGTTCTTTCGCATGCTCACGCGCTGGAACAAGCTCGGCTTCGCGCCGGGCACCGAGCGCATGTACAGCAACACCGACTACGCCTTGCTCCGGTTGCTGGTCGAGCGCGTGACCGGCGGATCGCTGGACGCGTATCTGCGCACCCGGATGTTCGAACCGCTCGGCATGCATTCGACGCGCGTCGGTTCAGACCAGGCCCTCGGCGTTCCCGGGCATGCTCTCTTCCACCACGACACGCCCAACGGTTACCGCCGGGTACTCGGCTATCGCCTGTCCCCGGTGGGCGGAATCGCCGTCTCGACCAGTCTGGATGACGTGCTGCGCTGGGAGCGCGGGTTGCGCGATCCATCTCGCGGTTTCGGCGCACTGCTCGAGCAGCTCGAGGTCGGGGCGCCGCCGCCAGCCCAGGGCGAGAGCGGCGAGGCGTTTGCATTCGGGGTCCATCGCCGCACGGTGGACGGCATGGCCCTGGTGGAGTTCCGCGGGATCAGCGGCTATACCTGGCTCGTGCGTGCTCCGAACCAGGGCTTGAGCGTGGCAACGCTTTGCAATGCCTACCCGGGCATGGACACCTACGCCGAACGCGTGGCAACCGTGTTCGCAGGCAAGCAGGCGGCGGGTGGCGACGCGGCTGGCGCGTCATCCGCGTCCCCGGTGGCATCGACGTCCGCAGTGGCGCCGCCAGTTCAGGCGCCGCCCCCGCGCGCAGTGCCCGTCGACGTGCCACTCGCCGACCTGCAGCGCTATGTCGGCCAGTATCGGGATGAGGGCGGCGTCCGCGTGAATGCCGCGATCGTGGACGGGAAGCTCGTGGTGACCCCGCGTGGCCGGCCAAGTTTCGTCGGCGTCATCCCGCTGGGAGACGGCAGGTTCTCGACGGAAACGCCGTATGACCTGTTCTTCGCCCCGGGTAGCGACGGCGTGATGCGGCTGAATTCACGCGATCGACTCACCGGTGAGCCCGGGGCAGACGAACTGCGGCGCGTGGAGGTTGCCGGCCCGACGGCGGAAACTGCGCGCGGGTACGCCGGCACCTACGTGGGCGACGAGCTCGAGATCGTGCTGCACGTGCGGGCCGACGGCGATACGGTCCTGATGGCGGCGCGTGGCATGGCCGAAGTGGCGATCACCCCCGAGACGGAGAAGGACACCTTCCGGTTGCCGGATACGTACACGGCGCGCTTCGAGCGCGATGGTGCAGGCAAGGTCGTCGCGCTGGTCCTGGATGCCAACCGCCTGAAGGGCATGCGCTTCAGCCGCCAGTAGCACGGCGGCTAAGGGCAAGCCTAGCGTGACCGCGACTGGCTCATCGCCACGCTGCCCAGGATGAGCGCGCCGGCCACCGCCATCGCCCAGGTCGGCGTCTCGCCCAGCCACAGCCACGCCCAGGCCACCGCGAACAGCGGCACCAGGTAGGTGACGGTGACCGCACGCGTGCTGCCGATGCGCTGGATCAGCCGGTAGTAGAGCGCGTAGGCGATGCCGGAGCACACCACGCCCAGCGCCACCGCCGATACCCAGGCGCCGGCGGATTGCGTGCCGCTCGGCCAGGTGGCGATGGCGAAAGGCGCGAGCACGATCGTCGCGCACGACAGCGTGGCCGCGGCGAGCGCGATCGGCGGCAGTCCACCGAGCCAGTGCCTGATCAGGTTGACGCCGATGCCATAGAGGAAGGCCGCGCCGGTGCCGGCGGCGACCGCCCAGCCCAGCGACAACCCGGCGGTCTTGGCGCTGGCCAGCACCACCACGCCGGCGAAGCCCGCGACCAGTGCGACTGCGTTGCGCAGGCGGATGCGCTCGCCGAAGGCGGCGAAGGCGACCAGCGCGGTGAACAGCACCGCCATGCTGTTGCTGATGGCGATCACCCCGGCCGGCGCGCGCTGCGCCGCCCAGGCGAACAGCGCGAACGGAATCGCCGAGTTGATCGCGCCGACCAGGGCGATGCGCGGCCACAGCTTCAGCGGGAAGGCCGCGCGGTCGCGCCAGAGGAAGGGCAGCAGCACGGCGGCGCCCAGCAGCAGGCGCAATTGCGTCAACGGCAACGCGCCGAACTCCGGCGCGGCGATGCGCTGGAACAGGAAGGAGGCGCCCCAGATCGCGGCGAGCAGGCCGAGTTCGAAGCCGTCCAGCCAGGGCCGCGCGCCCACCGCCGCGGCGGGCGCGGGCAGCGGCAGTTTCGGCAGGACGATGTCGGCGGCGCGGTTCATGGCTCAAGCCCGGTGCGTGGCAGGCCGCCATTGTCCGCCTTGCCCAAAGCGAGACAAGCGCATACTTTGGCGGCCAGGCACAAACCATATTTGAGGCTCGCGACATGGCCCTGCGCCCGGATTTCCTGTCCGCCCTTGCCGCCTTCGAATCGGCCGCCCGGCACCAGAACTTCGCCCACGCGGCGGAGGAACTGCACCTGACGGCCAGCGCCGTCAGCCACCACGTGCGCAAGCTCGAGTCGCGACTGGGCGTGACCCTGTTCCAGCGCCTTGCGCGCGGCGTGTCGCTCACCGCCGAGGGCCGCCAGCTGGCCGATTCCGCCAGCAGCGCGATGGCCGACATGGAAGCGGTGCTCGGCGGCCTGCGCGCCGGCAAGGTGGACGAGCAACGCCTGCGCATCAGCACGCTGCACTCGCTCACCTACGCCTGGCTGATGCCGCGGCTGCCGCGTTTCTTCGCGCGCCATCCCGGCGTGCACCTGAGCATCGACACCGATGTCGGCCTGGCGCGTTTCGAAGCGGGCGGCCACGACCTGGCGATTCGCCACGGACCCGGGCAATGGCCGGGCCTGGCTGCGCATCACCTGATGGATGACGCGCTGTTCCCGGTGGCCGCGCCCTCGATGCCGGGGCTGGAAAAGGTGAAGACCGCCGCCGACGTCGCCCGCCTGCCGCTGATCAACGACCTCGCGCGCCAGGGCTGGCACGACTGGCTGCGCAACGCCGGCGTGCACGGTGCGCAGTTGCCGCCCGCGCACGTGTTCAGCGACACCACCGATGCGCTCGAGGCCGCCGCGCACGGCCTCGGCGCCGCCTTGGCGCGCGAGAAGATCGTCACGCCGTGGCTCGCCGACGGCCGCCTGGTGCGCCTGCCCGGCCCAACCGTGCCGACGCGTTGGAACTACTACATCGTGCATCCCGCGCATCGGCGTCCGCGGCCGGCGGCGCAGGTGTTCATCGACTGGCTGCTGGAGGAAGCACGCTAGCACCGCGACCTGGCGCGACTCCCAACGGCAGCTGCACGCGGGCCCCGGCGCGCGCGCGGCGGCCGCACGGCACGCGTATGCTTGGGAAGGACGACACGACAGCACGGAGGCTGCATGTTCTCCCGCCTGCAGTGGTTGGCGCTGCAACTGTTCCGCAAGGTGTGGGTGCGCGTATCGGCGTTCACGGTGCTGGGCGTGGCGACCGCGCTGATCGCCTTGCTGGTGCGCCACTACATTCCCGGCGACTTGCCGGCCAAGATCGGCGCGAATGCCGTCGACAGCCTGCTCCACATCATCGCCGTGAGCATGTTGTCGGTCACCATCTTCTCGCTGAGCACCATCGTTTCGGCGCTGGCCTCCGCGACCGCCCACGTGACGCCGCGCGCGACCTTGCTGCTGGCCTCGGACAGCAAGGCGCAGAACGCCCTGGCCACCTTCCTCGGCTCCTTCGTCTTCAGCCTGGTCGGCATCATCGGCTTGCAGACCGGCTTGTACGGCAGCACCGGGCGCGTCGTGCTGTACGTGGTGACCTTGCTGGTGATCGTGCTGATCGTGCTGACCCTGTTGCGCTGGATCGACTACGTGCTGAGCCTGGGCCGGGTCGGTCCTACCAGCGAGCGCGTCGAAGCCGTTGCGATGCAGGCCATGACGCGCCGCCGGGACGCGCCCTACCTGGGCGGTCGGCGCCGTCCGGATCGCAGGGCCGTGCCGGACGGCGGTTCCGCACTGCTGCCGGAGCGGATGGGTTTCGTCGGACATGTCGACATCGGCGAGATCCAGGCGCTGGCCGAGAAGCAGGGTCTCGAAGTGCACTTGGCCGTGCTCCCGGGTGGATTCACCAGTCCCGCGGAGCCCCTGGCCTACGTGGTGGGGACGGCGCCCGACGCCTGCCTGGCGGCGATCCGCGACGCCTTCACGGTGGACGACAACCGCAGCTTCGACCAGGACCCGCGCTTCGGCCTGCGCGTGCTGGCGGAGATCGCGATGCGTGCGCTGTCGCCTGCCCTGAACGATCCGGGCACCGCGATCGACCTGCTGAGCCGGGGCGCACGCGTCATCGCCGCGGGCGTGGCCGATCGCGACGACGCCGAGCCGGACTCGGCCGCCGTGGCCTGTCCGCGCGTGCATGTGCCGACCGAACACGTGGACGACCTGTTCGATGATTTCTTCGCGCCGATCAGCCGCGATGCCGCCGGCCATGTCGAGGTCGGCATCCACCTGCAGCAGGTGCTGGCCGCGCTGGGGCATCTTGGCGATGGCCGCTACCAGTCTGCTGCGCATCGCCACGCGCTGCAGGCCATGGCGCGGGCAAGGGCCGCGCTGTCGTCGCCCGAAGACCTGGCGCGACTGGAGAAGGCCGCCGCCAGCATGCCTCGGACCGCTTCGTAGCGGGGTGGCCGGGCGAGAACGCCTGGCCGTCGCAAAGGCGAGGCGATTCAGCGCTTGCGCGCGTTCCGGATGCGCGCCGCTTCCTGCATGCCGCGCTCGATGGCGGCCCGGTCCGGCCAGCCGTAGCGCCGGGCTGCGGGATAGACCACTTCGGCATACTCCATGGTTCCCGCCAGCAACTCCATCTGCGCCCATGCGAACAGCATCTCGGCGACGATGGGGTCGGGCGCGGCGACGAACTGCGCGCGCTCGCGCGCCTGCATCAGAAGTGCGCCACGAAGATGCTGCGCCGACACCGGATGCCCGTCGTTGCCGGCCGGCATGCGCGACGGCAAGCGCGGCAGCGGCCCGGGGCCGAAATCCAGCGCGAGCACCCGCGGGCGCTGCTGCAGCTTGGCCTCCAGGATCGCCGCGTGCAGCCACTCGGAGCCGGCGTGGTCCTCGGTATTGCGCTCGATGCCCTGGCGGACCCAGTACAGCGCCCGGCGGGTGTCGCCGGCGAGCTCATAGGCGGTGCCGAGGTTGGGCGCGGTCTGCCAGCGGCCCGGGAAGCGGCGCTCCACCGAGTGCAGCAGGGCGATCGCGTCCCGGACCTTGCCCAGGCGGATCAGCACGACCGCGAGCTGGTTGAGGTTGTCGAAGTTCGGTTCGCGCTGGACGTCCGTGATGACCGAATCCCGCCAGCCGAAGACCCACGCGGGCGTGCGGGTCGGCGTCACCAGCCCCGCGCGCACGTCTTCCACGGTGGCGAAGAGTGCAACCTGGTGGCCGCTCGGGCTGGTCCCGGTTTCGTTGATGCAGGCCAGGGCGCTGCCCGCGGCGGCGAGCGTGGCAAAAACGATTGCGAGCAGCCTGCGCTTGTCGGACATCCGGAACCTCCGCGTGATCCGACGCCCATCCTAGCGGGTTGGCTTGTCCTGGCCTATCGTTACCGGGTCTGAGGAACTTCCCATGTACCTGCCTGCGCCCTTCACCGCACCGGCCGCCGACGAGCTGCACCGCCTGATCGCCGCGCATCCGCTCGGCATGCTGGTGGCGCAGACGACGAACGGCCTGGACGCGGTGCATATCCCTTTCCTGTTCGATCCCGCGCGTGCGGACGCGATGCACGCGCACGTCGCTCGCGCCAACCCGTTCTGGCAGCAGGTCGCCGACGGCGCCGAGGTGCTGGTGGTGTTCCGCGGCGTGGACGGTTACATGTCGCCGAACTGGTACCCGAGCAAGGCCGAGACCCACCGCCACGTGCCGACCTGGAACTACGAGGTGGTGCACGTGCACGGTCGCCTGCGGATTCGCGACGACATGCGCTTCGTGCGCGGCGTGGTCGCGCGCCTGACGCGGGTGCACGAAGCGGCGCAACCGGTGCCGTGGAAGATGGGCGACGCGCCGGCGGACTACCTGGACGAGCAACTGGCGAAGATCGTCGGCCTCGAGGTCGAGGTCACGCGCATGGAAGGAAAGCGCAAGCTCAGCCAGAATCGCGATGCGCGTGATTTCGCCGCCATCCTGCAGGCGCTGGAGGAGGGCGGCCAGCACGCACTGGCCGCCGAGATGGCGCGCACGCGCGACTGATCAGTTCGCGGGCGGCGTTTCCGCGGGCGGCTTGCCATGTTGCCCGTGCTTGCCGTGCTGCATTCCTTGCTGCATTCCTTGCTGCATGCCCTTGCACTGGGGCGACGGGCCCGGCACCAGTTCGACGCCGCGATCCTTCGCGCGCTGCTGCATCATCGCGTGGTGCTGCGCGCGGTAGGCCTGGCGTTCCTCCTCGGTGGCCAGGCCCTGCATGTGCGCGCGGTTCTGGGCGTGCTCGGCCTCGCTCATCAATTCGCAACCGTGGACCTGCTTCGCCTTGGCCGCGGAGGCAGGAGGGATGGCATGGTCGTCGGCTGCGTGCGACGTTGCTGCCGGCGCGGGCGCGGGCGTCGTCTGCGCGAACGCGGGAAGCACGAGCGCGAGCAGCAGCAGCGGGGCCAGCAGCAGGGGGGCGGACTTGTTCATGGGATCACCTGGGCGAAGGCTTGGGTCCACGAAGGATGCGCTCCCTGGTGCGCATTGCATTGACCCCGGTCAAACCGCGGGCTCAAGGTTGACCTGCCCGACGGATTGGGCGCTACCATCCCGGCATGGCGGAGCGGGCACACCGGTGGCGTTGGTTGGGGGCGGTCCTGCTGCTGTGCGGCATGGCAGTCGCCGCGTCGGCGTCGCCGCTCAAGCGCGTCGTCGCCAACGGCGCCGAGTTCCACTACGTCGAGTCCGGCACCGGCGAGCCGCTGATCCTGCTGCACGGCGGGCAGGGCGACTACCGCTCGATGGCCGCCCAGGCCGAGGCGCTGTCGAAACGCTATCGCGTGATCGCGTACAGCAGGCGTTACCACTACCCCAACGACAACGCGCTCCCCGCGACCTATCGCTCCGGCTACGCAGACGCGGAGGACCTGGCTGCCATCGTCCAGGCGCTGGAGCTCGGCCGCGTCCATCTGGTCGGCACCTCCGCCGGCGCGCTGACCGCCCTGCTGTACGCAGTGGAGCAACCCGCGCGTGTGCGTAGCCTGGTGCTCGCGGAGCCTCCCATCCACCACTGGGCAAGCCAGGATCCGGCGGGCAGCCCCTTGTATGACGCGTTCATGGCCAAGGTCTGGGTGCCCGCCGGCCAGGCATTCGCGCGCGACGATGCCGTGGCCGGCATGCGAATCCTCGTCGACGGATTCGCCGGGGCGCCGCGTTTCGGCGCACTCTCGCCGGCGGCGCGCGCGGTGGCGCTGCAAAACGCCCGCTTCTTCCAGGCGGCGACGGCCTCGCGCGATCCATTCCCGGCGGTCGACCGCCGCCGCGTGTCGCGCCTGCGGATGCCGATCCTGCTTGTCAGCGGCGAACGGACGGTTCCACTGCATCGCTTCGTCAACGCCGAGCTCGCCAGGGTCCTGCCTCGGGCAAAAACCGTGACGATCGCCGGCGCCGGCCACGGCGCCGCCCGGGAGCAGCCCGAAGCTTTCAACGCGGCCGTCGTCGGCTTCCTTTCCCGGCTGCCGGAACGCTGATCATTTGCCTGGCGGGGAGTAGAGCCCGGCGAGCCCGTCCAGCGCGAACGCCATCTTTTCGCGCTGGGCCATGCACGCCAGGTCCGGCGCGCGTCCAGGGTTGGCGAGGAAGGCCACGCCGATGCCGCGCGTGCAGTCGTCGCGGCCCATCGGTGCGTGCGCGGCGTCGGGCACTTCCACCACGGTGGCGTTCTCGAGGAAGCGCAGCGCGTGGTAGGCGTCCACGACCGGCACCGCGGGGTCGAGCCCGCCGGCGTACATCAGCGTCGGGATGCGGCTGGCAACGGGCGCGAAGAAGGACGCGTCCGCGAAGCCGGGTCGGTAGGCCGCGCACAGCCGGTCGAAAGCGTCGTCGGGCGCTGCCGACACCAGCGCGGGGTACAGCGCCCGCGCGCGGGCGTAGGCATCGCGCG
>CAMPGW010000055.1 GCA_946885735.1 uncultured Gammaproteobacteria bacterium
TCCATGAGCCAGGACTCCTGACGTGCCCTTGCCCGCCCGTCCCACCCTCATCATCGTCAGCGGCCTGTCGGGCTCCGGCAAATCGGTCGCCCTGCGCACCCTCGAGGACCAGGACTATTACTGCGTCGACAACCTGCCCGCGGAGCTGCTGACCGACTTCGTGCGCAGCATGGCGCAGGCGCAGTCGCCGCGCCCGCGGCTGGCGGTCGGCATCGACGTGCGCAACGTCTCCAGCGACCTCTCGCGGATGGGCGAGTGGCTGTCGGCGGTGGCGGAACTGGGCTATGACCACCGGCTGGTGTTCTTCGACACCAGCGACGAGGTGCTGGTGAAGCGCTATTCGGAGACCCGCCGGCGGCACCCGCTCTCCCACCAGGGCCTGCCGCTGTCGGACGCCATCGCGATGGAACGCGAACGCCTGCGCCCGCTGCGCGCGCTGGCCGACCTGATCATCGATTCCACCGACACCAACGTCCACCAGTTGCGCAAGTCCGTGCTCACCGAGCTGGAGCCGAGCCTGGCGCCGCGGGTGACCCTGCTGTTCGAGTCCTTCGCCTACAAGAACGGCGTGCCCGCCGATGCGGATTTCGTCTTCGACGCGCGCTGCCTGCCCAACCCGCACTGGGACCCGAAGCTGCGCCCGCTTTCGGGCAAGGACGCGCCGGTGCGCGAACGGCTGGACGACGACGACGCGGTCCGCGAATATGTCGGGCAGGTGGCGGGCTTCCTCGACACCTGGCTGCCGCGCTTCGAGTCGGAGACGCGCAGCTACGTCACCATCGCCTTCGGATGCACCGGCGGCCGCCATCGTTCCGTGTACCTTGCGGAGAAGCTGGCCCGCCACTTCCGCGACCGCGACCGCGAGGACGTGCGCACCTACCACCGGGAACTGGACTGACCCATGCTCGAACGCGACCTCGTCGTGAACCATCCCCTCGGCCTGCATGCGCAGGCCTCGGCCAAGGTCGTGCAGGCGCTCACGGGCTTCAGCAGCTCGGCCTTCCTGCTGGCCCGCGGCCGCGAGGTCAACGCCAAGTCCATCATGGGCGTGATGCTGCTCGCCGCCGGCCCCGGCACGACGGTGCGCGCGCGCGTGGACGGCGAGGACGAAGCCGAGGCGATGGCGGCGCTGGTGGCCCTGTTCGAATCCGGCCTGTGATCCGCGCCGGCGCGTGAACACGCGCGACTGATCGCAAACCGATTGCGCGAGCGGCGCAGGAACCCGGGCCCGAGCCCGGTCGCGACACCATGCGCTGCGGCTACAATGGCCACTCCCACGGAGTCCCGCCATGGCCGAGGCCGTCCGCCACGACAAGACCGCGCGCCAGCTCCGGCTCCTGTCGGATGCGCTGGACAGCGGGCGCCTGGGCCCGGTGCGTCGGCTGGTCAACACGCTGGCGCCCGCCGAAATCGGCAACCTGCTCGAGTCCCTGCCCCCGGCCAAGCGCAACATCGTGTGGGGCCTGGTGGATCCGGAGGATGACGGCGAGGTGCTGGTGCACGTCGGCGAGGACGTGCGCGAGTCGCTGCTGGCGGAAATGGATCCGGACGAAATCGTCGCCGCGGTCGAGGACCTCGACATCGACGACCTCGCCGACCTGATCGAGGACCTTCCGGACACCGTGATCGACGAGTTCCTGAAGTCCATGGACCGCGAGAACCGCGAACGCCTCGAGCAGGCGCTGAGCTACGGCGAAGACACCGCCGGCCGCCTGATGAACCCGGACGTCATCACGGTGCGCGCCGACGTCACCGTGGACGTCGTGCTGCGCTACCTGCGCCTGCGCGGCGAGATGCCCGAGCACACCGACCACCTGTTCGTGGTCAGCCGCCGTCACCAGTACCTGGGCCGGGTCGCGATCACCGGCCTGCTCACCCACGATCCGTCCACGCCGATCAACGAGCTGATCGACGACGAACAGCCGGCGATCGACGTCAACACCAACGCCCACGAGGTCGCCACGCAGTTCTCGGACTACGACTGGCTGTCGGCCCCGGTCGTGGACGAGAGCAACATCCTGCTCGGCCGCATCACCATCGACGACGTGGTGGACATCATCCGCGAGCAGGCTGAGCACCAGGCCATGAGCGCCGCGGGCCTCGACGAGGACGAGGACCTGTTCTCGCCGGTCCGGCGCGCGGCGCGCCGGCGCATGCTCTGGCTGGGCATCAACCTGCTCACCGCTTTCCTCGCCTCCTGGGTGATCGGTCGATTCGAAGGCGCGCTGGAAAAGGTCGTCGCGCTCGCCATCCTGATGCCGATCGTCGCCAGCATGGGCGGCGTGGCAGGGACGCAGGTGCTGACCCTCATGGTGCGCGGCCTGGCGCTGGGCCAGGTCGGCGTCGGCAACCTGCGCGCGCTGCTGGCCAAGGAGGTACTGGTCGGCATCGTCAACGGCGGCCTCTGGGCGCTGGTGGTCGGCGCCATTTCCGCGCTCTGGTTCCAGGACGCGCCGCTCGGCCTGGTCATCGGCCTGGCGATGTTCGTCAACCTGGTGAACGCCGCGCTGGCCGGCGTGCTGGTGCCGCTAACGCTGCGGCGCATGAACATCGACCCCGCGCTGGCTGGCGGCGTGGTGCTGACCACCTTCACCGACGTGATCGGCTTCCTGAGTTTCCTTGGACTGGGAACCCTGATCCTGCTCGACTGAGTCGGCGGCCCGTTGCAGCGGCGGTCAACGCCGCCGCGTTTCGATCCGCGTCGCGCCCTGGTCCACGGCCCAGGCCACGCCAAGCGCCATCACCGTCGCGATGACCATCGGCCACGGCACTGCGGGCAGTTCGAAATGCAGCGTGCGCAGCACCGGCAGCAGGTAGGGCTGCAGGTAGTACAGGCCGCCGATCCCGAGGCCGCCGAGCAGCAGGGTCATCAGCCAGTCTTCCACGCCGGCGCGATGCGGGCGCCGTTCGGCGCGCGCGGCGACGCGGCGGGCGAAGTCCACCGGCAAGGCAGGCTGCGGTTCGCGGCGCAGGGCCCGCAACAACAGGCGCTCGCGGTCGAGCAGCGGATCACCCGGCGGCAGGCCGAGGCGTTCGGCCTCGAGGGCGGCGGCCTGGCGGCGCGCCTCGCGTTCGATCTGCGATTCTCGTGCGTTCATGCGGCGACTCCGATCTTAGGTTCGAGCACCTGCCGCAATCGGCTGCGTGCACGAAACAGGTAGTTCTTGACCGTGCCTTCCGGCAGGCCGGTGACGGTGGCGATCTCCGCCACCGGCATGTCCTCGAGGTGGTACAGCGTGACCAGCGTGCGCTGGATCGCCGGCAGGCGCTCGATCGCCTGGCCCAGCAGGCCCATCAGTTCATGGTCGGCGCAGGCCGCCTCCAGGTCGAAGCCGTCGCCGACCTGTTCCCAGGCGGGTGCGGCGTCCTCGTCGTCGCCATGGGCTTCGACGATCGGCAGCTTCTTGCGCTGCAGGTGCCGACTGGCGACCGAGAAGGCGATGCGGCCGATCCAGGTCGCCAGCGAACTCTCGAAACGATACTGGGCCAGGGCCTGGTGCACGCGCAGGAACACGTCCTGCGAGAGCTCGCGTGCGTCCTCGGGGTGTTGCACCATCCGGTACACCAGGTGCCAGACCAGTTTCTGGTGGCGGCTGACCAGGCGCTCGAACGCGCCCGGCGTCCGCGCCAGCACTGCCTGCACCAGGTCCCGATCTTCGTCCATGCGCGATGGATACGCTTACCCGCCGAGCGGTTGCAAGCAAAACAGGTGCAACCGCGGCCGCCCTGCCCGTCTCCATCCCATCGAACGGGCCCGCCGCGGCCCGCCCTACCGGAGATTCACCATGGAATTCGGCCTGCTCGTTCCCATCACCGCCTTCATCTGCATCGTCATGGCCATCAAGATCATCGTCGAAACCCGGCTGCGGGCCCGGCTGGCCGAGACCAACGCCTCGGAGGACCTGATCAAGTCCATGCTGGTGGCCGACGAGCAGTCGCGGCGCCTGTCCGCCCTGAAGTGGGGCCTGGTGCTGACCCTGATCGGCCTGGCCTTCGGCCTGATCAGCGCGATGAAGCTCGACAGCCAGGATCCTGGCACTTGGGGCCTGCTGATCGCCGCCGCCGGCGTCGGCATGCTGGCCTACCACGGCATCGCCAACCGCGTGCGTTGAAGCGGGCCTGCCCGGCCGCCGGGGTTCGGCGGCGACTGTGACTCAGCCCGCGCCGGATTCGCGTCCGGCGCGGGCCTGCGCCTGCTCGACGAGGGTGAGCGCGACCTTGTCGCGCAGGTAGGCCGGCTCCAGCCGGTCCGCGGCCACCGCTTTGCCTCGCGCCCAGGCCGCCACGCCCAGTCGGGCCACGTCGGCGGCATGCGGCAGGCCCTGCGGATCCACGGCCCGCAAACCGGATCCCAGCACCTCGACCAGGCGGCCGCCGTCGGCGGCGAATCCGCTGCCGATGCCCGCGAACACGGGCGGCGCCCCGGCCGCGAAATTCGGTTCCGCCGGGCGCGCCATCCACTCGACGCCACGCGCGCGCACCAGCCCGTCGGCCTGCGCGTCGAACCAGCCCAGGTACAACTCGCCCATACGTGCGTCGATCGCCGCCAGGATCGGCAGGGCCTCCGCCGCGTCGCGCGGTGCGCGCATCGCAAGCGCGGCGAGCGTGGAGACCGGCACGACCGGACGGTCCCAGGCCAATGCCATGCCCTGGGCGAGCGCCACCGCCAGGCGCACGCCGGTGAAGGCGCCCGGCCCGCGGCCGACCGCCAGGCCATCGAGCGCGGACTTGGCAATGCCGGCCTCGGCCAGCAGTGCGTCGCACCAGGGCAGCACCAGTTCCGTGTGGCGGCGCGGCGCGACCTCGTGGCGCTCGCGCAGCTCGCCGTCCACCCACAGCGCGACCGAGCAGGCCTCGGTGCTGGTCTCAATCGCGAGCAGCTTCATCGCCATTCCTCCCCAGCCCACTCTTCGTCAGCCACCGGCTCCGGCTCGAGGCCGAAGAAGCGCTGCACGTCAGCGATGCGCCGAGTGCGCGGCAGCGGCGGCAGGCTGTCGAGGAAGATGCGGCCATAGCCCTTGCCGAGCAGGCGCGGATCGCACAGCACCAGTACGCCGCGATCCTCGAAGCTGCGGATCAGCCGGCCGGCGCCCTGCTTGAGCGCGATCACCGCCTGCGGCAACTGCTCGTCGCGGAAAGGGTTGCCGCCCGCGCGCCGTACCGCTTCCAGCCGCGCTTCCAGCACCGGGTCGTCCGGCGATGCGAATGGCAGGCGATCGATCACCACGACCGACAATGCCTCGCCCGCCACGTCCACGCCTTCCCAGAAACTCGCCGCGCCCAGCAACACGCCGTTGCCGGAGGCGCGGAACTGCTCCAGCAGCAGGCCGCGCGGCGCGCTGCCCTGCACGAAAAGCGGCCACGGGCCGTCGCGAAGCGCCTCGGCGGCCTCGCGCAAGGCGCGATGCGAGGTGAACAGCAGGAAGGCGCGACCGCGCGAGGCTTCCAGCACCGGCCTTACGGCCTCGATCAGCGCCGCGCCGTAGCCGCGCGCGTTCGGCTCGGGCAAGCCGGGCGGCAAGTAGCACAGCGCCTGTTCGCGCCAGTCGAAGGGACTGGCCTGCAGCAGGCGCCGCGGCGACTCCAGTCCCAGCCGGCCGGCGATGTGGCCGAAGTCGGAATCCACCGCCAGCGTGGCGGAGGTGAAGATCCAGGCCGCGCGCGACTGCTCGCGGTACTCGCGCAGCGGGCCGGACACGTCCAGTGGCGTGCGCTGCAGGGTGAAGCCACGCTGCGTGAGCTCGAACCAGCGCACGTCGTCATCCACCGTCTGGCCATCGCGCCAGCGTCGCAGCCGCACCAGGGTCGCGTCGGCACGGTCGGCACACGCGGCGAAGCCCGGCGTCGCCTCGACCAGCGGCGCGAGTCCGGCGGCCAGTGCCGCCAGCGCGTCTTCCAGTGCCGCCAGCTTTTCCGCGGCCTCGCCATTGGCGAGCAGGCGCACGGCGGCGCCACGCTGCGGCAGACCTTCGAGGGCGAGCCGGAATTCGCGGACGGCCTGTTCCAGCACGCGCATCGGCTGCTGCACGGTCGCCAGCGCCGACGGCGCCTGCGCGCATTCGGCCAGCGCATCACGGGCCAGGTCGAGCAGCTGGCGTGCGCCGACGCCTTCGCCGAAGAACTGCGCGGCGAGCTCGGGCAGCTGGTGCGCCTCGTCGAGCACGAAGGCCGCGGCGCCCGGCAGGATCTCGCCGAAGCCCTCGCGGCGGATGGCGAGGTCGGCGAGCAACAGGTGGTGGTTGACCACGACGATGTCGGCCGCCTGCGCTTCACTGCGCGCCTTGGCGACGAAGCACTCGGACCAGAACGGGCATTCGCCGCCGAGGCAGTTGTCGGCGGTCGAGGTGATCATCGGCAGCAGCGGGCTGTCGTCGGGCAGCTCCGGCAATTCCGCCAGGTCGCCGCGCTGGGTGCGCCCGCGCCAGGCGATCACGCGCTGGAATTGCGCGGCGACCTCGCGGCTGGCGAAGCGCTCGCCCTTGGCCTGCTCGACGCGGTAATGGCACAGGTAGTTGGCGCGGCCCTTCAGCAGCGTGGTGCGCACGCCGGCGCCGAGCGCGGCGCGCACCTTCGGCAGGTCGCGGTGATAGAGCTGGTCCTGCAGCGCGCGCGTGCCGGTGGAAATGATCACGCGCTCGCCCGACAGCAGGGCCGGCACCAGGTAGGCGTAGGTCTTGCCGGTGCCGGTGCCAGCCTCGGCCACCAGGGTGGCGCGTTCGTCGATCGCCTCGGCGACCGCGGCCGCGAGCTGGCCCTGCGCCTCGCGCACGCGGTAACCGGCCAGCTGCATGGCGAGCGGGCCGGCCGGCGCCAGCGCCGCGCGGGTACGCTCGGGAAGGTCGGACATGGTCAGAGGCGGACGGGCGGCGCGACCTTGCAGCCGGCGACCTGGCCTTCGGCCAGTGCGGCCGCGGCGGCATCGCCGCGCGCTTCGGCGGCCAGCTTGCGCGTCGTCCAGTTGCGCCGGCACAGGCCACCCAGCTTCGGGCCGCGATCCCAGGATTGCGTGGCGAGCTGCTCGGCCTTCGACCAGTCGCGCGCCACCAGCGCCATCTCTGCCTGCCACTGCAGGAGATCCGGATCGTCCGGCGTGTACTGCGCGGCTTGCTCCAGCAGCCTGGCCGCGGCGGCGTAGTCGCCGCGCGCCTCGGCCTGGGTCGCGGCGTGGCGCAGGTCTTCGACCCGCGGGTCACGCAGCGGCTGCACGTCGAGTTCATCGCCGACCTCGCCGGCGCCGCGCACCTGCTGCAACAGTGCCGCTCCGCTCGGACGGGTCTGGGCTGGCGAGTCGGACAAGCCCGAGGATGTGTTGCCGCTACAGCCGGCAAGCAGCGCGACCAGGGCGGCGTACGCCAACATGCGCGGGGAAGGAATCGTCATGGCTGCGCCTCCTGCGCGGGCGGCTCGGCGGGTTGCGCGCCGTCGCCGCCGATGTTGAACCAATCGAGCCAGCTGCTGCGCTGGCAACTGCGGTGCTCCGGCGGCAGGTAGCCGCTGACGAAGGCGGCGCGGCGGGCGCCGGGGCAGCCTTCCTCGGTGGTGGCGTAATCGGTGGCGTCGAGCCAGGCCCACTCGATGCCGTTGCCCGACACGCGCAGGGCTTCGCCCGGCAGCTTGGAGAACAGGCCCGACCATACCCGCATCGCGCCGGTGGCGCCGTACAGGCCGGTCGGCTCGTTCTTGTCGTTGCCGACCCAGACCACGGCGAGCCGGTCGCCGGTGTAGCCGGCGAACCAGCTGTCGCGGCTGTCGTTGCTGGTGCCGGTCTTGCCGGCGGGCTGCATCGGACCGAGCCCATCGGACAACAGCGGGCGCGCCGTGCCACTGGTCACCGCACCCTGCAAGGCGAGCGTGACCAGTCGCGCCGCGATCGCATCGCCTTCCTGCGCCGGCTCGGTCTTGGTGTCGTAACGACTGAGCGGCTTGCCCTCGGGATCGAGCACGCCGCGCACCGCGCGCAGGGGCTGGATGCGTCCGCCGGACGCTAGGAACTGATAGAGCTGCGTGACCGAGAACACCGACAGGTCCACCGAGCCGAGGATCAGCGAGGGGTTCGGACGTGCCTTCAGCCCACCCAGCGCCTTCATCAGGTCGGCGAGGCGATCCGGCCCGACTTCCATGCCCACGCGCACCGTGGCCTGGTTGTAGGAACGCGCGAGCGCCGCGCCCATCGTGACGGTGCCGTGCGACTTGCCGTCGGAGTTCTTCGGGCGCCACGGCTTGCCGTTCGACTGCGTGACCTCGACCGGCGAATCCTGCACCCAGCTCGCCAGCGAATAGCGATCCGGCTGCGCCAGCGCCAGCAAATAGACGAAGGGCTTGAGCAGCGAACCGACCGGGCGTTGCGCCTCGAGCGCGCGATTGAAGCCGGGCTCGTCGGTCCTGCGGTTGCCGACGATCGCCAACACTTCGCCGGTACTGGTGTCGGTCACCACCATGCCCGCCTGCAGGGCCGGCCCTTGCTTGCGTTCCACCTTCGGCAGCGTCGCCTTCACCGACCGCTCGGCCAGGGTCTGCACCGAGGGCGCGAGCGTGCTGAGCACGGTCAGGCCGGCGCCCTTCAGCGCATCCGCCGGATAGTCGCGCGCCAGTTGCCGGCGCACCAGGTCGAGGAAGGCCGGCGCGCGGTTGCGGGCCACGCCCGGCTTGGCGGAAATGCCGAGCGGCGCCGCCTTGGCGCGCTTGGCTTCCTCGGGCGTGATCAGGCCGGTCTCGACGAAGACGTCCAGCACCACCGCGCGTCGGTGCAGGGCGCGTTCGGGATGCTTGCGCGGGTCCCACATGCTCGGGCCCTGGATCAGGCCGATCAGCAGCGCGATGTCCTGCGTGTGCAACGTGGACAGGTCGCGCCCGAACCAGAAGTCGGCGCCGGCGGCGACGCCGTGGATGGACTGCTTGCCGGCCTGGCCCAGGTAGACCTGGTTGAGGTAGCTCTCGAGGATGCGCGCCTTGTCGAAGCGCGCCTCGATGATCAGCGCGTACATCGCCTCGCGGACCTTGCGCGAAATGGTCTTGGTGTTGCTCAGGAACAGGCCGCGCACCATCTGCTGCGTCAAGGTGCTCGCGCCCTGCTCGAAGCCGGCCTCGCGCATGTTCACCCAGATCGCGCGCGCCACGCCCCAGGGGTCGATGCCGTGGTGGTTCTTGAAGTTGCGATCCTCGACCGCCTGAAGTCCGGTGATCAGCAGCTCCGGCACTTCCTTCATGCGCACCAGCCGGCGCTCCTCCTCGCCGGTACCGTAGAGCGTGGCGATGCGCGCCGGATCCACGCGCGCGCTGCCCAGGCTCTTGCGGGTGCGGGCATCGCGCACCTGCAGTACGCGGCCGCCGCCGAGCATCACGTCGAGGCGCTGCAGGGCGACCGGACCATCGAGGTCGGTGAAGGCGCGCGTGCCGATGCGGAAGCGGTTGCCCTTGCGGCTGTAGGTGCCGGGCAACTGGCCCTGGCCGTCATTGCGGTAGGTGGCGGCCGCCAGCTCGAGCTCGAGGGTCGCCGCGTCCAGGTGCACGCCGTTCTTGAGCAGCAAGGGGCGCGCGTACACGCGCGTGGGCACCTGCCACTGCAGCTGCGCGAATTCCGCGCGCACCTGCTTGTCCAGGTACCAGACGAAGGGCACGCCGAGGCCGACGACGAGGCCGGCGCCCACCAGCACGATTCGCAGGGCCCAGTGCCGCCAGGCGGGCGCCGGGGGGTGGCGGGGAGCGGGAGAGGCAGCGGATTTGCTCAAGGACAGGCGATAATTGCGGTTTGCGGCAGTCTAGCAGGCGCCGGACAGGACATCGGACCCCCCACGATGAATGCCAACCAGACCACCCCGCCGCCGGCGTCCGGCGATCCCGCGCCCGCGCCCGGTTGGCTTGCCTGGTGGGCGCGCCGGCGCCTGCTGCTGGCGTACCGGCACGGCGAATGGATGGCGCTGTGCCGCCGCGGCATCGCCAGCCTGGGCAACCGTGGCCTCGGCCCGACCTTGCGACTGGTGGTGCGCCGGGTGCTGCCCGCGCGCCGCCAGCCCTTCCCCCTCCAGTTGTACCCGGGCGCGGTCGATCCCGCGAGCCTGGCGGTTCCGCGGTCCGAGGCACCGCGGGCCAGCATCATCGTGCCGGTGCATGGCCAGCTCGCCCTCACGCTGGGCTGCCTGCGTGCGCTGGCGGCCAGCGGCGACGCCACCCCCTTCGAGGTCATCGTCGTGGACGATGCCTCTGCCGACGCCAGCCCGCAGGTGCTGCCGGAAATCGCGGGCCTGCGTTACCAGCGCATGCCCGCCAACGTGGGATTCATCGGCGCCTGCAACGCCGGCGCGGCGATGGCGCACGGCGAGATCCTGGTCTTCCTCAACAACGACACGCTGGCGCAGCCCGGCTGGCTGGACGCGCTGTGCGCGACCTTCGACGCGCACCCCGACACCGGCCTGGCGGGCAGCAAGCTGGTCTATCCGGACGGCCGGCTGCAGGAGGCGGGCGGCCTGGTCTATCGCTCCGGGCGCGCGGCCAACTATGGCCGCTTCGGCGATCCCACCGACCCGCGCTACAACTACGTTCGCGAAACCGACTACTGCTCCGGCGCGGCGCTCGCGATCCGTGCCGGATTGTTCCGCGAGCTGCAGGGCTTCGATACCCACTACGCGCCGGCGTACTACGAAGACACCGACCTGGGCATGCGCGTACGCGTGGCCGGCTGGCGCGTGCGGTACCAGCCGGCATCGGTGGTGGTGCACCTGGAGGGCGCGAGCGCGGGCACCGATCCGCGCAAGGGCATGAAGGCCTGGCAACCCGTCAACGAGGCGCGCTTCCGCGAACGCTGGGCGCAGCAGTTGCCGATGCAGCCAGCCGACCCCGACCTGCGCGACGTGGACGACGCCGCGGCGGACCGTGCCGCGCGCGGGCCCAGCCGTCCGCGGGTGCTGGTGGTGGATGCGTACACGCCCACGCCCGATCGCGACTCGGGCTCGCTGCGCATGGCGGAACTGCTGGGCCTGCTGGTGGAGGAAGGCTGTTCGGTAAAGTTCATCAGCCAGGGACTCGGGCATGACGGCGACTACACCGCCGCCCTGCAGCAGCGCGGGGTCGAGTGCTGGTGGCAGCCGTGGATCGGCCACTTCCCGCGCTGGCTTGCGCGTCGTGGCGCCGAGTTCGACGCCATCATCGTTTCCCGCCACTACGTGCTCGCGCCGATGCTGTCCATGCTGCGCGAGTTCGCGCCGCGCGCGCGCATCGTCTTCGACACCGTGGACCTGCATTTCCTGCGCGAGCAGCGCGAGGCCGAGCAGCGCGGGCAGGACACCGGCCCGGGCGCGGCACGCCGCACCCGGCAGTCCGAACTCTCGCTGGTGCGCGCCGTGGACCTGACCTGGGTCGTCAGTCCGGTCGAACAGGCGCTGCTGGCCGAACTGGCGCCGGGCGCGCCGGTGCGCGTGCTGTCCAACATCCATCGCGTCGAACGCCACACGCCAGGCTTCGAATCGCGGCGCGACCTGGTCTTCGTCGGAGGCTTCCGCCATCCGCCCAACGTGGACGCGGCGCTGTGGCTGGGCACCGGGATATTCCCGCGGCTGCACGAACGCCTGCCCGGCGTGACCTTGCACCTGGTCGGCGCGGAAGCCCCGCCGGCCGTGCAGGCGCTCGATCGGCAGCCCGGCATCCGGGTGCACGGCCACGTTGCGGACCTCGAATCCCTGCTCGACGGCTGTCGCGTTTCGCTGGCGCCACTACGCTACGGGGCTGGCATCAAGGGCAAGGTCAACCAGAGCCTGGCGCGCGGTCTTCCCGTCGTCGGGACGAGTTGCGCGATCGAAGGCATGGAACTGCAGGACGGCCGCGACGTGCTGGTCGCCGACGACGCCGATGCATTCGCCGACCAGGTGGCGAGGCTCCACGGCGACGCAGCGCTGTGGCATGCATTGCGCGAAGGCGGGCTGGCGAACACCGCGGCGCATTTTTCCCGCGAACGCGCGCGCAGCGCCTTGCGCGAGTTCCTTCGCGACCTGTCGCCGCGCCCGGCGCCCTGATCAGCGCGCCGGGGCGCTGCGTCGCGCCGTGCGCAGCCGGGTCTCGGCGGCCTTCACGCCCGCGTTCGCGGGTTGCCAGCGCCGCGCGTTGGCGAGTGCGCGTTCCGCCTCGCTCCAGTCGCCCGCGCCGATGCGCTCGTCCGCGTAGGCGAGCCAGCGCTCGGCCAGCGCCGCGCGCGCCGGTTCGGTGACCGAGCCCGCGTCCTGCAGCACGCGGGCGTCCAGGCAGGCTTGTGCGCGGTTGAGTTTTCCCGCGTCGAGCGCCTGCTCGAAGCAACGGCGGGTGGCGGCGCTGAACTCGCGCTCCACCCGCGCCAGTTCCTTCGACGACGGGTCGATGGCCGCGATCATGCGCAGCCGGTCCCAGGCGCTGGCGCCCGGCGGCGTGGTGTAGTCGCCGCGCTCGATCGCGGCCTCGGCATCGGCCACCAGCGCGGGAATGCGGGCGCGGTCGCCGCCGCCCTGGCGCAGCCGGGCCCGGGCTTGCCGCGAGCGCGCGAGGCTACGCTCGGCTACTGCGACCTGGGGCGCATCGGGGCTCCAACGCTTCGCCTTCGCCAGCGAGGCTTCCGACCGGGTGAACTGGAAATCCGCCGCCTGCCGCTGCGCCCGTTGCGCGGCGAGCGTCGCCAGCCGCTGCAATCCCTCGCGTGGACCGGCAAGCGCGGCGTCCTCCTCCAGCAGGCGCTGGTAGCGCGCCGCCGCGCGATCCCAACGGCCACGGCGCTCGTCGGCGGCGGCGCGCGCGAGCTCGGCCGCCTGGCGCGCCTGCAATGCCGACAGCGCCTCGCCGAGCGCGGCGCGCGCCGGCGGCAGGTCCAGGTGCGCGGGATCCTCGGCGAGCACGCCATCCACAAGGGTCTGCGCTTCGCGCACGCGACCGGCCTCGAGCGCCGAATGCGCGCGCTGCAGGCGGGCGGCCAGCAGGCGCTCGCGCCCTTCGATGGCGGCGGCATTGTCGGCGTCGATCGCCAGCACCCGCCGATACAGGCTCAGCACCGACTCTTCGTCGAGCCCGGGCGCCGCCGCTTTCGCGAGCAGGCCCGACACGTCGGCCGACGCGGCGCGCAACTCGACCAGGCGCAATTGCAGCGGTTCCAACTCCACCTGCGGCGCGGACAGCGCCCGCGCAAGTTCCAGTTGGCGTTGCGCTTCCTGCAGCCGATGCGTCGCCAGCGCCTCGCGGACGCGAAGGACCGCCGCGGTGCGCACCGCCAGCAAGCCCTCGCGAGCCTGCATCTGGTCGGGATCCACCGCCAGCACCGACTCGAACAATTCGCGCGCGCCGCTGCCGTCGGCGGCGCTCAGCCGGCCCGCGCGCAGAGCCGCGTTGGCCTGCTCGATGCGACTGGTCATGCGCGGGTCCGGCAGCAGGCGTTCGCCCAGCCAGCTGCGCCCCAGCAGCAGCACCGCGACTCCCAGCGCCAGGCTGGCGCCGAGCAGCCATAGCCGCTGCCGCGGGTCAGCCCAGTCGACGCGCATCCTGCACTCCCGGCACGGTGTCCAGGCGCGCGAGCAACTGGCTGAGCTGGCTGAAGTCGTGCACGCGCACGCGCAGGCGGATGTCGGCCATGCCGTGCGCTTCGTCCACGTGCGAGCCGATCTCCAGGATGCCGGCGTCGGATTGCGCGATCACATTGGTCAGGTCCTTGAGCAGGGACTTGCGATCGAAGGCGCGGATCTGGATGCTGGCCTCGTAGCGCGTCGCCGCGCGTTGGCCCCAGTTCACCGGCAAGGCGCGCTCCGGTTGCGCGGCGAGCAGGCGCTGCACGGCCGAGCAGTTGCTGCGGTGGATGCTGACCCCGCGGCCGCGCGTGAGGTAACCGACGATACCGTCGCCCGGCAGCGGCTGGCAGCAGCGCGCCAGGTGCGAGAGCAGGTTGCCGACGCCTTCCACCGTCACCTGGCTGCCACGCGCGTCGGTCTTCTCGCGCGCCAGCGAGCGCGGCAGCGGCTCGGCGCGCGGCGGTGCGGGCACCTGCGCCTGGGCGTGGTCGTGCAACGCGCGGCTGACCTGGCTGGGCCCGATGTCGCCGAGCGCCAGCGCGACCTGCAGTTCTTCGACGTTTTCCAGGTGGAACTTCTCGAACACCGGCGCCAGGTCGGCCTGCAGCATTGCGACGCGGCGCAGCTCCTTCTCCAGCAGCTCGCGTCCGGCCTGCACGTTGCGCGCGCGGTCCAGGCGATGGAACCAGGCCCGCACCTTGTCGCGCGCGCGGCCGCTGACGAGGAAGCCGTTGGAGGCCAACAGCCAGTCGCGACGCGGTTCGCCGGTCTTGCTGGTGAGGATCTCGACGCGGTCGCCGCTGGCCGGCTTGAAATCCAGCGGCACGATGCGCCCGTTGACCTTGGCGCCGCGGCAGCGGTGCCCGACCTCGGTATGCACGTGATAGGCGAAATCGAGCACGGTGCCGCCCTGCGGCAGGTCCACCACCTCGCCCCTCGGCGTCAGCAGGTAGATGCGGTCCTCCACCAGCGCGGTGCTGAAGCCCGACAGCAGCGTGCTGTCGTCCTCGCCCTCGCGCTGCTCGAGCAGCTGGCGCATCCAGGCCACCTTGCGCTCGAAGCTGGCCTCGCCCTTGCCGCCTTCCTTGTAGCGCCAGTGCGCCGCCACGCCCAGTTCGGCGTGCTCGTGCATGGCGTGCGTGCGGATCTGCACCTCCAGCGTGCGGCCCTCCGGCCCGATCACCGCCGTATGCAGCGACCGGTAGTCGTTGCCCTTGGGCTTGGCGATGTAATCGTCGAACTCGCTGGCGATCGGCGTCCACAAGTGATGGACGATGCCGAGTGCGGCATAGCAGTCGGCGACGTCGTCCACCAGCACGCGCACCGCGCGGATGTCGTAGAGCTCGCTGAAGTCCAGGCCCTTGCGCTGCATCTTCTTCCAGATGCTGAAGATGTGCTTGGGCCGGCCGGCGACCTCGGCGGCGACGCCGGCCTCGGCCAGCGCGGCGCGCAGGCGCTGCTTGGCGTCCTCGATGAAGCGCTCGCGGCCGCCGCGCTTTTCGTCCAGCAACCGCGCGATGCGCTGGTAGGTGTCCGGCTGCAGGTAGCGGAAGGCCAGGTCCTCGAGTTCCCACTTGAGTTGCCAGATGCCGAGCCGGTTCGCCAGCGGCGCATGGATGTCGGCGGTCAGGCGGGCCAGCGCGCGACGTTCGGCCTCCGGCAGCGCGCCCGCGCCACGCAGGCGCACCAGCTGCACCGACAGCAGGATCGGCACCACGCGCAGGTCGCGGATGATCGCCAGCAGCAAGCGTCGCAGTCCTTCGGCATTGCCACTGGCCTCGCGCTGCGCGTGCAGGCTCCAGACCTGCTCGGCGGCCTGCAGGCCGTCCAGCAGCGCGCGCAGTCCGGCCGAGGCCGCGCCCTCGATGGCTGGCGCGATGGCCTGCCGCAGCTCCGGCGTGAGATGCAGGATCGCCGCCAGTTGCACGTCGGCATCGGCGCGCAGCTGCTCCAGCGCCTCGAGCACCGGCGCGGCGAGCGGCGACAAGGGACCCTCGAAGGCGCGCAGGCCTGGTCGCAGCGCCGCCATCGGTCCGGCCTCGGGCTGGCGCTCGAGCCAGGCGCGCAAGCTCGGATCGGTGGGCACGGCAGGGGCCTCGGCGGCGATCATCGGCGTTCCAGGGGCGAAGCCCACGTTATCCGCATCAGGCCAGTTGCTGCAATTGCCGCGCCAGCCGCTTGTGGGAGACCGGCCGGCGCGTGCCGAGTTCCTGCGCGAAGGTCTGCACGCGCAATTCCTCCAGGTCGTGGCGGAAGGCTTCCCAGGCCGGCGGCAACGGGCCGCGGGCGCGCGCCGCCTCCACGGCCTCGGCGTAGGGACGCAACTCCAGCAGGCGCGCCTGGTCGCGGACCGGATCGGCCAGCGCACGTTCGGCGCGCAACTCGAGCGCGCGCAGGTAGCGCGGCAGGTCTGCCAGCAGGCCCGGCGGCGTCTCGCGCAGGAAGCCCGGGCGCACCAACGCGCGCAGGTGCGCGCGGATGTCGTCGAGGTTGCCGCTGGCCCAGCCCAGCAGCGGAGCGTCGAGCCGGGCCTTCACCGCGGCGTAGGCCGCCAGGATCGCCTCCGCCAGCGCGAGCCCCTGCATGGCGCGCTCGAATAGCCCGCGGGCGGTGGCGTCCAGCCGCGCCTGGTAGGCGCCGGCATCGCGGATCGCGTCCAGGCCGTCGGCCAGCAGCGAGGCCAATGCCGCGTCCACCAGGTCGCCGCGCAGGCGTTCGGAGGATTCGATCGCCGCGTACAGCAGGCCGAGCTTGGGCGAGACCGGCAGCTGCTTGCGCGCCTGCTTGATCTTGTCCTGCAAGGCGCGCTGCATCAGTGCGCGCACGCCGGCCGCGTGCGCCTCGCGCGCCTGCTGCGGATCGGCGAACACGTCCAGGTCCACGCGGTCCTCGCGCGCCACCAGCGCCGGATAGGCCGGGATGCCGCCGGCGCCGGTGACCTGCACCGGCACCGGTTCCTCGGGAAATCCCTGCAGGCCCTGTCGTGCCAGCTTCTCGCCAGCGCGCTCGGCGAAGGCGCGCTCGGCGCGCGAGCCGAAGCGCGCACGCAGCTCCGCCAGGTCGCGCGACATCGCCAGCAGCCGGCCATCGCGCTCGGCCAGCCTGAGGTTCATGCGCAGGTGCGGCTCGACCGCGGACTCGTCGAAATCGGTCGGCTGCACCGGCGCGCCCGTCGCCTTCGACAGGAAGCGCGCCAGCGTGCCGACCAGCGCATCGGCCTCCGGTTTCGGGTGGGCCTCGAAGAAGGCACGGGCGAAGTCCGGCGCCGGCACGTAATTGCGGCGCAGCGCCTTCGGCAGCGAACGGATCAGCGCGGCGGCCTTCTCCTCAACCAGGCCGGGCACCAGCCAACCCAGGCGCACCGGATCGAGCGCGTTCAACAGGTGGATCGGCACGTCGAGCGTCACGCCATCGTCCTCGGAGCCCGGCTCGAAGCGGTAGTGCAGCGCCAGACGCGCGTCGCCGAGCGCGAAATATTTCGGGAAACGGTCGGCGGCGCTGCCCTCGCCCGGCAGCAGGTCGGCCAGCGACCACTCCAGCGCGCGCTTGTTCTCCGGCGGAAGTTTTCCGTACCAGCTGTCGAGGCCCTGCGCGCTGTTGAGCTCCGGCGGCAGCCGGTCCAGGTACCAGCGCGCCTGCCAGTCCTCGTCGGCGACCAGGCCGGCGCGGCGCTTCTTGGCCTCTTCCTCGCGCGCTTTCTCCAGCGTGGCGAGGTTGCGCGCCAGGAAGGCGGCGCGGGTGTTGATCTCGCCGGGGATCAACGCCTGCCGCACGAAGATGTCGCGCGACTCGTCCGGATACAGGCCGCCGTAATGCACCGGGCGCTTGGGCGCCAGCACCAGGCCGAACAGGCTGATCTGCTCACTGCCCAGGACGCGGCCCTGCGCGCGCGACCAGTGCGGGTCGAAGTGCCGGCGCGAGAGCAGGTGCGGCAGTTCGGCGATCACCCAGTCCGGCTCGATGCGCGCGCCCATCAGGCCCCAGACACGCTGGGTGTCGATCATCGAGGCCACCAGCAGCCAAGCCGGCGGCTGTCGCGCCAGCGAAGAGCCCGGGAACAACTGGAAACGACGCTGCCGCGGCGCCTCGTACTGCCCCTTCTCGACCTTGTGGCCGATCTGCGTCGGCAGGCCCGCGATCAGCGCACGGTGCAGGCTGGCGTAGTCGGTGGCGGCTTCGGCCTGCTGCCAGCCCAGTTCCTCGCAGACCAGCAGCAGCTGGCGGTGCAGCTCGCGCCACTCGCGCATGCGCAGGAAGCCGAGGAAGTTCTTCTCGCACCAGCCGCGCAGCTTCGACTGCGTCAGGTCCTCGTGGGCGGCCCGGTAGGCATCCCACAGCTTCAGCACGCCGGCGAATTCGGAGGCCGGGTCGGCGAAGGCCGCGTGCGCGTTGTCGGCGGCCGCGCGCGCGTCGGCGGGGCGTTCGCGCGGGTCCTGGATGCCGAGGAAGGCGGCGATCACCAGCACCTCGCGCAGGCAACCCAGCGACTGCGCTGCCACCAGCATGCGCGCCAGCTTCACGTCCACCGGCAGGCGCGACATCTGCCGGCCGATGGCGGTGAGCTTGCGATCCTTGTCCACCGCGCCGAGTTCGCCGAGCTGTTGCCAGCCATCGGCAATCGCGCGCGGATCCGGCGCGTCGATGAAGGGGAAATCCTCGACCTTGCCTAGGCCCAGCGAGAGCATCCGCAGGATCACCCCGCCGAGCGATGCACGCAGGATTTCCGGATCGGTGTAGCGCGGTCGCGACAGGTAGTCGGGCTCGGAATACAGGCGATAGCACACGCCGGCGGCGACGCGGCCGCAACGGCCCTTGCGCTGGTCGGCGCTGGCCTGCGAGATCGGTTCGATGTGCAGCCGGTCGAGCTTGAGCCGCGGCGAATAACGCTTCACCCGCGCCGCGCCGGGGTCCACCACGTAGCGGATGCGCGGCACCGTCAACGAAGTTTCCGCAACGTTCGTGGCGAGCACGATGCGCCGCTGCGGCCCGGGCTGGAACACGCGGTCCTGGTCGCGCGCCGACAGCCGTGCGTACAGGGCCAGCACTTCGGTGGAGCGGTACTTGCGCTCGGCCAGCGCGAGGTGGGCGTCGCGGATCTCGCGCTCGCCGGGTAGGAAGACCAGCACGTCGCCGCGAGGATCCTCACGGGTGATCTCGTCCACCGCGGCGACGATGGATTCGTTCATGCCGCGGTCCTGGCGCGACTCGCCCTCGCCGCCGTCTTCCTCTTCCGGCGGGCGGTAACGCACCTCCACCGGATAGCTGCGCCCCTCGACCGACAGCACCGGCGCATCGCCGAAATGCCGAGCGAAACGCTCGGTGTCGATCGTCGCCGAGGTGATCACCAGCTTCAGGTCGGGCCGCCGCCGCACCAGCCCGCGCAGGTAGCCGAGCAGGAAGTCGATGTTGAGGCTGCGCTCGTGCGCCTCGTCGATGATCAGGGTGTCGTAGCGCGACAGCCAGGGATCGGACTGGATCTCCGCCAGCAGGATGCCGTCGGTCATGAACTTGATGTAGCTGTCCTCGCCGACGTTCTCGGTGAAGCGCACCTGGTAGCCCACCGCTGCGCCCAGTGGAGTCTGCAGTTCCTCGGCTACCCGCCTGGCGACCGCCCGCGCGGCGATGCGCCGCGGCTGCGTGCAGCCGATCATCCCCGACAGCCCGCGACCGGCCGCCAGGCACAGCTTGGGCAGCTGCGTGGTCTTGCCCGAGCCGGTCTCGCCGGCGATCACCACCACCGGATGGCGACGGATGAGCTCGATGATGCGCTCGGCCTCGCGCGATACCGGCAGCTCGTCGTCGAAGCGCGGATCGGGCGCCTGCGCGCGCCGGCGCTCGCGCGCCTGCAGCGAAGCCGCGAGCGCCTGCGAGAATTGCGCCTGGAGCGCGGCATCCTCCGGCCGCTCGCGCAGCCGGGCCTGCAACCGGCGCAAGCGCCCCTGGTCCCGGCTCAGGGCCAGGCGCAGGTCGACTTTCGCGGGCAGCGGCTTCGAGTTCACAATCGGCTAATCACGGTTCAGGCTCAATTGTCCCATCACCGAGGAGCAAAGGCATGGAGATCGATATCGGGATCGGCGCGGCCGATCGCAAGCAGATCGCCGACGGGCTCGCACGGCTGCTCGCCGACACCTACACCCTGTACCTGAAAACCCACAGCTTCCACTGGAACGTCACCGGGCCGATGTTCAATTCGTTGCACGCGATGTTCATGACCCAGTACAACGAACTCTGGTTGGCGCTGGACGAGATCGCCGAGCGCATCCGCGCGCTGGGCGAGGTGGCGCCCGGCTCGGGCGCGCAGTTCGCCAAGCTCAGCTCCATCGATGAAGAGGCGGGCGTGCCGGACTGGAAGGGCATGGTCGCCCAGTTGGTCAGCGGCCACGAGGCCTGTGCGCGCACCGCCCGCGAGGTCTTCCAGGGCGCCGACGGCGCGGATGACCAGCCCACCGCGGAC
>CAMPGW010000056.1 GCA_946885735.1 uncultured Gammaproteobacteria bacterium
ACACCCACGCCTTCCACAACGCGCTCAAGAACGCGATGCGCGAGGCGCCGGACGTGATCCTGATCGGCGAGATCCTGGACGCGACCACGATGGAGGCGGCGATCGCCTTCGCCGAGACCGGCCACCTGTGCCTGGCCACGCTGCACTCCAACAACGCCGACCAGACGCTGGACCGCATCCTGAATTTCTTCCCGGAAGCGGCGCACAAGAACGTGCTGATGAACCTGTCGCTGAACCTGAAGGCGGTGATCTCCCTGCGCCTGGTGGTCGGCAAGGACGGCAAGCGCATGCCGGCCAGCGAGATCCTGATCAACACGCCGATGATCCGCGACCTGATCCGCCGCGGCGAGGTGCACGAGGTCAAGGACGCGATGGACAAGTCGCTGCAGGAAGGCATGCACACCTTCGACCAGTCGCTGTTCCGGATGTACAAGGACGGCAAGATCGACCTGGAGGAGGCGCTGCGCAAGGCCGATTCGCGTGATGGCCTGGCCTTGAAGATCCGTCTTGCCGAGGGGTCTAGCGGTGAGCACGATCCCTATGCCGACGTGTTCTCCTCCTCTACGGACGCTTCCGCCGGTTTCTGACGTTGCTCGCGTCGCCTTGTGGCGGCGCCGGCGGGTGGGGTGTCGCTGAGCCCCGATTCGACAGGGCCGTCCATGGCCAGTCAATCGGGCCGGGCGGCTTCCTGCCGCCCTTCTCCGCGACACCCCACCCGCCGACACCGCCACAAGGCGGGCAGGTCCACTGCGAACTGATGTAGAAGCAAACGCGGTGCTTCAAAGGCTTGCGCGCGCAGCGTAGGCTTCCCGCTCTTCCGGAGGGGCCATGGACGAATCGCTGAAGCTGTATACCTACTGGCGGTCCAGTGCGGCGTATCGGGTGCGGATCGCGTTGAACCTGAAGGGGTTGGCGTACGAGAGCGTGTTCGTGCACCTGGTGAAGGACGAGCAGCATTCGCCGGACTTCGCCGAGCTCAATCCGCAGGAGCTGATCCCGGTGCTGCGGCATGGCGGGCGGGTGCTGACGCAGTCGCTGGCGATCATGGAATACCTGGACGAGGCCTTTCCGGAGAGTCCGCTGTTGCCCTCGGTGGCGCGCGACCGTCAGCGGACGCGGGCGATCGCGGCGATGGTGGCCTGCGACATCCATCCGCTCGGCAACCTGCGCGTGCAGCAATACCTGGAGCGCGAATTCGGCGCCACGCAGGAGCAGCGCGAGGCCTGGACGCGGCATTGGATCGGCAAGGGTTTCGAGGCGATCGAGCGCATGCTCGCCGACAGCCCCTCCACCGGCGAGTTCTGCGAGGGCGACCGCCCGACGGTCGCCGACTGCTGCCTGGTGCCGCAGGTCTACAACGCGCGGCGCTTCAAGCTGGACATGGCCGCGTTCCCGAACATTGTGCGCATCGATGCGGCGTGTCGGGCGCTGGACGCGTTCGAGGCCGCACGCCCCGAACGCCAGCCCGACGCGCCCGCCGTCTAGGCTCCGGTCAGGGCGTCGAGATACGCTGCTCGATGGCGCCGAACACCGACACGCCTGAGCGATCGAGCATCTCGATCCGCACGGTGTCGCCGTACGTCATGAAGGGCGTGCTCGGCTTGCCGTCGCGCAAGGTCTCGACGGTGCGCAGTTCCGCGAAGCAGGACGCGCCGAGGGATGTGTCCTCGTTGGCGACGGTGCCGCTGCCGACGATCGTTCCGGCCGACAGGGGCCGGGTCTTCGCCACGTGCGCCACCAGCTGGGCGAAGTCGAACTGCATGTCCACGCCGGCCTCGGGCGCGCCGAACCACTTGCCATTGACGTGCGTGAGCAGGGGCAGGTGCACCTTGTTGTCGCGCCAGGCTTCGCCGAGTTCGTCGGGGGTGACGAACACCGGGCTCAGCGCCGAGCGCGGCTTGGATTGGAGGAAGCCGAAACCCTTGGCCAATTCGGCGGGGATCAGGTTGCGCAAGGACACGTCGTTGACCAGGCCGACCAGTTGGATGTGCTGCGCGGCCTCCTCCGGCGTGACGGCCATCGGCACGTCGTCGGTGATGATTACCACCTCCGCCTCCAGGTCGATGCCGTAGGCCTCGTCCGGCACGCGCACCGGGTCGCGCGGCCCGAGGAAGCCGGCGCTGGTCGCCTGGTACATCAGCGGATCGGTGTAGAAGCTCTCGGGCACCTCGGCGCCGCGCGCCTTGCGCACGCGCGCGACGTGCGGCAGGTAGGCGCTGCCGTCGACGAACTCGTAGGCGCGTGGCAGCGGCGAGGCCAGCGCGGCGAAGTCCACGGCGAACACCGGCTCGCCGTTGACGGTTTCGGCCGGGCTGAGGTTGAGCACCTCGTAGATCGCATTCAGGCGCGGCGCGGTGGACTGCCATTCCTCGAGCGCGCGCTGCAGCGTCGGCGCGATGCCGGTGGCCTTCACCGCCTTCGACAGGTCGCGCGAGACGACGATCAGCGTGCCGTCGCGGCCGCCTTCCTTCAACGAACCGAGCTTCATCCGTGCTTCCCCTGCGATCGCGAGGCCGGGCGCATCAGGCGCGATCCGGCGTGAAGTTGCGCTTCAGCCCCTGCCAGCAGGCCTGGTAGTCCTTCTGCCGGTGCGCGGCGTCTAGCGCCTGCGCGGCCGGACGGATGACGTGCCGCGACTCGAACATGAAGGCCATCGTGTCCTTGACCACATCGGGCCTGGACAGGTCGGCGTTCGAGGCCTTCTCGAAGGTCGCCGCGTCCGGCCCGTGCCCGGTCATCGAATTGTGCAGCGAGGCGCCTCCCGGCGAAAAGCCTTCCGCCTTGGCGTCGTAGGCGCCATGCACCAGGCCCATGAACTCGCTGGCGATGTTGCGGTGGAACCACGGCGGGCGGAAGGTGTCCTGCGCGACCAGCCAGCGCGGCGGGAAGATCACGAAGTCGATGTTGCTCACGCCCTCGCTGTCGCTGGGCGAATGCAGCACCAGGAAGATGCTCGGGTCCGGGTGGTCGTAGCTGATCGAGCCGATGGTGTTGAAGCGGCGCAGGTCGTACTTGCTCGGCGCGTAGTTGCCGTGCCAGGCGACGACGTCGAGCGGCGTATGGCCGATGTCGGCGCGCCACAGCCCGCCCTGGAACTTGGCGACGAGCTCGAACGATCCCTCGCGGTCCTCGTAGGCCGCGACCGGCGACTGGAAGTCGCGCGGGTTCGCCAGTCCGTTGCTGCCGATCGGACCGAGGTCGGGCAGCTTGAACATGGCGCCGAAGTTCTCGCATACATAGCCGCGCGCCGCGCCGTCGGGCAGCGACACGCTGAAGCGCAGGCCGCGCGGGACCAGCGCGATCTCCTGCGGCTCGACCTCGAGCACACCCATCTCGGTGGCGATGCGCAGGCGGCCCTGCTGCGGCACGATCAGCAGCTCGCCGTCCGCGTCGTAGAAGTAGCGCCCGTCCATGTCCTTGTTGGCGGCGTACAAGTGCACGCCGAGGCCGCCGGCGGAGGGTCCGCCGTTGCCGGCCATGGTGAACAAGCCGTCCAGCCAGTCCGTGGGCGCCGCAGGCATCGGCAGCGGGTTCCAGCGCAGCTGGTCCGGCGTCACCGGGCCGGCGTTGAAGTCGTTGTGGAAGGTCGTGTGCGCGAGCTGCGAGAACGGCCCGTGCATCGCCGCGGGGCGGATCCGATACAGCCAGCTGCGCCGGTTGCTGTGCCGCGGCGCGGTGAAGGCGGTGCCGCTCACCTGCTCGGCGTACAGGCCGTACGGCGCCTTCTGCGGCGAGTTGCGGCCTACCGGCAGGGCTCCGGGCAACGCCTCGGTGGCGAACTCGTTGCCGAAGCCGGACTGGTAGGCCGGCATGGTCACAGCACCCCGCGCCGCATCTGGTCGCGCTCGATGGACTCGAACAGGGCCTGGAAGTTGCCCTCGCCGAAGCCCTCGTTGCCCTTGCGCTGGATGATCTCGAAGAAGATCGGGCCGATCGCGTTCTGGGTGAAGATCTGCAGCAGCTTGCGCTGCTTGGTTTCGGGGTCGGCGTCGATCAGGATCTTGTTGGCGCGCAGGCGCGGCACGTCCTCGCCGTGGTTGGGCACGCGCTCGTCGATCACGTCGAAGTAGGTGTCCGGCGTGTCCAGGAACTCCACGCCCTTCGCCCGCATCGCCTCGACCGTCGTGTAGATGTCGTCGGTGAAGCAGGCGATGTGCTGGATGCCCTCGCCCTTGTAGGCGTCGAGGTACTCGTTGATCTGGCTCTTGGGGTCGTTGGACTCGTTGAGCGGGATGCGCACGATGCCGTCCGGCGCGGTCATCGCCTTGGACACCAGGCCGGTCTTCACGCCCTTGATGTCGAAGTAGCGGATCTCGCGGAAGTTGAACAGGCGCTCGTAGTAGTCCGACCACTTCTGCATGTTGCCGAAGTAGAGGTTGTGGGTCAGGTGGTCGATGAAGGTCAGCCCGAACCCGACCGGGTTCAGGTCGGCGCCCTCGATGGCGACGTACTCGGTCGCGTACACATCCTGGCCCGACGGCACCAGGTAGAGCATGCAGTCGCCGATGCCCTTCACCTTCGGCACCGCGATCGCGCCGTCGCGCACGAGCGCCTCGCCGCCATTGCCCTTCACCGTGCGGGCGACCTCGTCCACCGGCTGGGTGAAGCGAATGGCGAAGCCGCAGGCGCAGGGACCGTGCTGCGCCGCGAATTCGGCGGCGAAGCCGACCGGCTCCTCGTTGAGCAGGAAGTTGACGCCGCCCTGCCGGTACACGGTGATGGCGCGGTCGCGATGGCGCAGCACCGCGCTGAAGCCCATCCGCGTGAAGAGATCGTGCAGCGCCTGGCGGCCGGTCGCATCGGGCGCGGCGAACTCGACGAACTCGAAGCCGTCGATGCCCATCGGGTTGGCGAAGGTGGTCGGCTGCATGCCGAGGTTGGGTTGTGCGCTCATGGTCCGCTCCTGCGTTGCCGGCGCCCGCGGGGACTTGCGGGCGAGGCCGTGATTATATAGTTTCATATGAAACCAATGGCAAGCCCGATGACCCGCGAACCCGCCGCCGCCGAGCACGCCGTGCTCGAGCTGGACCGTTTCCTGCCCTACCGGCTGTCGGTGCTGTCGAACCGGATCAGCCAGGACATCGCCCGCCTCTACGCCGATCGCTTCGGCCTGGGCATCACCCAGTGGCGGATCCTGGCGGTGCTGGGGCGTTATCCCGACCTGTCGGCCACCGAACTGGCCGAGCGCACCGCCATGGACAAGGTCGCCGTCAGTCGCGCCGTCGCCGGCCTGCTCGAAGGCGGGCTGTTGCGGCGACGGTTGCACGGAGCGGATCGCCGGCGCTCGCGCCTGGAGCTGTCGGCGCGCGGCTACCGCGTGTACGACGAGATCGCCCCGCTGGCCCTGGACTACGAGGCGCGGCTGCTGGCCACGCTCGATCCCGATGAGCGCCACGCACTGCTGGGACTGCTCGAAAAGCTCGACGCGGGGGAGCGCGCGTCTCGACAAACCTGAACCTATGCCAACGCAAGCCTTGGCCCCCGGCGACAGGCGACCTACCATCGGTCGCTCAGCCAGCCGTAAGAGATTGCCGAAGGGACGATGGAGGAGACGATCCCCGACGAAGTGCGTCGCTTCGTGCTCACCAGTATTCCGACGGTGCCGCACCTGGAGACGCTGTTGCTGATGTGGCGCGATCCCCGCGACGGCTGGACCGTCGAGGAGATCGCCCAGCGTCTGTACGTCCCCCCTTCGGTTGCGCAGGGGCTGGCCCAGGATCTTTGCGGCGCCGAACTCGTGGATTGCGAAGGGGAACCGGCGTTGTTTCGCGCCCGGCGCGAGCCCGAGCGCCTGATGCACCTCATCGTCGGCCTCGACCGTGCCTACACCCGGCACCTGCGCGAAGTCACCCGGCTGATCCACTCCAACGTGGACCGCCGCGCCGAACGCTTCAAGCAAGCCTTCACGTGGAAGAAGAAGGACCCATGATGGCCTCGATCATCTACGCCCTTTGCGCCCTGATGAGCCTGGGGATCGCCTTGCTGCTCTGGCGACACCACGCCCGCACCCGCTCGCGCCTGCTGTACTGGTGCGCGCTGTGTTTCTCGGGGCTGACCGTCAACAACGTGCTGCTGGTCATCGACAAGCTGGTCGACTCGGCGGGCGACCTCTCGCTGGTGCGCCAGGTCGCGGCCCTGCTCTCGCTGTGCGTGATCCTGTTCGGCCTGACCTGGGAGGAAGAATGAGCAGCCCACTCCTCACCGGCGCCATCGTCCTGGCCTCGGCCCTGGTCGCCCTGCATTTCCTGCGCTTCTGGAAGTCCACGCGCGACGGCTTCTTCCTCTACTTCGCGCTGTCGTTCGCGATCCAGGCCGCGCAGTGGCTGCACTCCGGCGTGTACACCGGCACCAGCGAATACTCCCCGGTCTACTACCTGGTCCGCTTGCTGGCTTACGGCCTGATCGCCTACGCGATCCTGCGGCGCAACTTCGGTCGCGCCACCCCGCCCGTCGCCGAACGCTGAAACGCCGAACGGCCGCGCGAGGCGGCCGTTCGGGGGAACCGCTGCGGGCCGTCACGGCCCGCGTGGGTCACTTCACGCCGTGCATCAACTTCTGGATCAGCGGGGCGATCAGGAACAGCAGCACGCCCGAGCCCACCAGTGCCCAGAAGCCGAAGGTGTAGCCGGCATGCGCCGAGGCCACCGTCATGCCGCTCTCGCCGCTGACGCGGCCGGCGAAGATGCCCGCCAGGTTGTTGCCGATGGCGATGGACAGGAACCAGCAACCCATCGCCAGGCCGCCCAGCCGCACCGGCGCCAGCTTGGTGGTCATGGACAGGCCGATCGGCGACAGGAACAGCTCGCCGATGGACTGGATGACGTAGACCATGAACAGGGTCCAGAACGGAATCTTGCCGTTGCCGTCCACCATGCTCGACAGCGCCACCATCAGCAGCAGGAAGGCCAGGCCGTTGAAGATCAGGCCGAGGCCGAACTTGCGCGGGATGATCGGGTTGTTCTTGCCCATCTTCACCCACATCCAGGCCAGCACCGGGGCCAGGGCGATGATCGCCACCGAGTTCACGGACTGGAACCAGGACACCGGGAAGTCGCTGGTGCCGGCCGTTGCCTGGAAGAAGCCGGCGAAGCCGATGTCGCGGTCCACGATCTTGTCGGCCAGGAAGTTGAAGGAGCTGCCGGCCTGCTCGAAGAACATCCAGAACAGCACGTTGAACACGAAGATGACCAGCATCGCGCTGACCTTGTCGCGCGAGACGCCGCCCTCCACCACGCCCTCGCGGAACAGCATGACCGCCGGGACGACGAACAGCGCCATCAGGATGTACTGCAGCAGAGTGGCGTCGATGGTCAGCAGCGAATAGAACAGCGGGATGCCGAGCACCACGCCGAACAGCAGCACCAGGCTGACGTTGCGCAGGCCGGTCTGGTGCGGGGCCGGCAGGCCGATGCCCTGCAGCTGGCGGCGGCCGAACCAGAACCACACCAGGCTGAGCAGCATGCCGATGCCGGCCGAGATGAACACGATCTTGTAGGCCGGCATGTCCTCGATGCCGAAGATCTTCTTGGCCAGGTACTGGGTGATCAGCGGGGCGGCGAACGCGCCCAGGTTGATGCCCATGTAGAAGATGGTGAAGCCCGAGTCGCGTCGCTCGTCGCCGGGCGCGTACAGCTTGCCCACCAGCGTGGAGATGATCGGCTTGAACAGGCCGTTGCCGACGATGATCGTCGCCAGGCCGAGCTTGAACATGTTCTCGGTCGGCGAGGCCAGCAGGAACAGGCCCACCGACATCACCACCGCGCCCAGCAGGATGGATCGCTGGAACCCGATCAGCTTGTCGGCCACGTAGCCGCCGAAGATGGCGCCGGCGTAGACCAGCGCCAGGTAGGCGCCGTAGAGCTCGTTGGCGGGCTTCTCGCCGCTGGCGTCGCCGCCGTGGAACTGGGCCACGATGTACAGGACCATCGCCCAGCGGATCCCGTAGAACGCGAAGCGCTCCCAGAACTCCGACATGAACAGCATCCACAGCGGCGCCGGATGCCCGAGCTTCTGCGGGAAGTTCGGAACGGGGGCGTGGTCAGGTGGCATGGTTGCAGCTCCGCTCATGCGGACTCTCCCGGGTGGTCTCGAAGGATGATCTGGCGCGGCGCGTCTCGCGGATGCGCCGGGGCCCGCCTTTATTAGCCGCTGGCGGCGGATACGTCAAACATGAACCCGATGCTGCGGCGCAGCATCAGCCCTTCTGCAGCAGGACGGTGCGCACGTCCAGCAGCTCCGGGAAAAAGGTCAGTTCCAGCGCCTGCTTGAGGAAGGCCACGCCGGAACTGCCCCCGGTGCCGCGACGGAAGCCGATGATGCGCTCGACGGTCTTCATGTGGCGGAAGCGCCAGAGCTGGAAGCTTTGCTCGATGTCGAGCAACTGCTCGCACATGGCGTAGGCCTCCCAGTGCGACTCGATGTCTTCGTAGATGCGCTGGAACACGGGCACCAGGCGCTCGTCGCGGGCAGCGGCGACCGACCAGTCGCGCTCCAGCCGATCCGCCGGCACCGCGTGGCCGTGGCGCCCAAGCCAGCGCAGGAACTCGTCGTAGAGCGAGGGCGATTCCAGCGTGTCCTGCAGTTCCGCCTTCGCCACCGGGTCGTGGCCAAACACCGCAACCATGCCCGCGTTCTTGTTGCCCAGCAGGAATTCGATCAGCCGGTATTGCAGGGACTGGAAGCCCGAAGCCGGACCGAGCACGTGGCGGAATTCCAGGTACTCGTTCGGGGTCAGGGTCTCCAGCACGCCCCACTGCTCGAAGAGCTGGCGCTGCACCTGCTTCACCCGGGCGAGGATCTTCTGGGTCGGGGCGACCTCGTCGGCGCGCAGGTGGGCGATCGCGGCGCGCAGCTCGTGGATCACCAGCTTCATCCACAGCTCGCTGACCTGGTGCTGCACGATGAAGAGCATCTCGTCGTGGTGCATCGGCTCCGACAGGGGGCGTTGCGCCGACAGCAGTGTCTCCAGTTGCAGGTAGCCGCCGTAACTCAGGCGCTCGCCGAGGTCGGTGGTGATGCCCTGCTCGAGGGGGCGTTGGTTCTGCGGAGGCTCGTTCATGCGGTTGGCAAAAATAATTGACGGTCGCGACGCATAGGGTAGCGCATCGCGTGACGCGGTCCGCAAATGTCATGGAACCGTCGCGCGGGCTGGTTTAGGATGCGGGCTCTTCGGGCGGCGCCCCCTTGTCCTTGCCGCCCACTCACCGGGGAGTCCGTATGCGCCGTTCGCGACGTGGGTCGTTGTTCGCCTGTGCCTTGTTGTTCGCCATGGCGCCGCTCGCGCAGGCGCAGGTACTGATCAGCCAGGTCTACGGGGGTGGCGGCAACAGCGGCGCGCCCTATCGCAACGACTACATCGAACTGTTCAACGCTGGCGCCAGCACGGTCAGCCTGGCCGGGCACTCGGTGCAATACGCTTCGTCCTCCGGCACCTCCTGGCAGGTGACCGCCCTGTCCGGCAGCATCGCGCCCGGCCAGTACCTGCTCGTGCAGCAGGCCGCCGGCAGCAATGCGCTGGCCGCGGCCCTACCGACGCCCGATGCCACCGGCTCGATCTCGATGTCCGCCAGCGCCGGCAAGGTCGCGCTTAGCAACTCCATCACGCCCTTCAGCGTTGCTTGTCCGGCGGCTTTGAGCCTGGTCAACTTCGGCAGTACCAACTGCCCGACGCCGGCTCCGGGCCTGTCCAACACCACGGCCGCGCTGCGCAAGGACAATGGCTGCGCGAACAGCGGTTCGAACACGAACGACTTCGCCAGCGGCGCGCCGACGCCGCGCAACAGCGCCTCCGCGACCAATCCCTGCGCGGGCAGCGGCAACCCGACCGATCCGGCCGTGACGGTGTCGGCGACGCCGAACGCCGTGCAGGCCGGTGAATCCCTCGTACTGCGCGCCACCGTGGCGCCGGGCCAGAACCCGACGTCGTCGGGCCTGGCGGTCGTCGCCAACCTCACCGCGATCGGCGGCGCCGCCGATGCGGCGATGTTCGACGACGGTACCCACGGCGACAGCACCGCGGGCGACCTGGTCTTCAGCCTCGCCACGAACGTCGCCGCGGGTACCTCGCCCGGTGCGAAGTCGCTCGGCATCGGCGTCGGCGATGCGGAAGGCCGCAGCGCCTCCAAGACCCTTGCCGTCACGGTGATCGAGCTGCTTGCGATCCATGCCGTGCAGGGCAACGGCCTGCTTTCACCGCACGTCGGCCAGACGGTCGCGGTGGAAGGCATCGTCACCGCGCGCAAGACCAATGGCTTCTTCCTGCAGGCAAGCGACGCCGAGGCCGACGCCGATCCGCTTAGCTCCGAGGCTGTGTTCGTGTTCACCTCGTCCGCGCCCGCCGCCACGGCCTCGGTCGGCAACCGCGTGCGCGTGCTCGGCCAGGTGGTGGAGTTCGTCTCCAGTTCCAACCCGCACCAGCTGACCATCACCGAGATCACCGGCCCGTCGCTGTCGCTGCTGTCGAGCGGCCACGCACTGCCCGCGGCCGTGGAAATCACCCCCGCGCTGGCGAATGCCAACAGTCCGATCGCCACGCTCGAGCGCCTGGAAGGCATGCGCGTGCAGGCCGCGAGCCTGGACGTCGTCGCGGCGGTCGGCGGCTTCATCAACGAGGCCAATGCGACCTCGACCTCGGACGGGTTGTTCTTCGGCGTGTTGCCGGGCGTGGCGCGCCCCTTCCGCGAGCCCGGCGTCGGTGCGCTCGACGTGGTCAGCTTCCCGCCGGGCGTGAATCCGCCCGTGTTCGACACCAACCCCGAGCGCATTCGCGTGCAGAGCACCGGCCAGGCTGGCGCGCTGGCGATGGCGGTGGACGTGGGCGATCGCGTGGATGGCCTGGTCGGCGTGCTCGACTACGCCTTCGGCGCCTTCAGCCTGCTGCCGGACCTGGGCCTGTCGCCGGTCATCGTGCCCGGCAGCCTGCCGAGCGCGGTGTCGGTCGCCAAGCCGACCGAGATCACCATCGGCGGCTTCAACCTGCTGCGCTTCTTCGACGAGGTGAATGCGCCGGGCATCAGCGATCCGGTGCTGACGCCGGCCGCGCTTGCCAATCGCCTGAAGAAGACCGCCAACGCGATCTGCGCCTACGTGCGCACTCCCGACATCCTGGGCGTGGTCGAGGTCGAGAACCTCGACGTGCTGCAGCGCCTGGCCGATGGCATCAATGCCGGCGACACCCAGACGCCCGGCGCCTGCGCGGGCAATCCGCAGTACCAGGCCTACCTCGAGGAAGGCAACGACGTGGGCGGCATCGACGTCGGCTTCCTGGTGAGCACGGCGGAGGTCGCGCCGGGCAAGCCGCGCGTGCAGGTGCTGGAGATCGTGCAGGCCGGCAAGGACACCACGCTCGCCAACCCCGACGGCAGCACCAGCCTGCTCAACGACCGTCCGTCGCTGCTGATGCGCGCCCGCGTCAACCAGGCCAACGGCGCCCACTACGACGTCACCGTCATCGCCAACCACCTGCGTTCGCTGACCGATGTCAACGCGACCACGCCCGGCAGCAACGGCTGGGCCACCGACGGTGCGCGCGTTCGGGCCAAGCGCGCCGCGCAGGCGAAGTACCTGGCCGAACTGATCGAGGCCCGCCAGCAAGCCAACCCGGGCGAGCGCATCGTCCTGCTCGGCGACTTCAACGCCTTCGAATTCAACGACGGCTACGCCGACATGATGGGCGTGATCACCGGTCGCGAGGCGGGCCCGTCCGAGGTGCTCGAGTACGTTGACAGCCCGGTGAGCGTGCCGCTGACCAACCTGGCCGTCCTGTCGCCGGCCGGCGAGCGCTATTCCTTCAGCTTCGACGGCAATGCGCAGTCGCTCGACCACATGGTGGTCAACCAGGCTCTCCTTTATTCCACCGCTGGCGTCAGGGCCGAGCACGCGCGCATCAACGCCGATTTCGGCGAGGACAACTTCGGCGACTTCACGGTGCCGGTGCGCGTGTCCGACCATGACCCGGTGGTGCTGTTCCTGGACGAGTCGAGCTTCGCCACCGCCGACCTCGCCGCCAGCGTGATCGCGACGAACGCGTCGGTCACCATCGGCCAGCCGGTCGGCTTCGGCGTGGGCGTGTCCAACGGCGGGCCCGACACGGCCGCGCCGGTGACGCTGTCCCTCTCGCTCGACGCACCGGTCGCCGCACTCGCGGTGACGCCGTCGGCGGGTTGGACCTGCGACGCGCCGGTGCTGCTGGCACAAGCCACCACCGTGGCCTGCCGGACCAGCGCGCTGGCCGCCGGCGCCACCGGAACGGTTTCCGTGCAGGTGCCGACCGACCGCGAGTTCGGCGGTCGCACCTTGGTGCTGAGCGCGCAGGTGTCGTCGCTGATGACCGACCTCGACCCCGGCAACAACACCGGCACCGGCTCCGCCCAGGTCACTGCCTCGGCCGACCTGGCGGCGTTCGTACTCGCGCCCAAGGGCCCGCTGAACACCAAGAAGACTGCAGGCTTCGGCATCGGCGTCGCCAATGCGGGGCCCCACGACGCCCGCGACGCGGTGCTGGTGATCGCGGTGAACGCGCCGAAATCGGCGGCGGTCTCGATCGACGGCAGCCCGTCCTGCGTGAACGCCAGCGATACGCCGACCCTGAGCACCTGGCGCTGCACGATGCCGGCCTGGTACGGCCGGGGCCGCGTCGACGCCTACCTTGTGACGGTCAATCCCTACCATGCCCAGCCGGATACCGCGCTAAGCGTGGGCGCGAGCTTCCAGTCCACCACCACCGACCCCAACCCCGGCAACAATACGGCGGCGGCGGCGGTTCGGGTGGTCGGGGCGACCGCGCTACAATAGCCGGCCGGCCCGGATCGCGATGAGGAAAGCGCGGCTCCGGCCGCGCTTTTTTTTGCTGGCCAGCCTGGGAGGGCGCATGCCGACCGTTGCGACTTTCGACATCGACTACGTGCAGTACCTGGGACCGGACGGCGCACTGGTCCGCGAGGACCTGCCGGACTTCGCCACCGACGGCAAGACCCTGGTCGAACTCTTCAAGCAGATGCTGTTCGTGCGCGCCTTCGACGCCAAGGCGGTCGCCTTGCAGCGCACCGGCAAGCTCGGCACCTATGCCAGCTGCCTGGGCCACGAGGCCACCCACGTCGGCATCGGCAGTTCGATGCTGGTGGACGACGTGTTCGCGCCCAGCTACCGCGAGTACGGCGCCCAGTTCATGCGCGGGGTGAAGCCGCGCGAGGTGCTGATGTACTGGGGCGGCGACGAGCGCGGCAACGATTTCTCCGGCCCCGCCCACGACTACGCCTGGTGCGTGCCGATCGGCACCCAGAACCTGCACGCGGCCGGCGCGGCGCTGGCCTTCAAGCTGCGCGGCGAGCCGCGGGTGGCGGTGGCCTGCGTCGGCGACGGCGGCAGCTCCAAGACCGACACCTACGCGGCGATCAACGCGGCGGGCGCGTACACGCTGCCCTTCGTGCAATGCATCATCAACAACCAGTGGGCGATCTCGGTGCCGCGCAAGGCGCAGACCGGCGCCAAGACGCTGGCGCAGAAGGGCCTGGCCGGCGGCCTGGAAAGCCTGCAGGTGGACGGCAACGACATCATCGCGGTGCGCGCGGCGATGGACCACGCGCTCAAGCGCGCCCGCAACGGCCACGGTGGCAGCTGCATCGAGTTCGTCACCTACCGCCTGTCCGACCACACCACCGCCGACGATGCGCGCCGTTACCGCGGCGAGGAAGAGGTGAAGGAAGGCTGGGCCAAGGAACCCTTCCTGCGCCTGCGCAAGTACCTGACCCAGCTCGGCCAGTGGGACGAGCAGCAGGAGAAGGACTGGATCGTGGAATCCAACCGCCGCGCCGACGAGGAGGTCAACGCCTACCTCGAGACCAAGGTGCAGCCGGTGGAGGCGATGTTCGACTACCTCTACGCGGAACTTCCGGCCGAGCTCGCCGCCCAGCGCGACGACGCCATCCGGTGGGAGAAGCGCTGATGGCCGCCATCACCTTGATCGAAGCGATCACCCAGGCCCTGGCCTGGGAACTCAAGCACGACGAGAGCGTGATCGTGCTGGGCGAGGACGTCGGCATCAACGGCGGCGTGTTCCGCGCCACCGCCGGCCTGCAGGCGACCTTCGGATCCGAGCGTGTGCTGGACACGCCGCTGGACGAGACCACCATCGCGGGCCTGACGGTCGGCCTGGCCGCGCAGGGCATGAAGCCGGTCGCCGAGGCGCAGTTCGACGGTTTCATGTACCCGATGGTGGACCACATCGTCTGCCACGCCGCGCGCTTGCGCTACCGCACCCGCGGCCGCATGACCTGCCCGATGGTGCTGCGCGTGCCCTGGGGCGGCGGCATCCGTGCGCCGGAACACCACAGCGAGGCCAACGAGGCCATCTTCACCAACGTGCCGGGCCTGCGCGTGGTCATGCCGAGCTCGCCGCAGCGCGCCTACGGCCTGCTGCTCGCCGCCATCCGCGACCCCGACCCGGTGATCTTCTTCGAACCCAAGCGCATCTACCGCCAGTACAAGGAAGAGGTGCCCGACGACGGCGAGGCGCTGCCGCTGGACGTGTGCTTCGTGCTGCGCGACGGCACCGACGTCACCCTGGTCAGCTGGGGTTCGCAGATCAAGGAAACGCTGGAAGCTGCCGACGCGCTGGCGAAGGAAGGCATCAGCGCCGAGGTGATCGACGTGGCGACGCTGACCCCGCTGGACTTCGACACCATCCGCGAATCGGTGGCCAAGACAGGCCGCTGCGTGATCGTGCACGAGGCCGCCAAGACCGCCGGCTTCGGCGCCGAGATCGCCGCGCGCCTGGCCGAGGAGTCGATGTACGACCTGCAGGCGCCGGTCGAGCGCGTCACCGGCTACGACACCCACATCCCGCTGTTCCGGCTGGAAATGAAGTACCTGCCGAGCGTGGAAAAGATCCTCGCCGCGGTACGCCGCACGCTGGCCTCGAGCTGAGTCACGGAGAGACACGGATGAGCAACAAGATCTTTTACCTGCCCGACCTGGGCGAAGGCCTGCCCGACGCCGAGATCGTCGAATGGATGGTCAAGGTCGGCGACACGATCCGCCTGGATGAGCCGCTGGTGTCCATGGAAACCGCCAAGGCCGTGGTCGAGCTGCCCTCGCCCTTCTCCGGCAAGGTGCTGCGCGTGGCCGGCGGCCCCGGTGACGTGATCACCACCGGCGCCTGGCTGGTGGAGATGGAACTCGACGCCAGCCTGCCGCAGCGCGCCGAAGCCCAGGACACCGGCCACGCGCACGGTGCCCAGCATGCGCCGCCGCCGATGGATGCGCCGGCCGCCACCGTGGACGCGCCGACCGCGCCGACCGGCGCCGAGGCCGTCACCCACCAGCCCGAGCCCACCATCGCCGACAAGCCGGCCGACGCCGGCACCGTGGTCGGTGCGATGCAGAGTTCCGATGCCGTGCGCAGCGAGCAGGCCGTCGCCATCGGCGGCGTCAAGGCCATGCCTGCCGTGCGCGCGCTGGCGAAGAAACTCGGCGTGGACCTGGCGCGCGTATCGCCCACCGGCGCCGACGGCGTGGTGACGCTGGCCGACGTCAAGCGTGCGGCCGAGGCCGGCAGTGCACGTGTCGGTGCCGCGCGACCCGCGCCCGCGCAAGCACCGGCCGCGCGCAGCGCACCGCCCGTGGCACGTCCCGCCGCGCCCGCGCCGATGCCTGCCGCGCGCGCCGAGCGCGCGACCGCCGCGATGGACACCGACGAACCCATCCGCGGCGTGCGCCGCAACATGGTGCGCACCATGAGCGCGGCCCATGCCGAGGTCGTGCCGACCACGCTGATGGACGACGCCGACCTGCACGCCTGGTCGCACGGCGAGGACATCATGGCGCGGCTGATCCGTGCCCTCGCGCAAGCCTCCGCGGTGGAGCCGGCGCTCAACGCCTGGTTCAACGCGAAGGAAGGCACGCTGCGCCGGCATTCGCGGGTGGACGTGGGCATCGCCGTCGATTCGCCAGAGGGGCTGTTCGTGCCCGCGCTGCGCAACGCCGACCGGCTCGATCCCCAGCAGGTGCGCGCCGAACTCAACCGCCTGCGCGATGGCGTGAAGAACCGCAGCCTGCCGCCGGAGGACCTGACCGGCTTCACGCTGATGCTGTCGAACTTCGGTGTCTTTGCGGGCAAGTACGCCACGCCCATCGTGGTGCCGCCCTGCGTGTGCATCGTCGGCGCCGGTCGCCTGCACCACGCGGTGGTGCCGGTACTCGGCGGCATGGAGACGCACCGGATGATGCCGCTGTCGCTGACCTTCGACCATCGCGCCGCCACCGGCGGCGAGGCCGCGCGCTTCCTGCGCGCGCTGATCGACGACCTGCAGCGGGCGCACTGACACCGAGGATCCCATCGAGGCGTTGCGAAGACTGGAGGCAGTACGGATGGCAAGGCGACTGACCGGCTTCATGATCGATTGCGAGGGTGGCGAGCTCGAGCCCGCCACCGCCTTCTGGAGCCAGGCCCTCGGCCTGCCCGTGGTGGATCCGGACGAAGGCGGCGCGGGCCGCTACGCCGTGCTCGCCCCCGCGCCGGGGCGATTGCATGCCGAGGTGCAATGCGTGGAGCATGCCTCGCGCGTGCACCTGGACCTCGAGGCCGATGACATCGACGCCGAAGCGAGCGCGCTGGAGCAACTCGGCGCCACCCGCGTGGCCAACCCGCAGGGGCGCTGGTGGGTGATGCAGGCGCCGACCGGCCATCGCTTCTGCCTGGTGCGCAAGCGCGACCCGGAGGCCGAGTTCACCGGGCGCATTGCCAAGAACGCGACCCACCGCAGCGTGCTGATCGCGCTGGTGATCGACTGCCAGGTCGAGACGCTCGGCCCCGCGCTGGAGTTCTGGAGCGCGGCGCTTGGGCGCCCGATCGCCAACCCGGACCAGGACGGCGACGGCCGCTACGGCGAGTTGCAAACCGGGCCGGACGAACCCTTCCTGCTGCTGCAGCGCGTGCAACACGAGCCGCGCGTGCACCTGGACATCGAGACCGACGACCTCGAGGCCGAGGTCGAGCGACTCGAAGCGCTGGGCGCGCAGCGCGACGGCTTCTGCAAGCGCTGGTGGGTGATGCGCGCGCCGACCGGCCACCGCTTCTGCGTGGTCGGACAACAACCGGCCAAGGATGGACTGCGGCGCAACGCCTGGCGGCGCGAGCCCTGATCGAGGAACGCCTCAGACGACGCGCTCGACCACCCGCACCACGGTCTCGTGGTGGTCGCCGAAGCCCATCCGCAGGTACAGCGCCCGCGCACCGATATTGCTGGCCATCACGTGCAAGAAGGGCCGCAGCCCGCGCCGCAATTGCCGCGACACGATCTTGCCGGCGAGCCGGCGCGCCATGCCGCGCCCCTGCAAGTCCGGATGCGTGCAGATGCCGCTGACTTCGCGCCACGGCCCCGCATGCACGCGTTCGCCCGCCATCGCCACCAGCCGGCCATCCTCGAACAGTCCGAAGTACTCGCCCATGCGCAGCGTGGCCGGGCCGAAGGGACCGGGGTTGGTCAGGGTAGCGAGCGCGACGGCCTCCTCCACGTGTTGCGGGCCGAGCGGCTCCGCGTCGAGCGCGGGATCGTCCAGCGACGACGGGCCCTGCCAGGTCATCAGGAACATCGTCGACTCCAGCGCAAGCGGCCAGCCAGGCGCGGGCAATCCCGACCAGCCCTGCACGTAGAAGCGTTCGCCCACTTCGCAGAAAGGCGCAAGCGCGGCGAAGTCGGGCGCGGCCTGGTCGGCGAAGCCGAGGATGGGCGAGAAACCGTGGGCGTAGCGGCGCGCACGCCCCGCGCCCTCGGCAATGCCGGCCTGCTCGCCGGTCAACGCATGCCAGAAGACGTTGTCGAGCAGCGTCTCGCGCGCGACCGTCGCGCTCATGGTCCGCGCGCGGCGATCACCAGCGCGATCGCCACCACGGCCGGCACGGTCTGCACGAAGAAGATGCGACGGTTCACCGTCGCCGCGCCGTAGATGCCGGCCAGTGCGACGCAATCCAGGAAGAACAGGCGCACCGCGTAGCCGGAATCGCCCATCCACATCGCCCAGGCGAGCCCGGCGGCAAGGAAGCCGTTGTACAAGCCCTGGTTCGCAGCCAGCACGCGGCTCGCAGTGGCGAATTCAGGCGTGGTGCCGAACACGCGGCGGCCGCGCGGCGTGTCCCACAGGAACATTTCCAGCACCAGGATGTAGAGGTGGATGGCGGCGACCAGGCCGGTGGCGACGTCGGCGGCGATGTCCATGAGGTCCTCGCTCGAAACCGTGGGCGGATCAGCGGGCGCGGTAGAGTCGCCCGCGTACGAACCATCCTGCCACAAGCACCACCAGGAAGGCGTGGTAGGCCGCGAGGGTCGCGATCACCTGCGGCCACATCACGCCGACCCCTTCGAAGGGCAGGAAATAACTCCAACGCATCGCCAGCACGCTGGCCACCAGCGCCAGCGCCAGCACCAGCAAGTCGAAGCGGCGCCGGCCCGGACCGCGCCGATGCGATTTTGGATAAACCCAGTAGGCCCAGCCGAGAATCGCGAACCAGGGCGCGAACAGCACGATCGCCAGGTTCGACATCAGGCGGCGGCCTCGGCGAGCGCGGCCAGCGCCTCGCGCACCTGCTCCAGGCTCGCGTCCGGGGCGAGCACGCCCAGCAGTTCGCCGTCCAGGCGCACGCCGCCATCGCCATCGCTCAGGCCCGAGCCCGCGCTTTCGCGCAGGCGCGCCACCCGCTGGCCGGCATCGCGTGCGGAATCGTGGCCGAAGCCCAGCATCAGCAAGCGACCTTCGCCGTCGGCGAGCTTGAAGTGGAAGCGCCCGTCGGATTCACGATACTGCTTGAACGCCGGCAGGCGCCGCGGCGCCTTCGCGACCGCCGCCGCGGCCTGCCCGGAGCGCAGGTCGCGCAGGCCCACCGCCTCGCGCAGGCGGGCGAGGAAGGGCGTGGCGATGCGGCGCGCCTTGATCGCGCCTTCGCGTAGCACCACCTCGATCTCATCCGGGCGCGCCATCAGCGCTTCGTACTTCTCGCGCATCGGCGCGACCTGGCTTTCGATCAGTCCGACCAGCGCCAGCTTCGCCTCGCCCCAGGCGATGCCGTCGGCGAAGGCCTGGCGCATGGCCTCGGTCTGCTCGGGCTCGGCGAAGGCCTGGTAGAGCTGGAACAGGGCCGAACCCTCGGTGTCCTTGGGCTCGCCGGGCGCGCGCGAGTCGGTGACGATGGACATCACCAGCTTGCGCAATTCGGCGGCGGGGGCGAACAAGGGGATGGTGTTGTCGTAGCTCTTGCTCATCTTGCGGCCATCGAGGCCGGGCAGCGTGGCGACGTTCTCGTCCACCTGCGCCTCGGGCAGCACGAAGTGCTCGCCATAGAGGTGGTTGAAGCGCGCGGCGAAATCGCGCGCCATCTCCAGGTGCTGCACTTGGTCGCGGCCGACCGGCACCTTGTGCGCGCCGAACATCAGGATGTCCGCCGCCATCAGCACCGGGTACATGAACAGCCCGGCGTTGACGCCCGCATCCGGATCGAGCCCCTCGGCGAGATTGCGATCCACCGCCGCCTTGTAGGCGTGCGCGCGATTGAGCAAGCCCTTGCCGGCCACGCAGGTGAGCAACCAGGTCAGCTCGGTGATCTCGGGGATATCCGACTGGCGGTAGAACCAGACGCGCGTCGGATCCAGGCCCGCCGCGAGCCAACTCGCGGCGATCTCCAGCGTCGAGCGCTGCACGCGCGCCGGATCCTGCACCTTCACCAGCGCGTGGTAGTCGGCCAGGAAGTAGAAGCTCTCCGCGCCTGGTCGCAGGCTGGCGGCAATGGCGGGGCGGATGGCGCCCGCGTAGTTGCCCAGGTGCGGGGTGCCGGAGGTGGTGATGCCGGTGAGGATGCGTTGCGTGTCCATCCGGCTAGTTTAGCGTCCGCCAACCCCACTCGACGGCCTGGCGCGTTTCCCGGACTACCCACC
>CAMPGW010000057.1 GCA_946885735.1 uncultured Gammaproteobacteria bacterium
GGCGGGGGCATCGGCAGGTCGTTCATCAATAGCAGTCCGGGCGGTAGGGATTGGTCTCGCCCGAGCCGGGCGGGCGCTTGCTGAATCGCTTGTAGGTCCACTGATATTGCGCCAGGTCGCGGTGGGCGATGGTCTCGACCTGGCCGTTCATCGCCGCGACGGCATCGGCGAGGTCGGCGCCGCCGATGCGCGGGTCGCCGGCTTCGAAATGCAGGGCGAAGCCGTCCTCGACCGGCTCGGCCCAGGCGAACACCACCGGTGCGCCGCTACGGGCCAGCTTGGGGATCAGGCTCAGGGTCAGGGCCTGGCGCCCGAAGAAGGGGGCGAACTCACCGCCACCCAGCTTGGGCTGCTGGTCGGGGGTGATGCCGACGGTCTCGCCGGCCTTCAGGGCCCGCACCAGCGGGCGCATCGCGGTGGCCTCGGCCGGCACCAGGCGCACGTTCTCGCCGCCGCGCGCCAGCCGCAGGAACACGTCGCCGAAGCGCTTCTCCGGCACCCGGTACACCAGCGAGAAGGGCCCGCGCGCGGCCATGAACTCGATCAGCAGCTCCCAGTTGCCGAAATGCGGCGCCGCCAGGATCAGGCCGCGGCCCTGTGCCTGCGCCTGTTGCAGCACGGACTCGCCTTCGACGCGGCGCACCAGCGCCAGGTTGTCGGCGCGCGGCCGCGTCCACACCCGCAGGGTTTCCAGGCCGTTCGCGCCGGTGGCGCGCAGGATCCGGCGCACCTCGGCCTCGCGCCGCGCCGGCGTGTCCTGCGGCGCGATGATCTCCAGGTTGCGGCGCGCCACCCGCGCCGGCCGCCGATCGAGGCGATGGACCAGCGCACCCGCCGCCGCGCCGAGCCCGCGCTGCCAGCGCAGCGGCAGCCGGCCCGCCAGCCAGGCCAGCGCGTAAAGCAGGCGGCCGATCAGCGTGTGCAAGAGTCCCATCGGCCTAGTCTACGTACCGGCGGCAGGGGCGGCACGAAGCCCGGCGCCTGCATTGACGGCGGCGCCGGGCGCCCGGCAGCATCGGCGGCATGATCGCCCTCATCCAGCGCGTCACCGAGGCCCGGGTCGAGGTCGAGGGCGAAACCGTCGGCGCGATCGGCCCCGGCCTGCTGGCCCTGGTGGCGGTCGAGCCCGGCGACGACGAGCCCCGCATCGCGCGAATGGCCGAGCGTCTGCTCGGCTACCGAGTCTTCGCCGACGCCGCCGGCAAGATGAACCTGTCCCTGGACGAGGTCGGCGGCGGGCTGCTGCTGGTCAGCCAGTTCACCCTGGCGGCGGACACCGGCAAGGGCATGCGGCCCAGCTTCACCTCGGCGGCGCCGCCGGAGGACGGCCGGCGCGGCTTCGAGCGGCTGGTGGCCCTGTGCCGGGAGCGGCACGCAAGCGTTGAAACCGGGCGCTTCGGCGCCCATATGCAGGTAAGCCTTCGCAACGACGGCCCCGTCACCTTCTGGCTGCGCGCCTGACCCGCCGCTAAAAGCCCTTCCGCATCAGCCGTTTGGACTGGGGGCGGGCGGGCCTATATACTACGGGGTTCCTCGCTTCGCCCTCCTTTCCCTTCTCTCTGGCAGGTTCCATGGCCACCGATCGCCCGGCGCAACAGAACGAAATCAAGCTGCTGATCAGCAAGGGCCTGGAGCAGGGCTACCTGACCTATGCCGAGGTCAACGACCACCTGCCCGACGACATCGTCGACCCGGAGCAGATCGAAGACATCATCGGCATGATCAACGGCATGGGTATCGAGGTGCACGAGGTTGCGCCGGATGCCGAGACGCTGTTGCTCTCCGACGCCACCCCGACCCGCACCGACGACGACACCGTCGCCGCCGAGGAAGCCGCGGCCGCGCTGACGGCGCTCGACACCGAAGGCGGTCGCACCACCGACCCCGTGCGCATGTACATGCGCGAGATGGGCACGGTCGAACTGCTGACCCGCGAGGGCGAGATCGCGATTGCCAAGCGCATCGAGGAGGGCCTCAACCAGGTCCATTCCTCGCTGGCTTCGTTCCCGTGGTCGATCCAGTTGCTGGTCGAGGACTACGACCAGCACATCGAGGGCAAGAAGCGTTTGTCCGAAGTCGTCACCGGCTTCCTCGACCTGGAAGCGCCGGCCGAGGAGATCCCCGAGGTCATCCTCGACGAGAACGCGGAAATCGAGGAAGAGGCCGCCGAGGAGACCGAGGACGGCGAGGAAACCGCCGCGGTCGACACCGGCCCGGATCCGGCCGAGGTCGCGCGCCGCATGGAGGTGCTCAAGACCCTCTACGGCAAGTTCCAGAAGACCCATTCCAAGTACGGCCCGTCCGACAAGAAGACCCTCAAGGTCCGCGAGGAGATGGCCGCCGAGTTCCTGCGCCTGAAGCTGCCGCTTTCGCAGATGGACAGCTTCCTGCGCAAGCTGCGCGAAGTCGTCAACTCGATCAAGGACCACGAGCGCAAGATCCTCGACATCGCCACCCGCAACGCCAAGATGCCGCGCAAGGACTTCCTGCGCGCCTGGCCGGGCAACGAAACCAACACCACCTGGGCCGACGAGGTCATCCGTCGCAAGCAGAAGTGGTCGAGCGGCGTGCGCGAGTTCAAGGACGACATCGTCGCCGAGCAGGAGAAGCTGATCGGCATCGAGAAGGCGCTGTTCCTCTCCCTGGGCGACATCAAGGAGATCAACCGCGCCATGGCCTACGGCGAGGCCAAGGCCCGCAAGGCCAAGAAGGAAATGGTCGAGGCCAACCTGCGCCTGGTGATCTCCATCGCCAAGAAGTACACCAACCGCGGCCTGCAGTTCCTCGACCTGATCCAGGAAGGCAACATCGGCCTGATGAAGGCGGTGGACAAGTTCGAATACCGCCGCGGCTACAAGTTCTCGACCTACGCCACCTGGTGGATCCGCCAGGCTATCACCCGCTCGATCGCCGACCAGGCGCGCACCATCCGCATCCCGGTGCACATGATCGAGACGATCAACAAGTTGAATCGCATCTCGCGGCAGATGCTGCAGGAGATGGGCCGCGAGCCCACGCCGGAAGAGCTGGCGAAGAAGATGGAGATGCCCGAGGACAAGATCCGCAAGGTGCTCAAGATCGCGAAAGAGCCGATCTCCATGGAGACCCCGATCGGCGACGACGAGGACTCGCACCTGGGCGATTTCATCGAGGACACCAACGTCGAGTCGCCGATCGAGACCGCGACCAGCATCGGCCTTCGCGAAACCGTCAGCGACGTCCTCGCCGGCCTGACGCCGCGCGAAGCCAAGGTGCTGCGCATGCGCTTCGGCATCGACATGAACACCGACCACACCCTCGAGGAAGTCGGCAAGCAGTTCGACGTCACCCGCGAGCGCATCCGGCAGATCGAGGCCAAGGCGCTGCGCAAGCTGCGGCATCCGTCGCGGTCGGAGACGCTGCGCTCTTTCCTCGACCTCGAGTAAGCGCTCCGGCGGTGTCTTTCGGAAACGGCCGCGATTGCGGCCGTTTTCCTTTTCAGGCCGCGGTCCGCGAAGCCGCGCGCGCCCGCTGGATCGCCGCCGCGATCGCGACGACCACCGCCCCCACCAGCAGGCCGACCAGGCCGTTGGCGAGCGCCAGCAGCATCGCGCCGCCGCCGCCGTGCGGTACCGCATCCTCGAGCCAGTGCGCCACCGCCGGGACGGCATGCACCAGGATGCCGCCGCCGACGAGGAACATCGCGGCGGTTCCGGCGAACGACAGGAACTTCATCAGCCACGGGGCGACCGCGAGGATGCCGCGTCCCAGCGTCGCGGCCACGCCGCCGCGCTCCACCAGGTGCATGCCGGCGTCGTCGAGCTTGACGATGCCGGCGACCAGGCCGTACACGCCGACCGTCATCGCCAGCGCGATGGCGCCGAGCACCAGCGCCTGCTGCAGGAAGGGCTGGCCGTCCACGACGCCCAGCGACAGCACGATGATCTCCGCCGACAGGATGAAGTCGGTGCGCACCGCGCCCTTGATCTTGTCGCGCTCGAAGGCGACCAGGTCCACATCCTCGTCGGCGACCGCCTGCAGCAGTTCGTCGTGGTGGGCCTTGTCCTCCGATCGCGAATGCAGGAAGCGATGCGCGAGCTTTTCCGCGCCTTCGTACACCAGGTACGTGCCGCCGATCATCATCAGCGGTGTGATCAGCACGGGTAGCCAGGCGCTGATGGCGAGTGCCGCCGGCACCAGGATCGCCTTGTTCTTGAACGAGCCCTTGGCCACGGCCCAGACCACCGGGATCTCGCGCACGGGCTTGACGCCGGTCACTTGCTGGGCGTTCAGCGCCAGGTCGTCGCCGAGGACGCCGGCCGTTTTCTTGGCCGCCAGTTTGCTGAGGATGGCGACGTCGTCCAGGACGCTGGCGATGTCGTCGAGCAGGGTCAGCAGGCTGGTGCCGGGCATGTGCGGTACTCGCGGAGCAAGGCCTTGGATGGTCGACCACCGGCCCGGGCCTGTCCAGCCGTGGCGAGCCGCGCAGTCAGCTTGAGGTGACCTGCGGAGGGGAGCAGAATGCCTGCGGACCGGTCCGGCGCGGAGGGCGTTGGAATGGAGCCCGAACTGTCGCTGCGTCGCGTTGCCGCGGCCCTGCTGGGCACGCTGGCTTGCGGCCTGGTGACGGCCTCGGCGCCGCCCCGCGCGGCGTCGGAGCTGCCGGCGCAGTTGTCGGCGACCGGCCTGTATGCCGACCTGCGTGCCGATCGAGTCGCCAAGGGCGTCCGGAGTTTCACGCCGCAATATCCGCTCTGGTCCGATGGCAGCCTCAAGCGTCGCTGGTTGTGGCTGCCCCCGGGCACGCGCATCGACGCCTCGCGTACCGACGCCTGGCAGTTTCCGCCGGGTACGCGCCTGTGGAAGGAATTCTCGATGGGCCGCCGGGTGGAGACGCGGCTGATCGAGCGCCTTGCGGATGGCCAGTGGCGCTATGCGACCTATGTGTGGCGCGAGGATGGCAGCGACGCCGACCTCGCGCCCGAGCGCGGCATCGCTGCGCACCCGGTCGCGGGAGCACCGAAGGGTCGCTATCGCATCCTGGCGCGCGATGATTGCCGCGCCTGCCACGAGGCAGCGCCGGTGCCGGTATTGGGCGTCAGTGCGCTGCAGCTTTCGCCGGATCGGGATCCGCACGCCGCCAACGCCGTGCCCCCCGCCGACGGCGACCTCGACCTCGCCGGGCTGCAGCGTCTCGGGCTGCTGTCGGGGCTCGACCGCGGCCTGCGGCGTTCGCCGCCGCGCATTCCCGCGCGCACACCCGACGAGCGCGCCGCGCTCGGCTACCTGCATGGCAACTGCGGCCACTGCCACAACCGCGACGGCGCCGAGCCTCGGCTGCCGCTGGACCTGGTGCTCGCGCAGCCCGCGCGTCCGTCGCTGAAGGCCGAAGACATCGTCGCGGAACTGCAGCGCACGCCCTTGCGTTACCGCCGACCCGGCGCCGAGCGCCTGCTGGTCCCGGGCGACGCCGCGCACAGCGTGCTGGCGCTGCGCCTTGGTTCCATCGATGCGGTCACGCGCATGCCGCCGCTCGGCACCACCCTCGTCGATCCCCAGGGCCTGGCCTTGGTCAGGCGCTGGATCGATGCGTTGCCACCCACCGACCCACCGGGAGAATCGCCATGACACCGCGTGCATTGATTGCCTTCGTCCTTCCCCTGCTCGGCGCTGCCGCCCTCGTTGGCGTGGCGGCCGCCAGCAAAGATGCGCCCAGTGACGCCGAGCGCGCCGCCCAGGTCGAGCGTGGCAAGTACCTGGTCACCGTCTCGGTGTGCAACGACTGCCACACGCCCTTCAAGATGGGCGAGAACGGCCCCGAGCCCGACATGTCTCGCATGCTCTCCGGCCACCCTGCGGACATGGAGTTGCCGCCGCCGCCCGCGCCGGTTGGCCCCTGGATCGCCAGCTTCACCGCCACCAACACCGGTTGGTCCGGCCCCTGGGGCATCAGCTACTCGGCCAACATCACGCCCGATGACGAAACCGGCATCGGCAAGTGGACCTACGAGAATTTTCGCGACACCATCCGCAACGGCCGCCACATGGGCCGCGGCCGGCAGATCCTGCCGCCGATGCCCTGGCCGATGTTCCGCCACATGACCGACGAGGACCTGGCGGCGATCTTCGCCTACCTGCAAACCGTGCCGGCCATCAGCAACAAGGTGCCGGAGCCGCAACCGCCCGCCGCCGCGCCCTGACCCTGGAGACCACGATGCCGAAGTCCTTCACCGCACTGGCCTGCCTGCTCGGCGTGCTGGCCTTCGGCATCGGCCCGCGCGCGGATGCGCATGATCCGGCGGCGACCGTCGCCGCCACCGACAAGGACATCGAGTCGGGCGCAGTGGAGGCCGTGCGGGTGGTGGAGGCCTTCGGCGAGGCGCTGCAGGCGAATCGCATCGAAGGGGCAAGCCGCCTGCTCGCCGAGGACGTGCTGGTGCTCGAGAGTGGCGGCGCCGAGCGCAGCCGCGCGCAATACCTGGCCGAGCATGCGGCCGCCGATGCCGCCTACCTGCAAGGCGCCGAGCAGCAGGTCACCGCGCGGCGTGCGCGCGTGGCCGGCGATCTGGCATGGGTGGGAACGGAAACCCGCACCACCACGCACAAGGACGGCAAGTCGCGCACGTCGCTGGGCACCGAGACGATGGTGTTGCGCCGGACCGACGCGGGTTGGCGGATCGTGCACATCCACTGGTCGTCGCGAGCAGCGGCACAGCCCTAGGGTTTCAGGGTGTTAGGGCCTGTAGCTCAATGGCTGGAGACTTCGCGCAGCAGCTTGCCGAACAGGGCCAGGAACTCGTCCGCCGCCTTCGAGGGCGGACGATCGTCCAGGTGCACGCAGGCCACCTTGAAGCGCAGGGCGGGCGAGAACGGGCGGAATGCGGTTGCCGCATCGACGCTGGCGCGCGCGGTGAATTCGTCCACCACGGCCATGCCGGCGCCGTAGCGGGTCAAGGCCGCGGCGATGTAGAAGGTCTGGTTGGAAACGACTTCCCGCACGCCGACGCCCAACCGTTGCAACTCGGCGTTGAACAGCGCGCCGACCGGGCCGCCGGTGGTCAGGCCCACCATGTCCTGGCCGTCCAGCGTCTGCATCGCAATGCTGTCGCCGACGTCCGGTTGGCTCGCCTTCTGGAACAGCAGCATGAGTTCGCCGGTGCCCAGTTCGCGCTGCTGCATGCGCGGATGGGGCGGGGGGTCGTAGGCGATCGCGATGTCGCAACTACGTTCGTAGAGGGCTGCGAACAATTCGTTGTGGTGCACGGTCTGCACGTCGAAGGTGATGTCGGGATGCTCCTTGCGAAACCGGGCGATCGCCAGCGGCGCCAGGTGAAGACCCAGCGAAGGCACCACCGCCAGGCGGATGTGGCCGCCCGATAGATTCTTCAGGTTGCCAACCGTTTTCTGCAACGAAGTCAGCTGCCGGAAAACCGCCGATACCTCGCCGAACAGGGCATGTGCTTCGTCGGTTGCCACCAGTCGGCCGCGAACCAGGCGGAAAAGCTCCATGCCCAGCTGTTGCTGGGTGTGCTGCAGCACCTTGCTCACCGACGGCTGCGAGACATGCAACGCCCGGGCGGCGGCGCTGATGGACCCGGTGGTGTAGACGGCATGGAAGACTTCGATCTGGCGGAAACGCATGCGCCGTCCTGTTGGATTCTCGCCGACGGCAGCGAATGTATCAGACCATCCGACAGGCTGGCGCCGACTGGCGTGGCTGCCATCGACCGTGGACCATGCACCTCAGCGGTCAAGGTGCGGAAGCGGTTCCTTCGCGACGCGGGTCTGCCGCTCCCTGCAGCGCGCCTTCGCGCATCGCCACGCCGTGCAAGCCGGAATTTTCGCCCGAGCCTGGCTTGACCTGGACGCCGAGCGCGGACAGCGAATGGATCAGCCCGGGGGCGAAGGCGTGGGCTTCGCCGTTGAAGCCGGTGCCGCGCGCGACCAGGTTTGGCAGGGCGATTGCACGGTCCAGCGACAGGTCCCAGAAGAGCCAGCCGACCAGCGTCTTGGCGACGTACGCGGGAATTGCGTTGCCGCCCGGCGAGCCGATCGCGCCCACGAAACGGTGATTGCGGTCGAGCACGATCACCGGTGACATCGAAGAACGTGGGCGCTTGCCGGGCGCGATCGCGTTGGCCGCCGCAGCGCCCGGCGCCCAGGAGAAATCGGTCAGCTGGTTGTTCAGCAGCATGCCGCCTGCCACGCGTCCGGAACCGAAGAAGGACTCGATGGTCGTGGTCATCGACACCACGTTTCCGTCGCGATCGACCACCACGAAATGACTGGTGCCGCCGGGTTCGTCGGTGGCGTCGACGGCCGGGGAGGGAGCCCCCCCCGGGGTTCCGTGCATGGGTGCCGGCACGGCGGCGCGCTCGCCGATGAGGGCGCGTCGGCTGGCGACGTAGCCCGGATCGAGCAAGCCGGTGATGGGAACGGTGACGAACCGCGGATCGCCAACGTAATGGTCGCGATCCGCATACATGAGGCGACTGGCTTCCGCGAACAGGAGCCAGGACTGCGGGTCGGCGGGCCCGCGCTCGGCGATGTCGGTACCGTCCAGCAACAGCAGCAACTGCAGCAGGCCGACGCCGCTGGACGGAGGCGGCGGTACGCAGACCACGTAGATGCGCACGGGACGACACAGCGCCTGCGTACGCTCGGCCCGGTAGCCGGCGAGATCGGCAGGCGTAACGCGCGCAGCCAAGGGCCCCTGACCGAGGCGTTCGGCGATGGCTTCGGCCAATGGGCCCCGCTGAAGCGCGGCAGCGCCATTGGCAGCGATCAGGCGCAGGCTCGCGGCATACGCCCGGTTGCGCATCCGGTCGCCAGCGCGCAGGGGTGTCCCGTCGGCGCGTGCGAACAGCCGCCGGATGTCCGGTGCGGAGGCCTGCGGAAAGGTGCCGTCCACGTGCTGCTGCAGGCGCAGGCTGACTTCGAAGCCTGCTTCTGCCCGCTCGGCAACCGGTTCGAACAGCGCGCGCCATGGCAGCTGCCCATGTTCCCGGTGCGCCAGTTCGAGTGCCGGCAGCACGCCGGGTATGCCGGTCGCGCGTCCGCTGAGCATCGCCTCGGCCCGATCCAGGGGTCGACCATCAACGTCCGTGAACAGCGACGTACTCGCCGAAGCGGGCGCCTGCTCGCGACCGATGTAGGCATCGACCCTGCGGCTGTCGGCCGAGAAATGCAGCACGAAGGCGCCACCGGCGACGCCTGAACTCTGCGGCTCCACCAGGCCAAGCATTGCCTGCACGGCGATGGCAGCGTCGATCGCGCTGCCGCCGCGGCGCAATACCTCCAGTCCGGCCTGCGTAGCCAGGGGGTGCGCGGCGCTGACGAAGCCGGATGGCCGGTTCTCGGCTGGGTCTGCGCCTGGTGCATCCCCGAGCGTACTCACCCCGGAGCAGGCACCGAGCAGCACCATCGCCATCGCGGCCATCAGCCCCATGGGCAGTATCGTCGGGGGCGTCGATGTGCAGGGCTTCATGACCCAAGATTAGCGTGCGCACGACCTTGTGATCCCTCGGAATGATGAAGAGGGCCCCAGCCCCGGGCTATGGCCACCGGCCAGGCAGGGGCACCGTGTAAAGTGGCCGCTCCGAAAACCCGACCTCGCCCAGGGGTTTGACCCGGCCATGATCTCCCGTGCCCGCGCCTGTCTCGCCCTCCTGATCGCGTTCGCCGGGCTCTGCGAGGCATCGGAGCCTGTCGCCACCGTGCGCGTCGGCTTCAACCGCGATGGCATCGTATCGGTGCAGTCCGCGGGACTCGCCGACATCGCCGCCGGACGCGCCGTTACCGCGGACAGCCCGGTCCGGATCGCTTCGATCTCCAAGCTGGTGGTTGCCATCGCGGTGATGCGCCTCGTGGAGCAGGGCAAGCTCGACCTGGACGAGGATGTTTCCGCTGCGCTCGGCTGGACCTTGCGCCACCCGAAGTGGCCCGGCACGCCGGTCACGCTGCGCCTGCTGTTGTCGCACCGCGCCAGCCTGACCGACGCCGCGGGTTACTGGCAGGTGCCCTTGGGCAGTCCGCTGCAGGCCTTGTTCGACGACCCGCGGGCATGGGACGACGCGCATGCGCCTGGAACCTACTTCCGCTATGCCAACGTCGGCTCGACCGTGGTGGCGTCGGTGATGGAGGCGCGCACGGGTGAACGCTTCGACCTGCTGATGGACCGCCTGGTGTTGCGACCCCTGGGAATCGCCGGCTGCTACAACTGGGAAGCCTGCGACGACGCCATCGCCGCGCGCGCCGTGGTGCAGTACGACGCCGAACGCAAGCCGGTGCGCGATGACAACCAGGGGCGCAAGCCGGAGTGCGCCGTCGCGCCTTCTGCGGACGGGAGCTGCGACCTTTCGCTGTGGAAACCCGGCCAGAACGGCGCGGTATTCTCGCCACAAGGGGGCTTGCGCATCTCGGCGATCGGCCTGGCGAAGGTCGGCCGGCTCCTGCTCGGTGAAGGCAGCGTCGATGGCGTGCGCCTGTTGTCGCCGGCCTCCGTGCGGGAGATGTTCGAGCCGGCATGGGTCTACCGGGACGGCAATGGCCTGCGCCATGAAGAGGATGACCAGGCCTCCGCCGACGAACCGAAGCGTGCGTTCTCCTGCCGCTACGGACTGTCGACCCGAACCCTCGCCACCAGGCACCCGGGCTGCAGGGACGATCCGTTCGGAGATGGCATCGAGCGGGTCGGCCATTCCGGCAGCGCCTACGGCCTGGTGTCGGGGCTATGGATCGATCGCGAGGGCGGCACCGGAGTGGCGTACTTCGCCACCGGCGTGCCCGACGCCGAGCCCGGACGGATTTCGGCGTTTTCCGCCGTCGAGGAAGAACTGGCGCGCGGTGTAGGAGCCGCTGCCACGCCATAACCCGCGGCTATGCGTGGCCGCTTTCTTTTCGATGGCGGAATTCGAAGCCAGCTACCAAGATTACTTCCACCCCTACGCCAGCAAACCGCCCCCAGGCCCAGCCCATGTCGACCAACGCAGTTTCCGCCGACCGCAGCCTGTGGCCGCCGCCTTTCCTGCTCTACCTGGGCAACGCCCCGGACGAACTCTCGGGCAAGACCGCGCGCGGCCTCGCGCATTTCCGCCCGCAGTGGTGCGTGGGGCAGTTCCGCGGCCCGGACTGCAAGGCCTCGCTCCACCTGCCGGTAATGGACTTCGCGCAGGCTCGCGCCGCCGGCGCCAACACGATGATCATCGGCGTGGCCAACGCCGGCGGCAAGCTCGACCCCGCCGCGGTGCAGCACGCCGTCGCCGCGCTCGACGCCGGCATGAACGTCGCCTCCGGCCTGCACGACAAGCTTGTTTCCTACCCGGAGATCGTCGAGGCCGCCCGCCGCAACGGCCGCCACCTGTTCGATGCGCGCACGCCGCCGCCGGTGCCGGTCGGCGACGGCCGCAAGCGCGCCGGCAGGCGCCTGCTCACGGTCGGCACCGACTGCTCGACCGGAAAGATGTTCACCACACTTGCCCTTGAAACGGAGATCCGTGCGCGCGGCCTGGCGGCTGACTTCCGCGCCACCGGCCAGACCGGCATCTTCATCGCCGGCCGTGGCATGCCGATCGACGCGGTGGTCGCCGACTTCATCGCCGGTGGCATCGAGTGGCTGTCCCCGGCGCGCCACGACCAGGGCTGGGACCTGATCGAAGGCCAGGGCTCGCTGTTCCATCCCTCCTTCGCCGGCGTGTCGATGGGTTTGCTGCACGGCGCCCAGCCCGACGCGCTGGTGCTCTGCGACGAGCCCGGCCGCCCGCACATGCGCGGGCTTCCGCACTTCCCGATGCCGCCCCTGCGCGAGACGCTGGAGGCCAACCTGGCCGCCGCGCGGCTGACGAACCCGGCAGTCGTCGCGGTCGGGGTTGCGCTCAATACGTCCAGGCTGTCGGCCGAAGCGGCCGACCGTGTCTGCGCGCAGACCGAGGACCTGCTCGGCCTTCCGGCCCAGGACCCGGTCCGCCACGGTGTGGCCAGGATCGTCGACAGGTGGCAGGCATGCTTCCCGGACTGACGCTCGAACCGGCCACCCACGCGCTGTCAACGCCGTTCCGGATCGCGCGCGGCGTGAGAGTCGCCACCGAAGTCGTGGTCGCGACGGTCAGCGACGGCGCCCATGTCGGCCGCGGCGAATCGCTGCCCTATCCCCGCTACGGCGAGAGCGTGGCCTCGGTCATCGCGGAGGCGACGGCCGTGGCCGATGCGATGGCCGGACCCGATCGGCGCCGGCGCTGCGACCTGCTGCGTCCCGGCGCTGCGCGCAATGCGCTCGACTGCGCCCTGTGGGACCTGGAGGCGCGCCGGCAGGGCGTGCCGGTGGCCGAGCTGCTCGGGCGGCCGGGCACCTTGCCGATGCTTGCCAGCGCGCAGACCGTCAGCCTCGACACGCCCGAACGCATGGCGCGTGCCGCGACTGCGCTGCGCCACCTGCAGGTGGTCAAGGTCAAGGTCGACGCCAACGATCCTGCCAGCCTGATCCGCGCGGTGCGCGGCGAACTCCCCGCGGCGCGCCTGATCGTGGATCCGAACGAGAGCTGGGACATCGACCTGTTGCGCGCGATGCAGCCGGTGCTCGCCGACGCCCGCGTCGACCTGGTCGAACAACCGCTGCCGGCCGCCGAGGACGATGCACTGCAAGGCTTCGAATCGGTGGTGCGGCTGTGCGCGGACGAAAGCTGCCATGTCGCCGCCGACCTGGCCCGCCTGCGCGGGCGCTACCAGGTGGTCAACATCAAGCTCGACAAGACCGGGGGGCTGACCGCGGCCCTCGAGCTGCTGGAGGCGGCGCAGGCACAAGGCTTCGGCATCATGGTCGGCTGCATGATCGCGTCGTCGCTGGCGATCGCCCCGGCCTGGCATGTCGCGCGCCACGCCGAATTCGTGGATCTCGATGGGCCGCTCTGGCTGCGCGAGGACCACCCCGGCGGCGTCGTCATGCGCGACGGCCTGTTGCAAGCGCCGTCTGCACTGCTTTGGGGCGGCGGCCTGCCGTTCGTTGCAACATAGCCTGCCGGAATTCTTGGAAAGGGGAGCTTCGTTGCTGCAACTCGACGCCGTGCAGAGCCTGGGTTTCGCGGGGTTGGCATTGTTCCTGGGCTATGCGCTGTGTCGGGCGATTCCCGTGCTCGGGCGCTACAACCTGCCGCCACCGGTCATCGGTGGGCTGCTGTTCGCGATAGCCGCGTGGATTGCGCACGACCGCGGCGCGACCTTGTTCACCCTGGACACCGGGCTGCAAGCGCCCTTGATGATCGCGTTCTTCACGGCCATCGGCTTCAACGCAAGCCTCCTGCTGCTGCGGGTCAGCGGCAAGCAGGTGGTGGTGTTCCTGGCCTTGGCGACGGTGTTCGCGATCGCCCAGAACCAGCTGGGTATCGCGGTCGCCAAGGCGTTCGGACTGCATCCGCTGTTCGGCGTGCTGGCCGGCTCGACCACCCTGACCGGCGGCCCCGCCACCGGCCTGGCGTTCGCTCCGCTGTTCGAGCAGGCGGGCGTGCCAGGTGCGGCATCGATCGCCGTCGCGGCGGCCATGGGTGGCATCGTGCTCGGCGGCCTGGTGGGCGGACCGGTCGTCACCCTCTTGATCCGCCGCTTCGCCCTGGTCTCCAGCCGTCCGCAGGACCACATGGCGCCCGCCGACGATGTCCGCGTCGTCGCCCAGAGCGAGGCCCAGCGCGAGTACAGCGGCCTGAAGAGCGTCGTGACCATCCTGGTGGCGATGTGGCTGGGATCCTGGGTCAGCGGCTGGATCTCGACCACGGGCATCACGCTTCCCGCCTACGTCGGCGCGATGCTGGTCGGCGCCGCGATCCGCAACATCGACGACGCCACCGGCTGGATCGGCCTGTCGGTGCCCACGATCGAATTGATCGGCAACGTGTGCCTGGCGATCTTCCTGGCGCTGGCCCTGACCAACCTCAAGCTGTGGGAGCTGGCCGGCCTGGCCATGCCGCTGTTGATCAACCTCGGGCTGCAGATGCTGATGGTGTGCGCGTTCTGCCTGGTGGTGTTCCGGCTGATGGGGCGCGATTACGACGCCGCGGTGATGGGCGGCGGATTCATCGGCTTCATGCTGGGTACCACCGCCAATGCGATGGCGGTCATGCGCACCCTGGTCGAGCGCTACGGCGCGGCGCCGCGCGCGTTCCTGGTCGCCCCCCTGGTCGGTGCGTTCTTCATCGATTTCACCAACGCCCTGATCATCACGGGCTACATCAACTACTTCAAATGACGCTGCCGGGTACCACGGTGGCTGATCGAGCTTTTTCCGGAGGTCTTATGGTGGTGACAAGCGGGGGCCGTCATGGCCGGGTGGCGACGCTGGCGGCAATCGCGATGGCGGTGGCGTCGACGATGGCGGCGGCCGCCGCACCGGCCCCCTCCGGCGCCGCGGATGCGCGACCGCGCGCGCGCGACGCCGGGATCGTCATCGGCGTGCTGCCGACCGGCCCGCGCAACGCCATCGTCGACGTGGCGGGCGTCGCCGTCGGCCATGCCACGGTCGTGGAGGGCAGCAACGTGCGCACCGGCGTCACCGCGATCCTGCCGCACGCCGGCGACCTCTACCGCGCGCGCGTACCGGCCGCGATCGTCGTCGCCAACGGCTACGGCAAGCTGCTGGGCGTCACCCAGGTCGAGGAACTGGGCGAACTGGAAACGCCGATCCTGCTCACCGGCACGCTCGGCGTCTGGCGCGCGGCGGACGCGCTGGTGGCCTGGCAGTTGGCGCAGCCAGGCATGGAAGAGGTGCGTTCGCTGAACCCGGTGGTCGGCGAAACCAACGACGGCTTCCTGAACGACATCCGCGCCCGTCCCATCCGCCCGGAACACGTGCGGCAGGCGCTGGCCGCGGCGTCCACGGAAAACGTCGAGGAAGGCGGCATCGGTGCGGGCACCGGCACCATTGCCTTCGGCTGGAAAGGCGGCATCGGCACCAGTTCGCGAAAGCTGCCGGAGTCCGACGGCGGCCATACCGTCGGCGTGCTGGTACAGAGCAACTACGGTGGCCGCCTGACCATCGCCGGCGTGCCGCTGGAGGGGAAGCTGCTGGATCCGCTCGCGGGCGCGTCGGCAGGCAACGAGGCACCGTCCGTCACCGGCGACGGCAGCATCATGATCGTGGTCGCGACCGATGCGCCGCTGGACGACCGCCTGCTGCGGCGGCTGGCGCGCCGGGCGCTGGTGGGTCTCGCCCGCACCGGATCGTCGATGAGCAACGGCTCCGGAGACTACGTGATCGCCTTCTCGACGGCGCCCGGGGTGCGACGGACCCAGGACGCGCCGCGCCAGCCACAGCCCACGGTGGCCAACGACGCGATGTCGCCCTTGTTCAACGCGGTCGCCGAGGCGACCGAAGAGGCCATCGTCAACTCGCTGTTCCGGGCGCAGACGATGAGCGGCCATCGCGGCACGCTGCCGGCACTGCCCCTGGAGCGCGTACTGCCCTTGCTGCGGCGCGATCCCGGCGCGAAGGCGCCGTCCTCGCCGATCCGGTGATCCTCGAAGCGCGCACTTGACCGTTGCCTGGCAGGATGGGTGAATCCGGTGGCTTGTAGTCCAGGACTGACTTAACATTGAGCCGACGTTTTAGGGCCTATAGCTCAACGGTTAGAGCAGGGGACTCATCGAAAGGTGCCGCCGGCCAGGAATGACCGGACGGGAACGGGATGAATTCAGGGAAACCGCAGCGGCAGCCGCAGGCTGGCCGGCGGCAATCCTGAGCCAAGCCGGCGGTACACCGCCGGAAGGTGCAGAGACTACCTGGGGGCTGCAGTGCCCTTGATGACAGGCTAGAGCGTCCCGCACCCCACCGACGCAAGTCGAGGGTGAAGAGATAGTCCGCTCCACGGGGAAACCCGCGGGTACAGCGAATCCCTTGGTTCCAGGTTCGAGTCCTGGTGGGCCCACCACTTGCCGCACCTTGAAGCCCCGATTCCAGGAAGGAATCGCCGCCCATTCCAGCGGATCATGGTTCGCAGTCCTGAGCTCAGGTCCGCCCGTGCGACGCTGCCTGCAGGCCGTCCAGGATCACGACATTGCTCGTCGTGCCGTTGAACCGATGTACGACGATTGCCTGGTATTCGGGCGACCCGTACCAGCGAAGTGCATCCTCGCGACTCGGGAAGGCCAGAACCACCGTTCTGTCGTAGGGCCACGCGCCCTCCAATGGGTTCGGCGCATCCTGGGCGACCAGGACCTGGCCGTTGAACTTGCGAAAGACATCCATGAAGGCGCGAAGATACGTCTCGTATTGCGCACGGTCGTGGACCGTCATGTTGTTGATGATGTACACGGTCATCTCAGTCTCCAGGGAACTCATTAGGCGTCGCACGGCAGGCCGCGGGCAGGCAACACCAGGCGATAGAAGCCGTTCACGCCCCGAACCACGCGAAACTCCGGCGGGAGTTCCTCCCGCGGCACGGGCAGAAAACCGTTCTTCTCGTAGATGTGCTGGGCGGCATGCCAACGATGGTTGCTTTCCAGGTAGATTGATTTCGCGCCCTTGGCGATGGCCCATGCCAGCAGCACGTCGAGTAGCTTTTGCCCCAGGCCAAGGCCGCGGGCCCCGGCGTCGACGTACATCCGCTGCAGTTCGAAATCGCCACGGCCCAGGTGGATCAGCCCGATGCAACCGCATACACGCTCGTCGCATAGCGCAACCCAGAACCTGCCCAGGCCGCTGCGGCAGTAGCTTTCATACACGTCGTCCAGGTCCGGCAGCTCGGACGATCGCACCGACATGCCATGTTCGTCGTTGACGATGCTCATCACCAGGCTGCGAACGGCAGGGCTGTGCGCCGGTTTGGCTTCGGCTATTTCGAACGCGCTCACGCCGGACTCTCCGGTGGAAACTTCACTTCGCCCACCGGGAAGTGAAGGACCAGCTGCGTGCAGCGGAACATCGCGATCACCTTCGAGGAGTCCAGGTCGACGACCTCGGCGTCCCATACCTGGGTGGTGCGCCCGACATGGCGCGCGCGGGCAGTGCATTCCAGGGTGCCGCGCTGGGATGCGCCGATGTGGTTGGACTTCGACTCGATGGTGAGGAACCCGCTCGCGCTTGCAGGCAGGCTCGCCCAGCATCCATACCCGCAGGCGGTATCGGCCAGGGCGATGATGGCTCCGCCGTGCAGGTAGCCATGCGGCCCCAGGTGCCCGCGCCGGATCTTCATCCGTACGGTGACGCAGGGCATCGGGTCGGCGACGGCCTGCGTCGCGATGATTCCGAGCCGGGCCGCCATGTAACCCCGACCCTGTCCGTTGAGGAACTCGATGCTCTTCACGCGGCGGGCAAGCGTGCCGGCCTGCTCCGTCGATCACCGCGGTGGAAATCGTTCAAGGCGACGTCGAGTTCGCTGGTGGCCACGGGCAGACCCATCATCGAGGGATGATTGAGTGTCCGGCAGCGGCCTTGAATCAGGACAGTGTCTGGTATGCCATGTTTCAGGACTTTTGCGACATTGTGGATTCCTTCGTGCCGGTGTCACGGCGCGTCGGCAGGCTCTTCCTCCGGCTCGTCATCCGGCGCTTCGATGAGGTATCCGAGTCCTTGCAGGTCCTCCAGGACTCCGTTGTCATCCAGCAGGTCGGCGATCGGCAACGTTGCGAACGTGCTCGGGTTCCTCGCCAGGCTGGCCTGCGCCGCCCGCAGCCACGAGTCGCGAAGTTTTCGCCTGATCTCGTCGGCGCCGAGGAACGCCAGCGTGCTTTCCGCGACGTCCTGGCAGGGGGGTCTGATGTCGCCCGTCCGCAGCTCGCGCAGGGCGCGCACGTCGCCCGTCGCCCAGGCGTTGGCGCGCCGTTTCATCAACGACACGTCGGACTCGAGAACGTCCAGCGTTTCCACGAAACACGCAATGTCGGCACCGGAGGCGGCATTCACCTCCTTGATGCGCTTCTTCAGATGCTTGCGATCGAGTTCCAGCGGATAGGTGAAGCCGGTATCGATGATCGGAACCCCTGCGCGTTCTGCCGCGCCTGCCACGACTCCGGGGACGGTGCTCGTTCGGGTGAGGCCTGCCGCGACGACGGCCTTCCAATACAACTCCTGCGAGGCGTACATCGGCCGCAGCTTTTCGAAGTCCTTCGGCGGTATCGCGTAGCGTTGCTTCGCGAGTGTCCAGCGAGCGTACAGGGGCGGCGCCAGGGCCGACGCGAGCGTCGCCTTGTCCGGGTTGTACTGGGAACGCATCGCCGCGGGAGCCAGGCTGGCCATCGTGAACATGGCCCCCATGCCGATGTCCGGCTTGGCGTGGCCCGCGCCCAGCACGGCCTGGGATGCCGCGACCGTGGCCTCGACCTCGGCAGACTGCCAGGTCATTCCCGCCGGCAAGGGGCTTAGGGTGCCGAGGATCCAGAGCACGTGGCCTGCCTTCGAGACACGCCACAGCCCCGGCCCGGGTTGATGGCCCTTCACGAGGACCGTCTGCAGCGTCGGGATCGGTCGAGGATCCGCGGATTCCGGAGTGTTCGTGGCATGCGCCACCATGGCGGACGCCAGCAGCAACCCGAATACTGCAACTCGCATCCCTGACCCCCGGTCGATGGCATTGCCCGCAACGGGCGCCTGCTACATGACAGGCAAACGGCCGATTGGTTCACGACTTCCTGTGCGCGGCGATTCCCCGGCTGGCGCAGGTCGGCCAATGCGTCATCGCACCACGCCAAGGAAATGCATGTGGCGCTGGTACTGGTCGAGGACGTCATGGATCAGTTCGTCCCGGGGCCAGCCCATGACGTCATAGTCCTGGCCGCCCTCGCGAAGGTGCACCTCGGCGCGGAAGTAGCGGTCGCCGTCGCGTGGCTTGCAGCGCGGATCCTCGAGGATGAAGGTCGGCGGCGCATACGCCACCGGGCGCACGGAATAGAAGAAGTCCATTTCCTTGCCATGGCCTACCTGCAGCCAGATGCGGCCGTCCTCCGCGCCGTCGACGCTCGCTTCGAGGCCGCCCTTGCGCATCTCCGCGGCCACCTCGGACAGCGCCGGCCGCACCTCCTGCTCGAGGAAGGCCAGCACTTCGCCGCGTTGCGCGGGGTGGCTCAGCGCGCGCAGCCGCGTGCGCCAGTCCCCACTGCCCGCGGGCATGACGCGCGCGTGGCGGATGCTGGTGCGCTTGGCCACGTCCAGGCGCATGCCGCGCACCAGGCCCCAGCACATCAGGATCATGACGACGGTGAAGGGCAGGGCACTGGCGATCGTGCCGGCCTGCAGCGCACCCAGTCCGCCGGCCACCAGCAGCGCGATGGCGATCGCGCCGACCAGCAGGGCCCAGAAGATCCGCTGCCAGACCGGCGATTCCTCCTCGCCTTTCGATGACAGCATGTCGATGACCAGCGCCCCGGAGTCGGCCGAGGTCACGAAGAAGTTGACCACCAGCAAGGTGGCAATGGCCGAGGTCACCATCGGCA
>CAMPGW010000058.1 GCA_946885735.1 uncultured Gammaproteobacteria bacterium
TGTTTGTTTCTTACCCCCCACACCAACTACTTTCTAGGTTTTTGCGCGCCAACTTTATTTTTTGCGGCGGGGGGGGGGGGCGCCCGGGGGGGGGCCCCCCCCCGCCCGCAACCCGCAAACCGCTATAATTCCGCGCATCGGGCGCCTGCCCCTCGCGAGACCGGCGCATGAGCGTCCAGCAAAGCGTCCTGGAACTGATCGGCGAGACGCCGATCGTCAAGGCCCAGCACCTCGACACCGGTTGCTGCGAGCTCTACCTCAAGCTCGAGTGCATGAATCCCGGCGGTTCCATCAAGGACCGCATCGGCCTGAAGATGATCGAGGCCGCCGAGCGCGCCGGCAAGATCAAGCCGGGCGACACCCTGGTCGAAGGCACCGCCGGCAACACCGGCATCGGCCTGGCGCTGGTCGCGCAGCAGAAGGGTTACCGCCTCGTGCTGGTGGTGCCCGACAAGATGAGCCGCGAGAAGATCTTCAACCTGCGCGCGATGGGCGCCGAGGTCGTGCTCACGCGTTCCGACGTCGCCAAGGGCCATCCGCAGTACTACCAGGACATGGCCGAGAAGCTGGCCACCGACACGCCGGGCGCCTACTTCATCAACCAGTTCGGCAATCCCGACAATCCGCTCGCGCACGAGGAGGGCACCGCGCCCGAGATCTGGCGGCAGATGGACGGCGACATGGACGCGATCGTGTTCGGTTGCGGCAGCTCGGGCACGATGACCGGCCTGTCGCGCTATTTCGCGAAGACCGCGCCGAACGTGGACCTCGTGCTCGCCGACCCGGTCGGCTCGATCCTGGCCCAGTACATCAACGAGGGCGTGCTCAGCACCAAGTCGGGCAGCTGGCTGGTGGAAGGCATCGGCGAGGACTTCCTGCCCTCGATCTCCGATTTCAGCCGGGTGAAGAAGGCCTACGCGATCTCCGACAAGGAAAGCTTCCTCGCCGGCCGCGAGCTGCTGATGAAGGAGGGCGTGCTCGGCGGCTCGTCCACCGGGACGCTGCTGGCCGCCGCGTTGAAGTACTGCCGCGAGCAGACCACGCCGAAGAAGGTGGTGGTCTTCGTCTGCGACACCGGCAACAAGTACCTGTCGAAGATGTACAACGACTACTGGATGCTCGACCAGGGTTTCCTGGAGCGCCCGCGCCACGGCGACCTGCGCGACCTGATCCTGCGTCCCTACGCGCAGCGCGACACCGTGGTGGTCGGCCCGACCGACTCGCTCACCGTCGCCTACCAGCGCATGAAGATGTACGACGTCTCGCAGCTCCCCGTGATGGACGGCGACCGCATCGTCGGGATCGTCGATGAATCGGATGTCCTTCTGCACGTCTACGGCGACGAGGCGCGCTTCCAGGACCCGGTGTCCACCGCGATGGTCAGCAAGCTCAACATCCTCGACGTCACCGCGCCGATGGAATCGCTGTTGCCGGTGTTCGATCGCGGCCACGTCGCGATCGTGATGGACGGCGCGAAGTTCCTCGGCCTGATCACCCGCATCGACCTTCTGAACTACCTGCGCCGCCGCGCGCAGTAGGGGAAAAACATGAGCAGCAAGGACACCCACGGCCTGGGCACCCGGGCCATCCACGCCGGCCAGTCGCCCGACCCGAGCACCGGCGCGGTGATGATGCCGATCTACGCCACCTCGACCTACGCGCAGGCCAGCCCCGGCGTGCACCAGGGCTACGAGTACTCGCGCAGCCACAACCCGACCCGCTTCGCCTACGAACGCTGCGTGGCGGCGCTGGAAGGCGGCACGCAGGGCTACGCCTTCGCCTCCGGCCTGGCGGCGACCTCCACCGTGCTCGACGCGCTCGACAGCGGCAGCCACGTCATCTGCATGGACGACGTCTACGGCGGCACGTATCGGCTGTTCGAGCGGGTGCGCCGGCGCAGCGCCGGGCTCGACTTCAGCTTCGTCGACCTCAACGACATGGCCGCGCTGGAGGCGGCGGTGACGCCGGCCACGCGGATGATCTGGTGCGAGACGCCGACCAACCCGCTGCTGAAGATCGTCGACATCGCGCGCCTGGCCGAGTTCGCCCGCAAGCGCGGCATCTGGCTGGCGGTGGACAACACCTTCAGCTCGCCGATCCTGCAGCGCCCGCTCGAGCTCGGCGCGCACCTGGTCATGCATTCGGCGACCAAGTACCTCAACGGCCACTCCGACATGGTCGGCGGCATGCTGGTGGTCGGCGACGACGCGCGCCTGGCCGAGCAGCTGACCTTCCTGCAGAACGCGGTCGGCGGCATCCAGGGTCCGTTCGACAGCTTCCTGGCGCTGCGCGGCCTGAAGACCCTGCACCTGCGCATGAAGGCGCATTGCGAGAACGCGATGGCGCTGGCCGACTGGCTGCAGTCGCACCCGGCCATCGAGCGCATCGCCTACCCGGGCCTCGCCTCGCATCCGCAGCACGAACTGGCCAAGCGGCAGATGGACGGCTTCGGCGGCATGGTCAGCGTCTGGATCAAGGGCGGCGAGGCCGCCGCGCGCCGGGTGATGGAACGCACCGAGCTGTTCACCTGCGCCGAGTCGCTCGGCGGCGTCGAGAGCCTGGTCAACCACCCGGCGATCATGACCCACGCCTCGGTGCCGGCGGAGCGACGCGCCGCGCTCGGCGTGGACGACAACCTCGTGCGGTTCTCGGTCGGCGTGGAAGACCTGGCGGACCTGCGCGCGGACCTCGAATCCGCGCTCGCATGAGCACCGCCGCCGACCAATGGAAGGCGACGCCGCAGTGGCGGCTCGCGTTCAATGACCTGCTGGGCGGCTTGCGGGCGCATCGCGTCTGGATGCTGCTTGCCAGGATGGACATCAGGCAGCGCTACCGGCGCTCGGTGATCGGCCCGTTCTGGATCACGATCACCATGATCGTCTGGATCCTGGCCATCGGCCCGCTGTACAGCCAGTTGCTCGGTATCGGCGCCAAGGAATTCATTCCCTACCTCGCGGTGGGGATCATCAGCTGGGGCCTGATCTCCGGGGTCATCCTCGACGGCGCGGGCGCCTTCGTCGAGGCCGAGAACCTCGTGCGATCGGTGAAGCTGCCGTACACCGTGCACATCCTGCGCGTCCTGCAGCGCAACCTGATCATCTTCGCGCACAACCTGCTGGCCTTCGTGCCCTTCATGATCTACCTCCACGTATGGCCGAAGTGGTCGTGGCTTCTGGCGATACCGGGAGTCGCGCTGATCATGCTCGCGGCCCTGCCCACCGCCTTCCTCCTCGGCACCCTGAGCGCCCGCTACCGCGACTTGCAGCAGATGATCGCGAGCGTGGTCCAGCTGGCCTTCTTCATGACGCCGGTGTTCTGGCATCGCGACCTGCTCGGGCCCCGCGCCTACCTTGCCGACTACAATCCCTTCCAGATCATGCTCGAGGGAGTCCGCCGCCCCATCGTGGACGGCGTCCCTCCGGCCGGGGTCTACTGGAAGATCGCGATCGTGATTGCCGCCCTTTACCTGTTGTCGGCGCCGTTCTTCGCGCGCTACCGGCGCCGCCTCGCATTCTGGGTGTAGACGTGCCTTCGATCGTACTTCGTGATTGCGGGCTCCAGTTGCCCATCTACGGAACCATCAACCGGTCCCTCAAGGGCGCGGTGATGTCGTCCGCCACCGGCGGCCGGATCGCCGCTGCGAGCAAGCACGTGACCGTCGTCCATGCCCTGCGCGGCATCAACCTCGAGATCGCGGCCGGCGATCGGGTCGGGCTGGTCGGCCACAACGGCTCCGGCAAGACGTCCCTGCTGCGCATGATGGCCGGCATCTACGAGCCTACCCATGGGCAAATCCGGGTGGCCGGCAAGATATCGAGCTTCATCAACCTCGGGCTGGGCATGGACCTCGAGGCCACGGGGCGCGAGAACATCCTGCTCTGCGGGCTGATGTTCGGCCTCGGGTTCGACGAAGTCCTGCGGCTGACGCCGTCGATCGGCGAGTTCTCCGGACTGGGCGATTTCCTCGACATGCCGGTGCGGACCTATTCGAGCGGCATGCAGATGCGGCTGGTGTTCTCGATCGTCACCAGCGTGCATGCCGAAGTGCTGCTCATGGACGAGTGGCTGAGCGTGGGCGACGCCGAGTTCGTCGTCCAGGCCGAGCGGCGACTGCGCGAGATGGTCGACAAGGCCAGCATCCTGGTGATCGCCTCGCACAGCCAGTCGGTCATCGACAGCCTGTGCAACGTCGTGGTGATGCTCGAGCACGGCGAGATCGTCTCCGTCGAGCGCAGGGCGGCGTGATGGATACGGCGACCCGGTCCTGCATCCTGGTGCTCGGCATGCACCGCAGCGGCACGTCGGCCTTCACGCGCCTGCTCGCCCTGCACGGCGCCGACCTGGGGGACGACCTGCTGGCGCCGGCGGCCGACAATCCGAAGGGCTTCTGGGAGTCCCAACGCGTGGTGGCGATCCACGAGCGCCTGCTGGCGTCTCTCGGTCGCGCCTGGAGCGACCCCCGGCCGCTTCCGGCGGGCTGGCTGGAGTCGGCCGCGGCGGAACAGGCCCGGGGCGAAGTTCGCGATGTCGTAAGCGGTTTCGCCGCGTCGCGGCTTTTCGCGATCAAGGATCCGCGGATGAGCCGGTTCCTCGCGCTGTGGCTCCCGGTGCTGGTCGAGGCCGGAATCCGCCCGTGCGTGGTCCATGTCGTCCGGCGGCCGGCGGAGGTCGGCGCATCCCTGCATGCGCGCAACGGCTGGCCCGAGGATCTGGCGCGAAGGCTGTGGATGCTGGCGACGCTGGACGTCGCTTCGGCGACCCGGCGACTGCCGCGATGCGTGGTGAGTTTCGACCGCCTGTTGTCGGAGTGGCGCAGCGTCATCCACGACGTCGGGACCGCATTGTCGGTCCAGTGGCCGGTGCCATCGGATGCGTGCGCCCCGGCGGTGGCGGAGTTCCTGGATCCGCGGGAGCGGCACTTCGGACCGAAGACGTCCGGCGAAGCGCCGACGTCCGGGCAGGAAGCGATGTACCAGGCATTGCTTTCCATCGAGCGCGGGGACGCTGGCTGGGAAGGCGTCGACGCTCTCGTCGCCACGCAGGCTGCAGCGGGACAGGTCGCTGCCGTCGTCCACGAGCAGTACGCCGCGGTCCTGGACGGGTTTCGCGCCCGACAGTCCGCATTGGCCGCCGAACTGGACGAGCGCACCCGTTGGGCCCAGGGCCTCGACCGCCGCATCGAAGAAATGGACGAGCACCTGGCGCGGGTCAGGCGAGGACACGAGCAGGCGACCGCATGGGCCAGGGGCCTGGAATCGGAGGTCGAAACAGAGCGCTCGCGCTGCCGCGAGCTCCGCGATGCGCTGGAACACGCCCAGGCTTGGGGGCTCGCACTCGACGTGGAACTGGCCGCGGAGCGCAGCAGCACCCACGACCTGCGCGAAAAGCTCGAGCACTCGCAGCAGTGGGGCCGTTCCCTCGATGAAAAGCTCGCCGCCGAGCGGGAGCGCACGGGCGCCTTGCATGCCCAACTGGAACAGTCGCAGCAGTGGGGCCGTTCCCTCGACGCCGAACTTGCCGCGGAGCGCACCCGCACGCAGGACTTGCGCGAGAGCCTCGAGCGCTCGCAACAATGGGGCAAAGCCCTGGATGACGAACTGGCGGCCGAGCGCCGCCAGACGCACGAGCTTCGCGAGGGACTCGAGCAGTCGCAGCGCTGGGGCCGTACTCTCGACGAGGAAGTGCGTGCATTCCGCGACCGGGCGCTGGCACTCACCGCCGAGATCGAACGCTCCGACGCCCTTGCTTCGGACCAGGCCGACGAGTTGCGCCGTGTCCGCGCGGATGCCGCTGAACTGGCGCGGGAGCTGCGGGCCGAGCAGGGCCTTCGACGGGACGTCGCCCAACGGGCGCAGGGGCAGGCCGAACGGATCGAGGAACTCGGCACCCAGCTCAACGATGCCTGGGGCCACTTCGCCCGCGTGTCCGCCGAGCTCGAGATCCAGAACAGCCGGGTGCTGGCCTACCAGGTCGAGACCGAGGAGCTGCGCAACGCCCATGCCAGCCTGAACCGGCTGCTGGAAGAGGCGATCGTGAATGCGCGGCAGCTGGTCGTGCATCGGCAGGAGTGGCAACACTACGGTGCGGAGCTGCGCGAGGTACTGGGACTGGTGTTGCGTTCCCGTTCCTGGCGAATGACGGCGCCCCTGCGCAAGCTGATGGCGCGTTGGCGCGGCCAGGCCGCGGAACCCGTTCTGCCCGAGGCTCCGCGCCCGGGCGATGTGCGCGTGACCGGGCTGGATGGCCTCACCTTCCCCGTCGCGGTCGAACCGCGCGTGTCGGTGATCATCCCTTCCTACGGCAAGTTCGATTACACCCTGCGCTGCCTGCTCTCCATCCGGGCGTCGATGCCCGCGGTGCCGATCGAAGTCATCGTCATCGAGGACTGTTCCGGCGAGAAGGAGATGGAGGCCCTGCGGCGCGTGCCCGGACTCCACTACCACGAAAACGAATGCAACCTGGGCTTCCTGCTGTCCTGCAACCAGGCCATCGACCTCGCCCGCGGCGAATTCCTGTATTTCCTCAACAACGACACGGAGGTCCAGGAGGGCTGGCTGGATGCCTTGCTGGATGTGTTTTCCGAGCGTCCGGACTGCGGGCTCGCCGGATCCAAACTGGTCTACCCGGATGGTCGCCTGCAGGAAGCGGGCGGCATCATCTGGCGCGACGGCTCCGGCTGGAATTTCGGTCGCCTGCAAGCGCCCGAGCGCTCCGAATTCAACTACGTGCGCCAGGTGGACTACTGCTCCGGCGCCTCGCTGCTGGTGAAGGCATCCTTGTTCGCCGAACTCGGCGGATTCGACCCGGTGTATGCGCCGGCCTACAACGAAGACTCGGACCTTGCCTTCCGGGTGCGGCAGAAAGGCCTGGGCGTGTATTACACGCCGTTCTCGTCGATCGTCCACCACGAGGGCGTGTCCCACGGCACCGACACGGGCCAGGGCACCAAGGCCTACCAGGTCCGCAACCAGGCGATCTTCGTCGAACGCTGGAAGGACACCCTCGCCGCGCATTTCGAGAACGGCCAGTCGGTCTTCCGGGCGCGGGAGAGATCGTTCGAGCAGCCCATCGTGCTGGTCGTGGACCACTACGTACCGCAGCCGGACCGCGACGCCGGCTCGCGCACCATGGTGCAGTTCATGCAGCGCCTGATCGAGTTGGGCTGCGTGGTCAAGTTCTGGCCCGACAACCTCTGGTTCGATCCGGTCTACACGCCTCGCCTGCAGGCGCTCGGCGTCGAGGTCTACCACGGGGAGCAGTGGTCGAACGGCTTCCAGCGCCTGATGGCCGAGAACGGCAAGCAGTTCCACGCGGTGCTGTTGAGCCGGCCGCACGTCGCGCCGGGCTACGTCGCCGCGATCCGCGCGTACAGCCAGGCCCGCATCGTCTACTACGGCCATGACCTGCATTTCCGGCGGCTGCGCCAGGAGTACGAACTCTCGGGCAACGACGCGCTCGCGTCCGCGGCCCGCCAGGCCGAGCAACTCGAGCGGCAGGCCTGGGCCGCCGCGGACGTCGTGTTGTATCCGTCCGATGACGAGGTCGAGGCCCTGCTGCGCCTCGCGCCGCGCGTGGATGCGCGCGCCGTGCCTGCGTACAGCTTCGACCGGTTCGCCGTGGACCGTCAGCCCCGGCATGGCCAGGACATCCTTTTCGTCGCCGGATTCGCCCATCCACCGAACGTCGATGCCGCCGTCTGGCTGCACTCGGAGGTGATGCCGCGGGTGCATGCCCGCGTGCCAGGCGCCCGCCTGATCCTTGCCGGCTCGAATCCGAGCGAACAGGTCCTCGCGTTGGCGGGCCAGGACACGGTCGTCACCGGCTGGATCAGCGAAGCTGCGCTGCAGGCGCTCTACGGCGAAGCGCGGCTGGCGGTCGTGCCGCTGCGGTTCGGGGCGGGCATCAAGTCGAAGGTCGTCGAAGCCCTGCAGCAGGGACTGCCGCTGGTCACCACGCCGGTCGGTGCGCAGGGCCTGGCCGGTATCGAGGACGTCGCCTGGGTGCGCGAGTCGCCCGAGGCGCTGGCGGAGGGCATCGTGCGCCTGCTGGGCGACGACAGCGAATGGCTGCGATGCTCCCGTGGCGGCGCTGCCTTCGCGCAGGCTCGTTTCTCGCCCGAGGCGATGCGCAAGGCGCTGGCCTCCGCATTTGCGCTGGTCCCGGCGCCGCGCGAGGCGGCCGCATGATCGTCCGCTCGCGCGCGCCACTGAGGTTGGGACTGGCGGGCGGCGGCACCGACGTCGCGCCGTACTGCGACCTGTTCGGCGGCCAGGTCATGAACGTGGCCATCAATCGCTTCGCGTATGCGACCCTGGACGAATCCCCCGGCGGCCACGTCGAGTTCCATGCCAAGGACGCCGGCGTAACCGGGCGCTGCCAGCCCGATGCGGTCTGCCTCGAGCCCGGGCCGCTGCTGTTGATGCAGGGCGTGTACCTGCGGATCTGCCAGTCGTTCCTGGGCGGCCGCAGGCCGGCCCTGCGCATCCGGGCCCATTCCGATGCACCGCCCGGCTCCGGGCTGGGTTCGTCGTCCACGATGGTGGTGGCCCTCGTCGGCGCCTTCAACGAATACTTCGGCCTTGCCTTGGGTGACTACGACATCGCCCACCTCGCCTACGAGATCGAACGCATCGACCTCGGGCTGTCGGGTGGCAAGCAGGACCAGTACGCCGCTGCTTTCGGCGGCTTCAATTTCATCGAGTTCTACGCCGACGATCGCGTCATCGTCAATCCGCTCCGGGTCAAGGATTGGGTGTGGGCGGAACTCGAGGCTTCACTCGTGCTCTATTTCACCGGCGTGTCCCGCTCTTCCGCCGAAATCATCGACGAGCAGTCGCGCAACATCGAGCAGGGCAACGAGCAGGCGATCATGGCAAGCCACCGCCTCAAGCTCGAGGCGGTGCAGATGAAGGAGGCCCTGCTGCGGGGCGACCTGCGACGCCTCGCGGAGGTGATGCAGGCCGGGTGGGTCGCCAAGAAGGGCATCGCCTCCAGCGTCAACAACCCGATGATCGACGCGCTCGAGCGCGTCGCATTCCAGCACGGCGCAACGGCGGCGAAGATCTCCGGGGCCGGTGGCGGCGGATTCATGATGTTCATGTGCGACCCCGCCGAGCGCATCGGGCTGGTGCACGCATTGGCGGCCCAGGGTGGCACCCTGTGGGACACCCGCTTCACCAGCCACGGAGCAAGCGCATGGCGGGTCGGATGACGGACTTCATCACGGTGGAGTTCGGGAAGGCGCTGGACAACTTCCGGCGGATGGCGGCGGACGAGGCGCTGCAGCGCCAGGTGGAGTCCGCCGTGGCCATGTGCGCCGAATGCCTGCGCGACGGCGGCAAGCTGCTGTTCGCGGGCAACGGGGGCAGCGCCGCCGATGCCCAGCACTGGGCCGGTGAACTGGTGAGTCGTTTCTACTACGACCGGCCGGGGCTTCCGGCGATCGCGCTGACCACCGACAGCTCGATCCTGACGGCGATCGGCAACGACTACGGCTTCGATTACGTATTCGCGCGCCAGGTCGAGGCCCTCGGACGCGCGGGCGACGTGTTCGTCGCCATTTCCACCTCGGGGCGCTCGCCCAACGTCCTCCGGGCGATCCGCTCGGCACGCGAGCGCGGACTGCGCGTCATCGGCTTCACCGGCCAGGGCGGCGGCGGGATGGCGGAGCTGTGCGACCTCTGCTTCCAGGTTCCCTCCGCCGAAACGCCGCGTATCCAGGAGGGCCATGAGTTCCTGGGACACCTGTTGTGCGCGCTGGTCGAGCAGGAAATGTTTCCTGATGCACCGCGCTGAGGAAGCGATCATCCTGGTCGGGGGCCTGGGGACCCGCCTGCGAACGGAAGTGGCCGACCTGCCGAAGCCGCTCGCGCCGGTCGCCGGGAGGCCGTTCCTGGCCTGGCTACTGGACCAGTACGCCGAGGCCGGGCTGCGCCGGGTGATCCTGGCGGCGGGGTACCGCGCCGAGGCAGTGGTCGAGGCGATCGGGCGGCGTTGGCGCGGCATGGACATCGTCTATTCCCTGGAAGCCGAGCCGCTCGGAACCGGTGGCGCCGTCAGGCTTGCCGCCGAAATGCTGCAGGGCGACGGCGCCTTCATCGCCAATGGCGATACCTTCCTGCGCTACCGCCCCGCAGCACTCGAGGACCAGGTTCGCCAGGAAGGCCTGCGCTTGGGTCTTGCGCTCGCCGCGGTGCCGGCGCTGGACCGTTTTGGCGCCGCCGACACGCGCGACGGTCGTGTCGTGGGCTTCCGCGAAAAAGGCGCGACCGGCGCCGGGCGCATCAACGCCGGGCACTATTTCGCCTCCGCGCAGGGCTTGGCGGACTTGCCGGCGCAGGCGTCCTATTCGTTCGAGACCCAGGTGCTCGAGCCCTGGGTTTCGGCGGGTTGGGTGGCGGCCTTTGACGCCACCAGCGACTTCCTCGACATCGGCATTCCAAGCGACTACCGCCGCGCGCAGGACCTCCTTCCTCCCTGGGCCGAGGGTCCTTCGCCGTGACCACGGATCCCGTGGTCCATTGCTTCGACGCCCACCGGGAACGCGATGGCGACCTGCGCCTGCGCGATGACTGGATCCGCGATTTCGGCGGCGAGCGTAGCGACTGGGACAGTGTCGGCGGCGCATGTCCGGCGTGCGGCAGCGAGGAGGGCTTCCGTCTGGCGAATGGTGCGGACCCCCGGCATGCCAACGTCCGAGAGGACCTCGTGTGCCGGCACTGCGGATTGAGCGCACGAATCCGGGCAGCCTTGTGGTTGCTGCGCCGGCATCGGCCCCTGGTATCCGAAACGCGCACCTATTTCACCGAGCAGGCGACGCCGACCTTTGCCTGGGCCCAGAGGCACTTGCCCGGCGAGGTGGTCGGAAGCGAGTTCGAGCCGGATGCGGAGCGGCGCGAGCGCCTCGCTGCGCACCTACAGTCGCTCGGTGGCCACGGCGAGGTCTGCTTCGGTGACATCACCGACCTGGGATACGCCGACGCCAGCGTCGACGCCATCGTGAGCCTGGACGTACTCGAACATGTTCCCGACTACGCCCAGGCGCTGCGCGAGTTCCGACGCGTGCTCCGGCCCGGCGGCGTGCTCGTGGCGACGTTTCCGTTCAACGACGAGCCGGCGACGCGGGTCCGTGCGCGGCTTCGCGAGGGCCAGGTCGAACACCTGTGCGAACCTGAATTCCATGGTGATCCCCTGGGGGGCGGGGTGCTGTGTTGGTACCACTTCGGCTGGGACGTGCTCGATGCGGCGCGCGCCGCCGGGTTCGCGTCCGCGCGCATGGCGATGCCCTGCGACCCCGGCCATGGCCTGCCGTATGGCCTGTGGACGTTGCTGGCCTTCGCCTCGGAAGCGGGCGCCGGCGGTAGCAAGCGATGAAGCCATCCCCCGACGTCGGCCCATCGGCCGGTCAGTCCGCCGCCAGCGTGCTGGCGATCGCGCTTGCGGTGGCATTGCTGTACTGGCTGCTGGGTTGGGCGCTCGCACCCTCGGTGGCATACACGCCCATGGGTGCGGCCGCCGACTTCGCCTTCATCGCCGTGGCGCTGCTGTTGTGGCGGCCCGTGTTCCGCAGTCCCGCACGGGTTGCATTGCACGCGCTGACGCTCGGCTTCCTCTTCAGCTTCAGCCTGGTGTTGAAGGCATCCCTGCTCGGGGCGCCGGTGTACTCGTCGGACCTGACCGCCTTCATGGCACTGCTAGGCATCCTGTCGGGATGGCAGTGGCTGCTGGCCGCGGGCAGCGTGGTGGCGGTCGCCGCCGCGATGGCCTGGTCGTTGCAGCCCCGCCCGGGCCAGGCACGCTGGTTGCTGGCCGGTGCGTCCTACCTGGCGTTGCTGGTGTTCGCGGCGCCCTGGGGCCTTGCGGCCGCGACCTGGCTCGGCCATGTTCCGCTCGAAGATGGCATCGCGCATTTTCGCCGGGACGGCGGCGTGTTGTTCCTGCTGGAAGACCGGATCGAGCGCGACGCAGGCCTGGCGAGCGCGCCCGATGCCGGAACGGTGCAGGCAGCGCAATATTCGGTCAGCCTGGCGGAGCCCGTCGCCGGCGCGCGTCGAAACGTGCACCTGGTGCTGCTCGAGTCGATATGGGATCCACTCAGGCTGGGCGCCTACCGCTTCGACCAGGACCCCTTCGACCCGCGTTTCCGCCGCCTGCTGGAGGCGTCGGGGGACTCCGGCGTACTTTCGCCGGTATTCGGATCGCTCACGGCCAACGCCGAGTTCGAGATGCTTTGCGGCCTGCCGACCTCGCAGCGCGTCGTGTTCTTCACCCGGCACCTGAAGCGACCCATGCCTTGCCTGCCGCGGGCGCTTCGCGACTCGGGCTACCTCACGGTGGCCTCGCATCCCAACCATGCCAACTTCTGGTCGCGCGACCGCGCCTACGGGCTGATCGGCTTCGAGCAATACCACTCGCTGCCTTCGTTCGTGGTCGACGATCGCGATGGCGCCTACCTCGCGGACGCGTCCACCTTCCAGCAGAACCTGGAAATGCTTGCCGGCGCGGGCGCTGACCGCCCTGTCTTCAATTATGTCGTCACCTTGAGCTCGCACTACCCGTACCAGCGCCACCGCTCGCGACGGCCCGACCGCGTGCGCGTCACGCCGGCGCATCCGATGTTGTCGGACTATGCCAATGCCGCGCGCTACACCACGGCGGCCTTCATGGACTGGCTCGAACAAGTTCGCCGCCGCGACCCCGAGGCCCTGGTCGTCGCGTTCGGCGACCACGCGCCGATGCTGGGCAACGATCCCGACCCCTACGGGCGGTCGGGACTGCCGATCACCGGGGGGCGACGGTCGTCGAACGTCCTGTCCGCACTTTCCAGCACGCCTTTGGTCGTGGTGGACGGGCGCGAGGGTCCGGTGGCCCTGGGCCAGTTGCCCATCAAGCGCGTCGGCGAAGTGATCGTTCGCGCACTGCGCGGTGAACCGCTGACGGTTTCGACCGTCGGCATGGCCCGGAAATTCCAGGACAACCTGCTGGTCGGTGGCCGGGACGGCTGGAAGCGCTGCGCGGACCCGTCCGATCCGACGGACCACGGCGAAGCGGGCGACAGCGAATGCGCGGCTGCGCGCAAGCGCGACCGCGACCAGCGCATCGTCCGCGACGACCTGGCGTCCGGCCACCAGTTCGCCTCGGAGCGGATGCGCGCCTTGTCCGTGCTTCCCCCCGACCGAATGCAGGTGGACGTGGACGTGGCGCGTTGTTTCGCCGACGTCGAGGCCTGGGGACCCGCGGCCACGGGCCTGGGCTTGCCCTTCAACGTCCAGGCCGGCGGATCCAGTGCGATTTGGCTTCGCGCGCCCCGGCGCGCGGGTGCGCCGCGGCTTCGGATCGGGAACGAGGAAGTCCCCATCCACTTCGGCGAAGACGTGGGCTCGGCGAAATGGCGCACGCCGAGATTCCTCGCCGAGGCGGGTCGCTATCCGGTGGACGTGGTCTGCAATGGACACCCACCCAAGCGACTCGGTTTCTTCCAGGTAGGCAGCCCACGCCCGGTGGCTCCCGTGGCGACTGCGCAACGTCAATCGCCAAAGGTGACTCCGCCTGATGAAGCCGCGCCGGTGGCACTGCCGGCGGCGGCCGCGGCGGCGATGGAGTTCGGGATCACGCAACATGGCGCGCTCGGCCTGGCCGTCGAACCCTTGCAGGTGCTTTCCGCCCGGTGCCAGGCCGGCAGGGTCTGGCGTGCCGCATTGCGCTTGCGCTGGAAAGCAGCCGCCAACCTGCGCGAGGTGGAGGTCAGGTCGACAGGTCCCGGCGATGCGACCTCCACCTTGTTCGCGCGCTCCGGCCCGAGCGGGCAAGCCGATACCGGCGAGTGGGTGCAAGATGGCCAGCGCTTCGAGTTCATCGACGCTGCCACCGGCAACAGCCTGGGATCCATCGCGCTGGCCGCGCCGGCCTGCGCGCCATGATGTCCGCCGCGACACGGACGACGCGCGTGCCCTGGCCCGAGGGCGGCGTGCGCAAGGCCTTGTTCCTGGACCGGGACGGCGTCATCAACGCGAACCACGGCTACGTGCATCGTGCGCAAGACACCGAATGGGTGCCGGGGATCTTCGAGTTGGGGCGCGAAGCACTCGCGCGCGGCTTCGAACTGATCATCGTGACCAACCAGGCGGGCATCGCACGCGGCTTCTACAGCGAGCAAAGCTTCCGGGACTACACACACTGGATGCATGCGCAGTTCGAGCGCGAAGGCGCGCCCGTGCTGGCGACCTACCATTGCCCTCACCACCCGACCGCGGGGCAGGGCGTCTATCTTGCGCAATGCGCCTGCAGGAAGCCCGCGCCCGGCATGTTGCTACGGGCGCAGGCGGACTGGGACCTGGATCTCGCCGCTTCGTTGCTGGTTGGCGACCAGCCCAGCGACCTTCAGGCCGCCAGGGCGGCGGGCGTCGGCGACGCCGTGCGCGTCGGGCTCATGGATCTTTCACCGGCCAGGGCGCGGGTGCAGGCATGGGCGCCGACGGGATCGGCGCCGCGCTGATCGAACCTCAGTTCGCAGCACACTCCGGGCCGCCTATCACCGCTTCCGCCAGCACCTCGTTGGTGTCGGGGTTCCGCATTTCGAGCCGGGTGCCGGGTCGGCTCCACATGCCGGTCTTGGCTTCACCGACCGCCCCACCTGCGGCGAAAAGGGTTCCGGACGACGTGTAGAGCTCGATGCGCTCGACGCCCGGGCTACTGGCGACGTTCCAGCGCACCACGGCTTCCATGGCCGGGTCGCAAGCGTCCATCCGGGACGGCTCGAACGAGAGCTGGGGACTGGAAACGGCAACGACGGCGTCCGCCGGCGCGGCCGGGCTGGCTTCCGGCGTCGCTTCGGCGCTCGCAGGTTCGACGGCCACCGCGGTCGGTGCCGGCGTGGCGGGCTGTTGGTCGCAAGCAGCCAGGCCCAGGGCAAGGGTCGCGAGGGCAATCTTGATCTTCATCGTGTATTCCGGAAGGAGAGGGTGGGGACGCGCGGCAAGTGGAGCCGGGCGCGGATTGTAGCGCGCTCACCCACCCGTCGGCTGTGCGAGCTTGCATGCCTGTGACCAGGCGAGGCGTCGCTGCGGGCACAGCTTCGCCGGCTCGAGGGAACCCTGCACCCGGGTGCAGGCACCCGCAGCCCCCAGCCCATAGCCGAGTTCGAGCACGCGTTGTGCCGTCCGCTGCTCGTTACCGACCAGGAGCAGGACCGGGCCCCGGTGGTTCGCCAGTCGCTCTTCCGCCCGCGCTTGCAGCCGGGTGCAGTGCGAGGGCGACATGAAGTTGTTGGACAAGCCCAGGACCGGCACGTGGTCCGGAAGGGCCAGTGCCAGGTAAGCCAGGGGCTCGCCCGATGCCGTCACCAGCAAGGCATTCTCGGGCACGGCCAGCGACGCCGGTACCACCGGGGCCGACCAGGGCTTGCGGTTCCAGTCCGGTCGCCGGGTATCCGCGCTGACCACGATCAGCAGGGCCACCAGGCCCAAGATCCTGGCACGCCGCAACCGTTGCACCACCAGCACCATCGCCAGGACACCCAGCAACTCCAGCGTCATCGCGTATCGGTAGATGCCGTACTGGAAGGCCCACAGGAGCCACGACACCAGGACGAAAGCCAGCAGGCGCAGCAGGTTCGCCCGCAGGGCCGTCGTCGCCTGGCCCCCCGACAGCGACCAGAGGACGAGCAGGCCCGCGATCGCGCCCAGCAGCCGCGGATCGCGCATGCCGATCTCGGAAAAATGGCGCGTCGTGTGCAGCAGTTGCAACGGACTGGTCACGGCATCCCAGACGCCCTGGGCGCGGAAGCGGTTGTCCGTCCAGGGCCAGGGCATCGCGTCGGCGGAATGGAACACGTGGTTGAAGTACGGAAAGACCGGGTTGGCGTGTTGCTGGTAGAGGTGCCATCCCCAGTACCCGTAGGTGAGAGCGAACCCGCATGCGCCGCCGGCTGCGAGCACGAGCACATGCCGCGCGCGGTCGCGCCATGTCCATGGTCCGACCAGGGCCGCCGCGGCGAGGCCGATGCAGTAGAGGCTGGCGGTCAGCTTCAAGCCGGCGATCGCGCCCGCCAACGATCCGGCGAGCAGCCAATGGCGAGGCCGCACATCCCCGTCGGCGCGGATGAGCAGCGCCAGGCTCCCCAGCATGGCGGCTGCCACGAAGGGATCGTTCATGCTGCTGCCCAGCATGGACCAGGTTGCGGCGCCGCTGATGGCCAGCAGGACGAGCACGGCCTGCGCCGCGCGGCCCGGCGGCTCGACGGAAAGCCTGCGCTGCAGGCAAAGCAACAGGGCCAGGCAAACCATCGTCGGCAGCAGCAACCACAGGCCCGCGACCACCGCGGGCGCTCCCGACGCCTGCAGCCAGTACAGCGGCAGGTCGAGGATCGGATTGTGGAAGCCCTGCAACTGCGCCGGCGCGATGTCCACGGCGCTCCGCCCGGTCAGCCAGGCGTGCGGGTTGTACAGGTGGTAGTTGCGAAGGTCCCAGTTGGCGTCCATTCCCTGCAGGGCCAGCCCAAACAGTGAAGCCGCGCACACCAGCGCTCCCACCCATGCGACTTCGTTCGCGGGTTGATGCTTTTCGATCTGCGCTTTCATCGTCCCCCCGGGCTGTGCGCAGTCTAGCGCCGTTGTTGGGCGGCGCGCGCTCGTGCGATGCTTCAGGCCACGAAGGGGGCCGAGATGCAGACCATTCCGCTGGTGATCGTCACGCCGGTCTACGAGGACCGCGAGGCATCCGGCCAATTGTTCCTGGAACTGGCGCGCGAATTCGGCGCCTCCGCCTTCCTCGTCGTGGTGGACGATGGTTCGGTGCGTGAGCCGGTCAACCCGGCCTCGCTCAAGCGCGCCGGCCTGTCGGGCGTGGTGATCCGCCTGCGCCGCAACATCGGCCACCAGCGCGCGATCGCGGTCGGGCTGGGTTTCGTCGCCGATGAATTGCCCAGTGCGCAGCGCGTGGTGGTGATGGATTCGGACGGCGAGGACCGGCCGGCGACCGTGCACGCGCTGCTCGAGGCGCTCGACCGCGATGGCGTGGACGTGGCCGTGGCCGAGCGCCGCAGCCGGGTCGAGACCCTGCGCTTCCGCGTGTTCTACGCAATCTACAAGCTGATCTTCGGCGCCATGACCGGCCGCCGCATCAGCTTCGGCAACTTCATGGCCCTGCGGCCTTCCGCCGTGCGCCGGTTGTCGGCCATGCACGAGACCTGGACCCATGTCGCCGGCGCGGTGCTGGGTTCGAAGTTGCGGCTGGCGCTGGTGCCGCTCGATCGCGGCGCGCGTTATGCCGGCCAGAGCAAGATGAACTTCGTCGGCCTGACCCTGCATGGCTTCAAGGCCTTGATGGTCTTCGCCGAGGACGTGCTGGTGCGGGTGGGCCTGGCCTGCGTGATCATCTCCGGCCTGGCCGTGGCCGGCGCGCTGGCGGCGATCGTGCTCAAGCTGGTCGGCTTCGCCACGCCGGGCTGGTTCTCGGTGGCGCTGGGCGTGCTGTTCCTGGTGTTCCTGCAGACCGCGGCGCTGACCCTGGTAACGCTGATGCTGTCGGGCGTGATGAAGGGCGGGGCGGTGTTGCTGGAGGCCTACCGCGACTTCGTCGAGCAGGTCGTGCCCGTCGACGCCTTCGACGGCTCCGAGTGAGCGCACGCGTGCACAACCTCGGCCGTGCGCTCGCCGCCACCGCGTTGTTCGTGGTGCTGCTGGTCATCGTCTACTGGGCCTGGATGCGCTTCGGCCGCGTCGACGTCGTCTTCTACAGCGCGATCGGCTGCGCCGTGGCGGCGGTCGTGCTGGCCGCGCTGCCGCTGTACCGGGCGCGCGCCTTTGCCGGATTCAGCGCGCTCGAGCGCCTGCAACTGCTGGCGATCTGGGCCCTGGCCGGCTACGCCTTCGCAATCTCGGTGCCGACCGTCATCGATCGGTCGCTTAGCTTCTATCTGCTGGAAAAACTGCAGCAGCGCGGCGGTGGCATCCGCCAGGATGCCTTTGCCGACGTGTTCACCAAGGAATACATGCACGAGCACCGGCTGGTGGACGTGCGCCTGACCGAGCAATTGCAGTCCGGCACCATCGTCATCCGCGACGGCTGCGTCGAGCTGACCCCGCGCGGCCAGCGCACCGCGAGCTTCAGCCGCTGGTTCCGCGCGCACTGGCTGCCGCGCCAGCGCCTGCTGATGGGCGAATACACCGACGATCTGACCAACCCGTTCCGGCTCGAGGCCGGCGCGGTGGACTACACCTGCGGCGCGGCGGCCTTGCCGAGCGAGAGCAGTTCCTCGAAGTAGGCAATCGTCCGCACCAGGCCCTGCTCGAGCGCAATCTTCGGTTCCCAACCCAGCGCCGAACGCGCGAGCCGGATGTCGGGCTGGCGCTGCATCGGGTCGTCCTGGGGCAGCGGCTTGAACACCAGTTGCGAGCCCGCGCCGGTCAGGCGGATCACCGTCTCGGCCAGCTGGCGGATGGTGAACTCGCCCGGATTGCCCAGGTTCACCGGCCCGGTGAAGCCTTCCTCGGTCGCCATCAGCGCGAGGAAGCCGTCGATCAGGTCGTCCACGTAGCAGAACGAGCGCGTCTGCTGGCCCTCGCCGTAGATGGTGATGT
>CAMPGW010000059.1 GCA_946885735.1 uncultured Gammaproteobacteria bacterium
AGCAGCACGCGCTGGCGCGCCCACTTGAAGGCGTTCTCCAGCAGGTTGCCCATCAGTTCCTGCAGGTCGCCGATCTCGCCGAAGAAGCTGGCGTCGGCGTCCACCTCGAACTCGCAGAACACGCCCTTGCCCAGGTAGACCTTCTCCAGGCTGGCGACGATTTCCTCGGCTCGCGGCTCGATCGCGATCGGCGCGGAGAACAGTGCGTGGCCGCTGCGCGCCGCGCGCGAGAGCTGGTAGCTGACGATCTCGCTCATGCGCTGCACCTGCACGCCGACCTCGCGTCGCAATTCCTCGTCGCTCGCCCCCGAATCCAGGCGCGAACGCATCACCGCCAGCGGCGTCTTAAGGCTATGCGCCAGGTCGGCGAGCGTGTTGCGGCTCTGGTCGAGGTTCTTGTGTTCGCTCTCGATCAGGCCGTTGATGGAATCGGTGATCTGCTGCAATTCGGGCGGATGCCGGCCCGACAATCGATCGGCGACGCCGCGGCGCACTCGCCCGAGTTCGCGCTCCAGGTTGCGCACCGGTTGCAGGCTCCAGCGCAGCACCAGCATCTGCACCAGCAACAGCAGCATCGCCGCCAGCCCGAGGTAGCCCCATAGCGAACGCCGGAACACGCCGACCTGGCGCTCGAGCTGCTCGGCGTCCTCGTAGATGGCGATGGTGAAGCGCGTGACCGTGCTCGGTTGGCCGATCTCGCCCTGCTCCCAGGCCAGGCCGTAGGTGAAGCGATAGACCTGGTGGGTCAAGCCTTCGGCATCCACGAAGGACAGCGGCGGCGGATCGAAGCGCTGTTCGCCCGGCTTGAGCAATTCCGGTTCCGGCAACACGCGACCCAGCACCGAGGGCGAGTTCCAGCGCAGGGTCTTGCCACGCGCCACCGCGTAGAGGCCGCTGCCCGGTTGCAGGTAGCGCGCGTCGGGCGCCTGCCCCGGCGGCGGCTCGATCAGCTCGCCGTCACGGGTGAACTCGAACTCGCCCAGGTAGGCATAGGCGTCGTTCTGCAGGCGCTCCTGCAGGTTGCTGATCGCCGTGCGCCGGAACGCCTGGTCGAGAGCGACGCCGGTCAGGCCAAGGAACGCCACCAGCCCGAGGCTGGCGGCGAGCAACTGGCGGGCATGCAGGGAGAGGGCACGCCTCGCCATGAAGCTGGCTTATTCGCTACGCGGGATCGCAAACCGGTAGCCGCGTCCGCGCACCGTTTCGATTGGCTTGAGCTCACCCTCCGGGTCGAGCTTCTTGCGCAGGCGGCCGATGAAGACCTCCAGCACGTTCGAGTCGCGGTCGAAATCCTGCTGGTAGATGTGCTCGGTCAGGTCGGCCTTGGACACCAGCTCGCCGGCGTGCAGCATCAGGTACTCCAGCACCTTGTACTCGTAGCTGGTCAGGTCCACGCCGGCGCCGTTGACGCTGACGGTCTGCGCGGAGAGGTCCAGCGACACCGGGCCGCAATCGAGCGCCGGCTTGCTCCAGCCCGCGGCGCGGCGGAGCAGGGCGTTGATGCGCGCCAGCAGTTCCTCGACGTGGAAGGGCTTGACCAGGTAATCGTCGGCGCCGGCCTTGAGGCCCTCGACCTTGTCCTGCCAGCTCGACCGCGCGGTCAGGATCAGGATCGGGAATTTCTTGCCTTCCGAGCGCAGCGTGCGCACCAGGTCCATGCCCGACATCTTGGGCAGGCCAAGGTCGATCACGCCCACGTCGAAGGGCAGTTCGCGGCCGTGGTACAGGCCTTCCTCGCCGTCGGCCGCCGCATCCACGGCGAATCCTTCGCGCTTCAGGCGGGCACTGAGGGTTTCCCGGAGGGGGGCTTCATCTTCGACCAGCAAGATACGCATGTCGTCTCCTCGGACGGATCCGGCCGCGAGCCGGACTTCTTACAGTGGCGGGTCAGCGTCCGATCCTTCGGACGAGTCGTTCTGTTCCTGCTCCTGCCTGTCGCGGTCCCGCCGCTTGCGGGGCCGCTCGCCGGGCGGTGCATCCTTCGGGTCTTCCTGCAGGACGCGCACCCGGCCGTCTGCCGTCAGTACCTTCAGGCGATACACCTCCCGCCCGTCACGCTGCATCGGCTCGGCCCTGAGGACCTCGCCCCCGGTCTGCCGCTCGACCCGGCGAACCGAGTCGGGAAGCGAGCCGCGGTCCTGGCTCCGGTCCCTCTCCCGTTCCTGCCGGGCCGGCTCGGGAGCAGGCTTGGCCGGGGGTTTTTGCGCCCAAACGCTACCGGTTCCGAGCAGGATCGTCGGAACAAGCCACATTTTCAGCAGGCGAGAGGAAGCGGACATTGCGGGCGATGGTAGCCGATGAAACGTGAACAAGCCAAAGTCGTGGCGCGATTCTGAATCGCCGGCAGTGAATCCGGTCTGAACCTGAACGACCGGCGGTTCAGTGGATTTCGGCCACGCAGCAGCGCAGCGAACCGCCGGCCTTCTCGATTTCGGACAGGTCCACCGGGCGGATCCGGAAGCCGGCATCGGCCAGCTGCTGGCGCTGGCCGGGGCGCAAGGCGTCGGCGCCGGCCTGGCTCATCCATACGGTCCCCGGCGACAGGGCGATGCAGTTGCCGGCGAAGGCCGCCTTCTGCGCGGGATCGAGTTCGACGGCCGCCGGCTGGTAGAAATCGGCGATGGCCGTCGGCACCGCCGGGTCGGCGAACCCGTCCGCCGCGATCACGGCCGCCCGCCCCGCCAGCACGCCCAGCACCACGTTGGTGTGGTACTCGCCGGCCGACAGGTCGAACAGCAGCATCGCCCGCAGCCCGAAGGCGGCGTGCATGGCGGCGGCGCCGGCCTCGTCGCAGCGCTCGCCGAGGCCGCAATAGCCAACGCCCCGGGCGTGGTCGATCACCAGCGAGCCGGTCAGCTCGCACACGCCCGACTGCTCGCGCAGGTCGAGCACCTCGCACCCCAGCAGATCGGTGAAAAAGCGGCGGATGTCGGTGCGCCCGGCCTCGGCCTGCCGGATCGGGTGGCGCATGTGCCCCAGGATCAGCCGGCCGGGTGCAGTCGCGAAGACATTGTTCGGAAAGAGCGCATCGGGCGTATTTGGGTCGCCGGGGAAGCACACGGTCGGCAGTACCTCGGCCAAGGCCTGCTGCAGCGCGCGGTGCTGCGCGAGGGCGCGCTGCGGATCGACTGCCTGGCCCAGGTCCATGTAGCGGTTGTCGCTCGCCGACTGCTCGGCCAGCGCGAAGCCCTCCGGCGCCACCAGGAAGGCCGCCTTCGCGGTCGCGCCCTCGGTTCGCACCGGCAGGCCGCGCGCCAGCGCGAAGAATTCCGCCAGGTCGCGCGTGATCATGCGGCTTGCGCCCTGGCCCGCGTCGGTTCCAGTGCGTGCTCGATGAGTTCGAGCCCGGCATCGGCGCGCGGCGCGCCCTCGCTCAGCACCTGACGAAACGCGCGCCCGCCCGGCTGGCCATGGAACAGGCCGAGGATGTGCCGGGTGATGTGCTTGATCGCCACGCCGCGCGCCAACTGCGCCTGCACGTAGGGCAAGTAGGCGCGCAGCAAGTCCTCGCGCGGCTGCGGCTCGCGTTCGGCCAGCGCGCAGTCGAGCAGGTGCAGGCGATACGGTTCGTGGTAGGCCATGCGCCCGATCATCACTTCATCCACGAAGGCGAGTTGCGCGACGGCTTCCTCCACGGTGGACAGGCCGCCATTGAGTGCGATGCGCAGTTGCAGCCGCTCGCGCTTGAGCCGGTGGACCCAGTCGTAACGCAGCGGCGGGATCTCGCGGTTCTCCTTCGGCGACAGCCCGCTCAGCCAGGCCTTGCGCGCATGCACGACGAAATCCGTGCAACCCGTCGCCGCCACCGTGTCCACGAAGGCGAGGAAGCCGTCGTAGTCCTCCTGCTCGTCCACGCCGAGCCGGCACTTCACCGTCACCGGGATGCGCACCGCCTCGCGCATGGCCGCGATGCATTCCGCGACCAGCGGCGGTTCCCTCATCAGGCAGGCGCCGAAGCGGCCCGCCTGCACGCGGTCGGACGGGCAGCCGACGTTGAGGTTGACCTGGTCGTAGCCCCGGTCCGCGCCGATGCGGGCCGCCTGGGCCAGCAGCGCGGGGTCGCTGCCGCCAAGTTGCAGCGCCACCGGATGCTCGCTCCGATCGAAGCCGAGCAGGCGCTCACGGTCGCCGTGGATCACTGCCTGCGCGTGAACCATCTCGGTATACAGCAGCGCGCCCGGCGCCAGCACGCGATGGAAGGCGCGGCAGTGGCGGTCGGTCCAGTCCATCATCGGGGCGACCGAGAGCTGGGAACGCCCTGGAATGCTGGCCTGATGCGGGTTAGCGGCTGAATTCATGAGTTTAGCGCTTCATGGATTCCCGGGGGATTGTCCGGGGTTTTGAGACATTCCAGCGCTACCGTTGCTACGCGGATTGCTACAGAGGAGCCCGCGTAGCAAATGGGGACAATCACCAACCGGCGTCGGCGCGACGGATCCACAGGATACACGGCGCAAATCCGGGTAACCCGAGAGGGCCGCGTAGTGCACTCCGAGTCGGAGACGTTCGACCGTCGCGCCTTGGCCGAGCAATGGCTGCGCCGGCGAGAGGGCGAGCTCGACACCCAGCGGGCCCGGGGCGAGCCGATCGGCAAGCGGATGACCGTCGGCGAGATGGCGACCTGGTACGAGGATCGCGCGAGCGAGCCCTGGGGCCGAACGAAGACCACGGACATTCGCCGGATCCGCGCCAGTGGCCTGGCCGACAAGCGCGTCGACCAGCTCACCCGCCAAGACTTCATCGCCTACGTCGCGAACCGCCGCTAGGCAGGAGCCGGGACCGCCACGGCCGGCAACGACCTGATCTGGCTGCGGGTATCTGCGGCGCGAGCGACTCATCGGAAAGCCGAACAAGCGTGATCGCCGGCTACGGCCTGCCGAGGAGGCGCAGTTGCTCGAGCACCTGGATGGACGCCGCGGGATGCCCGCCGGCGATCTGATGCGCTTCGCGCTGCTTACGGCCCGGCGCCAGGAGGAGATCACCCGCCTGAGATGGCGCGACCTCGAGCCTGACCGCGGTATCGCCTGGCTGGACGACGTCAAGCATCCAACCCGCAAGAAGGGCAACCGCCGCGCCTTCCGCATGCTGAGCGAGGCGTGGGCGATCATAGATCGGCAGCCGCGGCCGGCCGAGTTGGGCGACGAGTGTGTGTTTCCGTTCGAACCCAAATCCCTCGTCGCAGCCTTCACTCGTGCCGTGCACCTGCTCGGGATCCCCGACCTGCACTTCCACGACCTCCGGCACGAAGCGACCAGCCGGTTGTTCGAACGCGGCTACTCGATCCAGGAAGTGGCGCAGTTCACCCTGCATGAGTCATGGGCCACGCTCAAGCGCTACACGCATCTTCGGCCTGAAGACGTGCCTGAGCGAGCAGTTCGAAGCCTGCTGCAGGTTCCGCCTCGCTAAAAGAAAAGGCCCGCCGAAGCGGGCCTTCCGAAATTCTTGGCGTAACCAAGTTACGCATCCGCCGGGCACTCTTCGAAGAGAGATTCCCAATGGCCACGAATGCGGCGAAGTTCGTTGCAGGCCTCATCGGCCAGCAAAAGCAGGTCGTCCCTGTTCTTGGGGTCAGCCAGGGCGAACAAATCGAAGTTCAATGCATTGTGTTCCATATTGCCTCCTACCTCAGTACTTCATCTGTGAATCCAACAGCTTGACGGCCTTGTTGTATTCGTTCTCATCCTTGCTCTGTAGCGCAGTGTTTAACATTCGAATCAGCCATACGCACTGCTTCGAATTTAAAACCTGCTTCGTTTCGTCCGTGTCCAACAGCCCAGAGTCCATGAAGATCGACAGCGCTGCCTCGATAATGCCCAAGCCGTGGAGGATGTCCTCGATCTTGGGATTGATGCTGAATTCGATCTTGGTGAAACCAAAAACTCGATCAGCATCGAGGATGACGTTGACGCTCTTTACAACCTCCGACCAAAGCTCCTGGATTTTTAGGGTTAGTTGCTGCTGCTGGGCTGCTTGGCCCGTACCTATTGCCATCTATCCGACCTCAGGTTAGGCCTCGAATTCCCAACCCCGGCCCAATGGCCAGTGAACAATGGCTGAGCACCCAGTTTTTGGTGAACAAAACGGCCGCCTGGTTAGGGCAGCCGGTAAGTATAGCTCTATTCCGTACGATCACGCCTTTTCGGGTCGTGCGTAAAGCCGGCCTTAACACGGACATTACGCACCGAAATGTGTCAAGCGCAAGCATGCCGGAAGTTGGGGCCTGCTAAGCCAGCCCGGTCTAGACCCGGTCCGCCTAAGTCGTTGACACCAGTGACTATTTTCAAGGTCACCGATTGACACTTTTTGTCACCCGCCCGGTGTACCCCGCAGGAACATCGTTGCGAATAGTTAAACTGCGCTACCGCTGGTTGGGGTCAGGGGGCCCCCAGTCCGGGGTCGTTACCCTGCCCCTTCGCTTCTCCGGGGCAGGGTAACGACACCAGCAGTGCTCGTCAAATAATGCCCAGCCGCCTCGCCATGTGCCACCCGCAGCGGTGCCCTGGACTTCCCACAGGCCGAGTTCGGGAAGCTGCTGGCGGAGATCCCGCGCACCGAGCTGGCTGCGCTGCGGAAGTCGCTCGGCGCATGCAACGACCAGCTCAAATTCCTGGCCAATTCGATCGACCGGGCCGCGAGGTAAGCCATGAGAGACAATCGTGCCATGAGCGCCGTGATCAGTCCGTGCAGCCTGTATCGGTACCGCTTGGACCGCGAGGTCCAGCTCGCCGGTGTTGTGATTGCCTACTTCGGCGTCAACCCGTCCACCGCGTCGGCGGAGGTCGAGGACCAGACCACGAGGAAGTGGCGGGGATTCACGCTGCGCAATGGCGGTCGCCGCTACATCGCGGCGAACCCGTTCGCATTCCGCGCCACTGATGTCGCACAGTTGGCCAGGCGGCCGGATCCAGTCGGACCCGAGAACGCTCGCTACTTGCTCGAGGTGATCGACGAAGCCGATGTCCTCGTTCCTTGCTGGGGAGCGCGCGGCAAGGTACCGCGGAGTCTGCATTCCCACTTGGACGCTCTAGCGGCACTACTTCTCGCTTCGGGGAAGCCCGTTAGAGTCCTCGGCCTGACGGCCAGCGGCGATCCGCTGCAAACCGTTGACGCTGGCCTACGCGACGCCGCTGGTCGACTGGAAGCGGCCGTGAACGAATCGCGCACCCTATCTTGCTGCTGGCCGAATTCGGCACCGGTCAGATTCCGGTAGAACGCTGCTGCCACCACTTCGGCATGTCGCCAGCTGAGGCAAAGCGCGCGGCAGCCCTACAGAAGCTCCCTGTGCCTGCTTTCCGGCTCGGCTCGCAAAAGTCGCCCTGGCTGGTTAGCACCGAAAAGCTCGCCGAGTTCATCGATTCTCGGCTCCGCGCCGCGGACGCCGAGTGGCGTCGCATTAATGCGGCCTGACAGCGCACGGGGGCTCGGATAGGATTGGGCGCATTCGGCTGGCTGGGGAGCCAATCGTGCGCAAGCTTCGTCTCTCGAGCCCTAGGCATAGCCTGCCCAAGGCGACTCAGGCTGCCAATGACGCGGGCAAGATGCACTGGAGCGCTCTCATCGCGAACCTCTCTCAGGTCGCGATGCTGCTGCTGGTTACGTTCGGTTATTTCTACACGGTACGGCCAGTTTACCGGCTGGGTCTGCTCGAGGAGAAGACAGCAAAGCTCGAGCTGGAGGCGTCAGATTCCGCTAAGGAGATTGCAGAGTCCAGGGGGAAACTCCAGAGCCTTGCCGCTGCGAGAGACGGACTTGCGTCTACCAACGCAGCGCTACGAAGAGAGCAGGCAAAGCTGGAGACATCGGTAAGCCAACTCGGCTCCAGTGCCACAGCACTGCGGGCAGATCTAATCAACGCCGAGACATCAACTTCACTCCAGCGAAGCCAGATTCGTGATGGCCAGCGGACGCTGCTGCTGCAGATCGCCTCCTTCCGTTGGTGGCGAGACACTATCAATGACCAGGTACGTGGGTCCATCTTCTACAAGGCCGACGAGGGCGACACGCTCGCTAAATGGGCTGCGGAGCCGACGCCACCGCAGCCGGCCGACCGGGTGATCGCGGTCATTGACGAAGAGCTCAGCGGTGGGACCTTCTTCGGTCTTCCGGAGCCGCATGACATTAGTCGATCCCTCCTGCTTGAGCTTCGGGCTGGCGTCGATGGGGCGAGGGACCGCCTAGCTTGCCCTTCAGTCGATCGACGACAGTGGGTGAAGGGCTGGGAAACCGCTAAGGCGGCTTACGACCATTCGCTGCCTGAGTGCACCGATTGGCTAATGAAACGCACGGCCGCAAGAGAGGGCTGGACGCCTGCCGAGCTTGAGGCGTACCTGCGGTCTGCAAGCGGCAAGCGCGACATGACCAGCTCGCGGATCTCGTGCGAAACCAGCGCCGGCCTTCACCAGAAGATGCAGTTTGTCAGGGCCTGGGACGCCCTGCAGAAGCCCTGCACCGACCGGCTCATGTACGCGGACAACGTCGGGCTCGGCAGTCACGATGCGCTCGCCCCCTTCCCCGACTTGTCGCCGCCCACGTGGGAGCCTGCCTGGTACCTTGAGTCCTTCCCCAAGTAGTCCCATGCGACGCAGTTGCTACCAGCCCCGGCGTTAGGCAGCCAAGTCGCTGGTTGAAAACGCCTTTTCGGGGCTGTCCATCCAGTCCATCATCGGGGCGACCGAGAGCCGACGTCGGGGGCTCTGGGAATCTCATGGTCATGCATCCGAGCAGTGTAAGGGCCGACGCCGGCGTGCAGCGGGCCTCCGGTACCCGGCATCGCGGCGGCCATCCCGCCCCCTCCTCTCGCGCTGAATTAAGTGTTCATTTAATATCGCGGCATGAATGAACGCCGCCGCTTGCCGAAGCCCCGCCGCCCCGGCCGCCCCGCCGAGCCGCCGGGCGACCTGCGCGAGCGCCTGCTCGATTCGGCGCTAGCCTGCTTCGCGCGCGCCAGCATCGCGTCGACCAGCCTCGCCACGATCGCGCGCCAGGCCGGCGTCACCCCCGCCCTCGTCCACTACTACTTCGACGACAAACCGGCCCTGGTGCAGGCGGTCGTGCAGGAGCGCGTGCTGCCCGCAACCGCAGGCCTGCGCGAGGCGATCGGGGCACCCGCGGGCGACGTCGGCGCGCTGGTGGCGGGTTTCGTCGCCGGCATCCATGCGGTGGTCGCGCGGCACCCGTGGCTGCCAGCCTTGTGGGTGCGCGAGATCCTCACCGAGGGCGGCGCCCTGCGCGCGGTGATGCTCGAGCAGGTCGCGCCGGCCATCCCGGGCGCACTGGCCGCGCGCCTCGCCGCCGCGCAGGCGCGCGGCGAACTCGCCGCCGACCTCGATCCGCGCCTGACGGTCGTATCGCTGATCGGGCTGACCCTGTTCCCGCTCGCCGCCGAATCGCTGTGGCGGCAGTTCCTCGACGCCGACGACATCGACGACGCGCGCCTGCAGTCGCACACGCTCGCCCTGCTCCGGCATGGCCTGGAGGTTCCGCATGCACCTTCGTCCTGACTTCGCCCGCGCTCGCTGGTTGGCGCCGGCGCTCATGGTTCTGGCGTTGGCAGCCTGCAAGGCCGAGCCCGACACCCGCCTGCTCGGCACGCTGGAGTGGGACCGGATCGCGGTGCCTGCCGAGGCAAGCGAACCGATCCTCTCGCTGGCCGTCCGCGAGGGCGAACGCGTAAAGGCCGGACAGGTATTGCTGACCCTGGACGGCGCGCGCATGCAATCGCGCGTGGCGCAGGCGCAGTCGGCCGTCTCCCAGCAGGAAGCGCTGCTGTCCGAACGCATGCACGGCGCCCGCATCGAACAGATCGACGCAGCACGCGCCGCCGAGGCCAGTGCACGCGCCAGCCTGGTGGAAGCGGAACGGCAGTACACGCGGCAAGCCGAACTCGCGCAGCGGCAACTGGTGGCCCGTTCCGCGCTCGATGCCGCCCGCGCCGCCCGCGACCGTGCCGGCGCCCAGCTGCGCGCAGCCCAGGCGCAGACCCTCGAACTCACCCGCGGCACGCGTGCGGAACAGGTGACGCAAGCCGAAGCCGCGCTGGCCACCGCACGCGCCGCACTGCATGAACTTCGACTCAGCCAGCAACGCCTGGTGGTACGCGCGCCGCGCGATGGCCGCGTGGATGCCCTGCCCTTCAAGGCCGGCGACCAGCCCCCGCAAGGCGCCGCCGTCGCCAGCCTGCTGGTCGGCGACGCGCCCTACGCGCGCGTGTTCGTGCCGGAGAGCCAGCGCGTGGCGCTGCGCGAGGGCCAGCGCTTCCAGATCCACGTGCAAGGCCGCGAGGGCGCGATCGCGGCGACGCTGCGCAGCATCGCCCGCGAACCGAGCTTCACGCCCTACTACGCCCTGACCGGCGACGACGCCAGCCGACTGGTGTATCGCGCCGAGCTGCTGCTCGATGCCGAGGCCGGCGCCGGCCTGCCCGCCGGTCTTCCCGTCCAAGCCGAAGCCCTGCGCTGACATGGACGAGGGCGCCGACCTGGCGATCCGCGCCCGCGGCCTGACCCGGCGCTTCGGCACGCTGGTGGCCGTGGACCACGTGGATCTTTCGGTGCCGCGCGCGCAGGTCTACGGCTTCCTCGGGCCGAACGGTTCCGGCAAGTCCACCACCCTGCGCATGCTCTGCGGCCTGCTGACACCGAGCGCCGGTGAGGTCGAGGTGCTCGGGCTGCGCATTCCCGAGCAGGCCGAGGCGCTGAAGCGGCGCATCGGCTACATGACCCAGAAGTTCTCGCTCTACGAGGACCTGACGGTGATGGAGAACCTGCAGTTCCTCGCCGCCATCCATGAGTTGCCGCGTGTGCAGGCGCGCGCACGTATCGAGGAGATGGTCGACCGCTTCGATTTCGGCGATCGCCGCGGTCAACTCGCCGGCACGCTGTCGGGCGGCCAGAAGCAGCGCCTGGCCCTGGCCGGCTCGATCCTGCACGAGCCCGAGTTGCTGCTGCTCGACGAGCCCACCAGCGCGGTCGACCCGGAATCACGGCGCGACTTCTGGGCAAGCCTGTTCGAGCTTGCCGACGCCGGCACGACGCTGCTGGTGTCCACGCACTACATGGACGAGGCTGAGCGCTGCCATCGCCTGGCCATCCTGCAACGCGGCGCGCTGGTCGCCGACGGCACCCCGGCCGCGCTCTGCGCCGCGCTGCCCGGAAAAGTCTGGAAGCTGCGCATCGCGCAGACGCGCGAGGCCGAGAAGATCCTGCGCCGCCACCCCGGCGTGCTCGGGGTGGCGCAGATCGGCACCGACCTGCGGGTGCTGGCCGACGCCTCCCTCGACGAAGCCGAGCTGCGCGCACAGGTGCCAACCGGTGCGGTCGAGATCGAGCCGGTGCCACCCAACCTCGAGGACGTCTTCGTCGCCGCCACCCGCGATGCCGCCCCGCGCGAGGCCGCCGCGTGAACGCCACCCGCCTGCTGGCCATCGTGGTGAAGGAGCTGCGGCAACTGCGCCGCGATCGCCTCACTTTCGGCATGATCCTCGGCATCCCGACCCTGCAGCTGCTGCTGTTCGGTTTTGCGATCAACCTCGACATCCGCCACCTCGACGCCGCGGTGGTGGACCAGTCCAACACCGCGCGCTCGCGCGAAGCGATCGCCACGCTGGTGGCGAGCGACCTGCTGCGCCTGCGCGCCGATGCCCACACGCCGGCGCAGCTGCAATCGCTGATCCAGTCGGGGCGCATCAGCGTCGGCATCGTCGTGCCCGCGGATTTCGAGGCCCGCCTCGAACGCCGCGACCGCCCCGCGCTGCAGGTGATGGTGGACGGCTCCGACCAGACCGTGCAGGCCGCGGCCCGCCAGCTGGCCGCCCTGCCCCTCCCCGGCCGCACGGCGCCGGTGCCGGGCGTAGAGGTGGTCAATTTCTACAATCCCGAACGGCGCGCGCCAGTCAACACCGTGCCCGGCCTGATCGGGGTGATCCTGACCATGACCTTGGTGATGTTCACGGGCATGGCGCTCGTGCGCGAGCGCGAGCGCGGCAACCTGGAGATGTTGATCGCCACGCCGGTCTCGCCCTGGGAGCTCACGCTCGGCAAGATCCTGCCCTTCGTCGGCATCGGCCTGGTGCAGGTGACGGTGGTGCTACTGCTGGGGCAGCTGGTGTTCGACGTGCCGATCCGCGGCAGCATCGTCGAGGTCTATGCGGCCTCGCTGCTGTTCATCTGCGCCAACCTCGCGCTCGGCATCCTGATCTCGACCCTCGCCCGCAGCCAGTTCCAGGCCATGCAGCTGGCCTTCTTCACCTTCCTGCCGCAGATCCTGCTGTCGGGCTTCATGTTCCCGTACGCGGGCATGCCGGTGGCGGCGCAGTGGCTGGCCGAGGTGCTGCCGATGACGCACTTCATCCGCCTCATCCGCGGGATCATGGTGCGCTCGGCGGGGCTGGCGGACATGCCGATGGACATGCTGGCGCTGGCGCTGATCGCCGCGGTGCTGCTGGTGGTGTCGACGCGGCGCATCCACAAGCGCCTGGACTAGCGCCGGGATCTAGTCGCGGCTCAGTCCCGCCAGCGCGCCGGCATTGGCTTCCCAGTTGGCGCCGTCGAAGGGCTCGACCTCGATCGCCTCGAAGCTGCCCTCGTCCAGGCAGCGCGCATTGACGTCCACGCCGTCGGGATTCGAGCGCGGGATGTAGAAGCTCTTAACTCCGCACACCGAACAGAAGCGATGCTTCGCCACGCCGGTGTTGAAGGTGTATTCGCTGAGCACGTCCGCCCCGGAGACCAGGCGGAAGCGCGAGGCCGGCACGATCAGGTGCAGGAAGCCGCTCATCCGGCACAGCGAGCAATTGCAGTCCTGGACGCGCAGCACGCGCGGCGCGTCCACCTCGAAACGCACGCGGCGGCAATGGCAGCCGCCGCGATGCGTCACCAACTCATCCGGCACGGCGCGGCTCAGCCCTTGCCCTTGCCGGAATTGCCCTTGCCCTTGTCGGAGTTGCCTTTGCCCTTGTCGGAGTTGCCCTTGCCGGAATTGCCGGGCGCGCCGTCGTCGTCCCTGGGCTTGCCCTTGCCGGAGTTGCCCGGGCCGTCATCGACGCGCAGCACGTCGTGCTGGCCCTTGCCCGAATTGCCCGGGCCGCCGTGCGACTTGTACTTGTCCTTCGACTTGCCCATGTGGCCCTTGAGGGCATGGAAATCGGCCGAACCGGGCTTGATGCCCATGCGCCGGGCGATCACGCCCCAGCCCTGGCCCTTGTTGCGCTCACGCTCGCGCACGATGTCCGACAGCGGACGACGCAGCTGGTAGGCCAGCGCGCTGGCGTAGTAGACGTCGCCCGGATCCCAGCGGCGGTCCACCAGCAACTCGTTGACCAGGTAGCGCGGCGCGCCGTAGCTGCCGACGATGTCGTCGACGAAGTAGTCACGGTCGCGGCGCCCGTAGTCGTTGAAGTAGCCGAGCTCGGTGTCGATCCAGACGTCGCCGGTGCGCGGGCTGTAGCTGATCACCTGCGCCTGGGCGGCGCCGGCCAGGCCGAGGGCCAGGGCGAGCAGGAGGGTGTGGATCTTGGTGGTCGGCTTCATGGTCGGCTCCTTTGGAGTCGTGGTTCGGGTGCACCGGCATCGGCCGGAGCGGCGCCAGTGTGGGGGATGCCCCTGAACCGGCGGTTAAGCGCGCAGGCTACAGCCGTTGCAGCCGATAGGCGATGGGCTGCGCCGAAGGCCGGCCCTGGGCGTCGAGCAATTCCAGCGAACCGTCGGCGCGCAAGGCGTAGACCTGGCCGGCGCGGCCCGGGTCCAGGGTGTAGGTGACCAGCGATTCGCCGTCCAGGCGTAGCCGAGACTCGGTCCAGCGGCCCGCGCGGGAGAAGCGGTTCGGCGCCGGGCCGCCGACGTAGGTTTCGGTCAGCACGTAGCTGCGCTTGCGGTCCTTGAGCTGCAGCACCAGGCGCGTGTCCACGCCGGCGCAGTCGCTGCAGGGCAGCAGGCCGGACCAGACCCGTTCGCTGCCCTCGACGAAGGGCCCCACGGCCGCCGGCCAGTCGGCACCGCTGCCGCCCGGCCCCACCGGCGCGCCCTCGCTGCCGCGCTGGCAGGCCGCCAGGACCAGGCTGGCGAGCACGATGGCGGTGGCTCGAATCGGCATGGCGCGCGCTGCGCTCCCGTCTGCGATGGCTTCGGAACTCATGCTAACGCGCGGGACCGGCGCTGGCGCGTGAGGTTCGCGCGGCGTTTAACCCCGGTCGCGGCAGCCGCGCGTTAACCCGGGCGAAGGTGCCGCCGCACCGCGTCCAGGAGCCCACCATGCAGACTGTCGCCCGCGTCCACGGTTTCGCCGCCCAGCTCGACGGCAAGCGCATCGCCGCCACCAGCGGGGCCATCGCCGTCCATGTGGCGGTGCTGATGATGTTGATGATGCCGGCGCAGATGGCGCCGCCGCCCGTCCAGGAAGAGACGGCAATGACGGTCATCGACATCCGGCCCATCACCCCGCCGCCGCTGCCGCCCTTGCCGCCGGTCGAACGACGCATCGTGCGCGAGACGACGCCGCGCGAGCGGCCCTTGCCCACGCCCGTGGCCGCGATCAACGACACGCCCGCGCCGATCGACCCCTACGTCGAGGAGGTGACGCTCGAGGAGCCTTCGCTCGTGCCGCTGGAGGTGGCGCCGCAGCCCAGCCTGGCGCAGCTGCGTGCGCTGGTGGCGCCGGCGCCGGCCTACCCGCCTGCCCTGCTGCGGCGCGGCATCGAGGGCGTGGTCGGATTGCGCATCCTGGTCGGGCCGGACGGGCGCGCGGCGGAGGTGCTGGTGGAAACGAGCAGTGGCCATCGCGAACTGGATGCGGCGGCGGTGAAGGTGGTGCGCACACGCTGGCGCTTCGAGCCGGCGCAGCAGGCAGGCGCGGCGGTGGCGGCCTGGGCGGTGGTGCAGGTCGGGTTCGACGCGCGCTGACGCGCCGGCGCTATTGCAACCAGTTGCGCAGCGTCCAGATCGCCAGCACCAGCGCGCCGGCGGCGAAGGCGACGGCGCCCAGCAGGGCGCCGACCGCCAGCAGCTTCGCCATCACCCGCTGCCGCGGCGTCAGGTCGTGGTAATCGCGCCCGTAGGCGGTGCCGGCCGACAGGCCGACCATGGCCAGCATCGCGGCGGCGAGGCCGAGCACGAAGGTTCCAATCGCGGAGGCCCAAACGGGCATCAGCGCGCGGCTCCGGCCGGCTTGGCGATGTCCGATGCAGGCAGCGCATCGACGGCCGCCACGGCGCCCACCACCAGGTCGGTGGCGCGCACGTAGAAGTCCCGGTCCACGCGCTCGAAGGTGTCGGTCGGACGGTGGTAGTCGGGATGGTCGGCGACGCCGAAGTAGAGGAAGGGAATGCCGGCGTCGTGGAACACGCCCTGGTCGGACTGCGCGGTCCAGTCGTCCATGTCCCAGAACGGCCGCGGATGGTCATGGCCGTAGAGCAGCGTCGCCTGCGCGGTCGCGCGCAGCGGGTCGAGCGCGGGCTTGAGCTGCGGGTTCGCGTACAGCCCGGTGGCGAACAACTCGCCCTCGCCACTGCGCGAGAGCATGTCGAAGTTGATGTTGGCCAGGATGCGTTCGCGCGGGACCAGGTTGGCTTCCAGGAACGCCTCCGCACCGCGCAGGCCCGATTCCTCGCCGTCGAAGGCGGCGAACACCAGCGTATGCCGCGGCGGGTGCTGCTTGAACCAGCGCGCGGTGGCCAGCAACGCGGCCACGCCCGACGCGTTGTCGTCCGCGCCCGCGTAGAGCTTGCCCTCGCGCACGCCGAGGTGGTCGTAATGCGCGCTCACCACGATGACCTTGTCCGGCTCGACGCTGCCGCGGATCTGGCCCAGCACGTTGACGCCCTGCACCGGCGCGCGGGTGCGCCAGAATTTCGCCCGCCAGAACGCGATGCCTCGGTGCGGGGTGAAGGTGAAGGGCTGCTCGTGGCTCGCCCCCAGCGGCGCCAGTCCGATCTCGCGGTAACGCTGCAGCAGGTAGGCCCGCGCGCGCGCGCCACCCGGCGTGCCGACCTTGCGTCCTTCCATGGCCGGATCGGACAGCGTTTTCAGGTCGGCGACCAGGCTGGCCGGATCGACGCGACCCAGGGCCGGCTCGCGTGCGCGATCGGCGAGCTCGGCGCGCTGGCCGGGCACGTCCTCGGCCTCGGGGTGGAAGCGGCTGGCGTAGATCGCCAGCGCGGCGGCGACGAGCGCGAGCACCACCAGCAGGCGTAGCAGGCGGCGTGACCACGAGGTCTTGCGGCGGCGGGGTTGCATCCGGAACTCCAATCAGGCGGCGGAAAGGGCGGCGAGCGCCGCGGGGATCTGGTCGGGCGCCTGGATGGCGGCGAATCGAGGGTGCCCCGGCTCGATGTCGGCGTCGAGCTCGTGCGCCCAGGTCACATGGTAGGGCATGTGCACGCCCCAGCCACCCAGCGCCAGCACCGGGGCGATGTCGGAGCGCAGGGAATTGCCGACCATCGCGAAGCGCGTGGCCGGCACGCCGAACTCGGCGAGCACGCGGCGATAGGTGTCGGGCGACTTCTCGGACACGATCTCGATGCGCTGGAACAGGTCGGCGAGGCCCGATTGCGCCACCTTGGCTTCCTGGTGGAACAGGTCGCCTTTGGTGACCAGCACGATGCGGTGGCGCGCGGCAACGGCTTCCACGGCATCGCGCACGCCGGGCAGCAGTTCCACCGGGTGCTCGAGCACCGACTTGCCCAGCTGCAGGATGCGATGCAACGCGGCGGCGTCGATGCGCTCGCCGGTGAGCTCGATCGCGGTCTCGAGCATGCTCAGGGTCATGCCCTTGGCGCCGTAGCCGAACAGGCGCAGGTTGCGGCGCTCGGTCTCGAGCAGGCGCTCGTGCAGGCGCGCGTCGGCCAGGTCCAGCCAGCGCGACAATTCCCGCTCGAAAGCGTCGTGCACGGCGCGGTAGTAGCCCTCGCTGTGCCAGAGGGTGTCGTCGCCGTCGAAGCCGACCAGCTCGATCATCGGCGCGGAGCCCGTGGCGCGGGCAAAAAAACAGGCAGGTGGTCGCCTGCCTGTCCGTTTCCAAGGAGTCCCATCCGATCGGTCGCCGGCAGCGCGCTCGTCGTCGCGCTTGCCTGTCCTGGATAACGCGCCGCCGGGGCGGCGGCGGCCATGGCGGGGCGGGCGGCCATCAATCGGGCAGCTTTTCCAGGGACCAGGTGGTGGTCTTGACGCTGCCGCCGGCCTGGATCCGGCGAACCTGCTGGATGCGCAAGGGCAGCCCGCTGCGTCGGTCCATCACCACCGTGGCGGTGTCGCTGAGCTCGAGCTCCGGCATCGACTCGCCCTTGGGCAGGTCCTTGCCGACCAGGTCGCGGACGATCTTGCGCATCACCTGGGCGCCCTTCACCGGGTCGATGGTCTGCTTCCAGCGGATGGTGACGGTGTTGTTGTTGACCTCGCCGAGCTCGAAGCTGCCCTGGGTGGGGATCACGTCCGCGCTCCAGGGGCTGGGCACGACGTCGGTGTAGGTCGTCGGCTTGCCGCGGGTGAGCGAGGCACCGGTGAAGAAGTTGTAGACCGCGGCCTGCCGGCCCAGGGTCGAGGACAGCGCCTGCTCGCCGGTGATGCGCTCGAGTACCGGCACCAGGCGCTTGCGGATCGCCGCCTCGTCCTCGCCCGCGGCCTTGGCGCGCGCGCGGTTCTGTTCCAGCAGCACGGGCAGCAGGACCTCGCGCATCGCCGCGCCCAGGGCCTGCCAGTTGCGCAGGCGCACGTAGTTGCCCTGCGCGTCGAGTTCGGCCTCCATCGAGAGCTTCTCGAAGCGCTTGCCCAGCGCCAGCGCGAGCTTGCGGTCGTTCTCCAGGCCGTCGGCATTCCCGCTGACCTGCACGCGGGTGTCGCTGGTGCGCCAGACCTGCAGGAATCCTTTCGGGCCGGCCTCGGTGATGCGCAGCACGTTGGTCTCGCGGGTCTCGATGCGGCGGGTCTTGCCGCCGCGCACGTCTTCCTGCACCGAACGGCCGAGATAGTTGACGCGCATGCCGTCCTTCCACGGCAAGGGCAGTGTCACCGTGGCCGCGGAGGCGGCGCCCGCGACGAGCAGCAAGGCCGCGCACAACGCGACTCGTCGCAGGCTGGAGGTCGGACGCATGCTCGGGCTCCGCGGTTCGGGCGCGCCATGGTGACACAGGCAGGCGGCGATTCACCCGGCCTTTAGTCACGGCCGCTGCGGTTCACGATGGCTGCGGCATGCTGCCCGCGATCGCCCACGCTGCCGGAGACGCACGGATGCCATTCCAACCCGCCCGCCTCGCCCTTGGCCTGTTCGTCGCCTCGGCCC
>CAMPGW010000060.1 GCA_946885735.1 uncultured Gammaproteobacteria bacterium
ACCCGCGGACGCACTCGCGCCCGCCGCGGCCCCGGCGACCGTCGTCGAAACCGCCGCCTGGCAGGGCCTGCCCGAGGCCGCGGCGCAGCTGGCGATGGCCGGCGGCCTGATCTGGGGCCTGGTGGTGGGCGTGGCCCTGGGCATGTTCCTGGTCTTCCCCTTGCGCACGCTGCACGGCGAGCTCTCCTTCTGGCAGTCGGCGGGGGCGCTGGCGGGCGCGGTCGCGCTGGCCTGCATGCTCGGCACCTGGCTGGGCTACCGGCGCTGGAAGTTCAGTGCCTGGAAGCTCGATGCGACCGGCCTGCACGTGCGCCGCGGGCGCTGGTGGCAGCGCGAGGTGCTGGTGCCGCGTTCGCGCGTGCAACACCTGGACATCGAACGCGGGCCGATCGAACGCCACTTCGGCCTGGCCACGCTGGTGGTGCACACCGCCGGCATCCGCACCCACGCCGTGCGCCAGCCCGGCTTCGCCGACGCCGATGCGGTCGCCCTGCGCGACGCGCTGGTGCCGGCTTCGGCGCGCCACGACGATGTCCTCTGACGCCGCGGCCGCCGCGCCCGACCTGCGGCTGCATCCGCTGAGCTGGCTGTTCACGCTGATCACCCAGCTCAAGCAGTTCGCCCTGCCCCTGCTGGTGCTGTTGTTCACCGGCCGCGGCAACGGCAACGACCTCTGGGGCCTGATCGGCGTCGGCGTGCTGGCGATGGTGTCGGTGGCGCAGTACTTCACCTATCGCTATCGCGTTGATGCCGACGGGGTGACCATCCGCAGCGGCTTGCTCCAGCGCAGCGTGCGGCACATTCCCTTCGCGCGCATCCAGAACGTCACCTTGCACCAGAACCTGCTGCATCGCCTGTTCGGCGTCGCCGAGGTGCGGCTGGAGTCCGCCGGCGCGGCCAAGCCGGAAGGCCAGATGCGCGTGCTGCGGCTGGCGGAGGCGCATCGCCTCGAACAGCAGGTGCGCGTGCTCGCGCAGGGCGCGGCGGTGCAGCAGGATGGCGAGGCGATCGCGCCACCGCCGGCGGGACGGCCGCTGCTGACCCTCGGCACCGGCGAGGTGCTGCGGCTGGGCCTGATCGACAATCGCGGCATGCTGGTGGTGGGCGGCGCCTTCGCCGTGCTCGCGCAGAGCGGCGACATCGATGAGGTGTTCCGCGCCTTCGGCGCCTGGCTGTCGGGCCAGGCCAGCAGCCTGCACCTGGGCGTGGTGGCCAGCGTGTTCGCGGCGCTGGCGCTGCTGGTGCTGGCGGTGGTGGCGCTGCGGGTGTTCTCGATGCTCATCGCCTTGCTGCAGTTCCATGGCTTCCGACTCGCCGAATCCGATCGGAGGCTGGTGCTCGAACGCGGCCTGCTCTCGCGCAGCCGCTCGAGCCTGCCGCGCCATCGCATCCAGGCCTGGTCGCTGCGCGAAGGCCTGCTGCATCGCTGGCTGGGGCGGCGCAGCCTGCGGGTGGACAGCGCGGTGATGGAGGTCGGCAACGAACGCAGCACGGTGCGCGACCTTGTCCCGCTGGCGACGCCCGAGACGATGGACGCGATCGTGCGGCACTTGCTGCCGGAGGGTGCCTGGCCGGTGGCGGAGTGGAAGCCGCTGCACACACGTGCCTGGCGACGCAAGTTCATGGCGCCCGCCATCGCCACCCTGATCGCGACCGCCGTGCTGATGCACTTCCGCGGCCCGTGGGCGCTGGCCCTGCTGCTCGCGCTGCCGCTGTGGCTGTGGCGCGCGCGGGTGTGGGCGCGGCACGCGGGCTGGTCGGTGCGCGACGGCCTGGTCGCCTTCCGCAGCGGTTGGCTGGACCGGCGCTGGCGCTTCGCCGAGATCGGCAAACTGCAGGCGCTGGAGTGGGTGTGCTCGCCCTTCGACCGCCGCCATGGCATGGCCACGCTGCGCTTCGACACCGCGGGCGCCAGCCCGTTCGAGGGCGGCCTGGTGATTCCCTATTTGCCGGAGGCCGAGGCTCGACGCCTGTACACGGAATTATCCTCGCGCCTGGCCGAGCCGGCCGCGATCACTCGGTCCAGAATTGCGGGGTCAGCAGCACCAGCAGCGTGAACACCTCGAGGCGGCCGAGGATCATCGCGAAGCTGCACAGCCACACCGGGCCGTCGGCGAGGTTTTGGAAGTGCACGGCCACGCCTCCGAGCCCGGGCCCGAGGTTGGTCAGGCAGGTCGCGATCGCCGCGAAGGCGGTGACCAGGTCCACGCCATTCGCCGCCAGCACCACCGTCATGCCGACGAAACTGAGCATGTAGAGCGTGGCGAAGCCACCGACCGAGATCACCACGCTCTCGGACACGCGCTTGCCACCGACCTTGACCACGAACTGGCCCTTGGGATGAACCAGTTGGCGGATCTCGCGCAGGCCCTGGCGCACCAGCATCTGCCAGCGCGCGACCTTCATGCCGCCGGCGGTCGAGCCCGCGCAGCCGCCGATGAAGGCCAGCAGCATCAGGATCAGCGGCGAGGCGCCCACCCACTCGGCATAGCCGACGCTCGTGTAGCCGGTGGTGGTGAGATTGGAGACGACCTGGAAGACGCCGTGGCGCAGGCTGTCGACGCCGTCGAAGTGGCCGTTCAACCACAGGCTGCCGGAGACGAGCGCGCTGGCGATCACGGCGATGGCCAGGAAGGTCCGCAACTCCGAATCGGCCTGGTAGTGCTCGATGGTCGCGCGTCGCCAGGCGTACCAGTGCATGCCGAAGTTCACCGCGCCGATCAGCATGAAGACGATCGCCATCCACTCCAGCATCGGGCTGTTGAAGAAGCCGAAGCTGGCGTCATGGGTCGAGAAGCCACCGGTCGCCGTGGTGGACATGGCGTGGCAGACGGCGTCGAAAAGCGTCATCCCGCCCATCCAGAAGGCCAGGAAGCAGGCGGCGAACAGGCCGAGGTAGACCATCCACAGCGCGCGCGCCGTTTCGGCGATGCGTGGCGTGAGCTTGTTGTCGCGGGTGGGGCCGGTGCTCTCGGCGCGGAACAGCTGCATGCCGCCGATCTTGAGCATCGGCAGGATCGCCACCGCCAGGATCACGATCCCCATGCCGCCGAGGAACTGCAGCGACTGGCGGTAGAACAGCATGCTGCGCGGCAAGTCGTCGAGGCCGACGATGACGGTGGCGCCGGTGGTGGTCAGGCCCGAGGCCGCCTCGAACACCGCATCGGTGTAACTCAGGTTGGGCGCCGCCAGGGTGAAGGGAATGGCCACGACCAGGCTGGCCAGCACCCAGATCGCGGCGGTGATCAGGAAGCCGTCGCGCAGGCGCATCTCGTAGACCGCGTTGCGCGCCGGATACCACAGCGCCAGGCCGCCGCCGCCGATGACCAGGAAACTGTCGAGGAAGGCGATCTTGCTGGCTTCGTCGAGCACCTGCGCGATCAGCAGGGGCGGGACGGTGATCAGCGAGCACAGCGCGATGATCGCGCCGAAGATGCGCTGCATCGCCAGCACGCGCTGGCTGATCATGCGCCGGCCTGGAACAGCGCGTTGACCTGGGGCATCTGCCGCTTGTCCATCACGAACAGGATCACGTGGTCGCCGGGCTCGATGACGATGTCGTGGTGGGCGATCAGCAGCTTGTCGCCGCGCACGATGCCGCCGATGGTGGTCGCCTCGGGCAGGTCGAGCTCTTCCAGCGAGCGGCCGATGACCCGAGAGGTGCGGCGGTCGCCGCGCACCACCGCCTCGATCGCCTCGGCGGCGCCACGGCGCAGGGAATGCACCTGTGCCGGCGCGCCCTCGCGGATGTGGGCGAGCAGCGCGCCCAGCGTCACCTGCTGCGGGCTGACGGCGATATCGATGGTGCTGCCGGCGACCAGGTCGGCGTAGGACGGGCGGTTGATCAGCGCCATCACCCGCGGGCAGCCCAGGCGCTTGGCCAGCATCGCCGACAGGATGTTGGCCTCGTCGTCGTTGGTCAGCGCCATGTAGACGTCGGTCTGGTCGATGTTCTCCTCGCGCAGCAGGTCCTCGTCGGCGCAGTCGCCGACCAGCACGATGGAGTTGAGCAGTTCCTCGGCGATGCTGCGGGCGCGATCGCGCGAGCGCTCCAGCACCTTGACCTGGTAGCGCTTCTCCAGCGAACGCGCCAGCTTGCGGCCGATGTTGCCGCCGCCGGCGATCAGCAGGCGCCGCGTCGGACGGTGGTCGAGGCGACGCAGTTCGCTCATCACCGTGGTGATGTTGCGCGAGTCGGCGAGGAAGAAGACTTCGTCGTCCTCCTGGATCACCGTCGAGCCCTCGGGCTTGAGCGCGCGACCCTTGCGGAAGATCGCCGCCACCCGCGCGTCCACGTGCGCCGGAAGATGCTGGCGCAGTTCGCGGATCTCGTGGCCGACCAGGGCGCCGTCACGCACCGCGCGCACGCCCACCAGCTGCGCACGGCCGTTGGCGAAGTCGAGGACCTGCAGCGCGCCGGGATACTCGATCAGCCGCTCGATGTGCCGGCACACCAGTTGCTCGGGGCTGATCGCCGCGTCCACCGCGGTCGCCATGCCCATGTACTCGGCCTCGCGCAGGCGGGCGACGCGGGTGGCGGTCTTGGACAGCCGCTCGGCGACCTGGCAGGCCACCAGGTTGACCTCGTCGCTGGAGGTGACCGCGACCACCAGGCCCGCCTCTTCCGCGCCGGCCTGGGCCAGCACGCTGGGCAGCGAGGCGTGGCCGACGACGGTGCGGATGTCGAGCTTCTCGGCCAGTTCGCGCAGCTTCTGGTGGTCGGTGTCGACAACCGTGATGTCGTTGTTCTCGGTCGCCAGCGATCCCGCCACCGAACTGCCGACCTGGCCCGCGCCCAGAATCAGAATCTTCATGCTCACCCTGTGCGGCATCGGCCGCGCGCTGCGGCGGCCATGATAGCGCGCCCGGGCCGGGAGTCAGTCGCTGGCGTCCAGGCCCTGGCTGAAGCAGCGCGCGGCCAGGCCTTCACGCGAGACCAGGTACCAGTCGCGACGGTTGGCCGAGCCGACCTTCACCACCCGCCGTCCGTCGATGTCGGCGGGCGCGAAACAGGTCGGCTGGGCGCGCGGCTGCGACATCAGCAGGCGTCGCGAGGTCGGCGCTGCTTCCAGCCAGCGGGCGCCCAGGCGCATCTGCTCTTCGGCGGGTCGGCGGAAGCCGAACTCGGCGGTGGGGCCGATCGCCTGCAGCAGGTTCTGTTCCTTCCAGCGCACCAAACCGATCGTCACGTCCGGGCCCGCGGCCGTGCGCGCCTGCTGCATCAGTCGGCGCGCCGAGCTGCTCGGGTCGAGCACGGGATGCACGACGAACCCGTAGCCGCACCACAGCGCGACGAGCAAGACCGCGGTGGCCGCCAGCGCGCGTGGCGGCCGCAGCCAGGCCGCCGCGAGCAGGCCGACGCCGCCGGCGCCGATCAGCATCCACCACAAGGCTGCGGCCTCCGGGCCGAGGCCGCGGTCCTCCATCAATGCCTGCACCCGCGCGGGCGCAGGAACCTGCAGCGCGGCCAGCCCGAGGCCGACAAGGGCGACGCCGAAAACCACGCAGAAACCCCACAGCAGGCGCCGAAAGCCGGGCCGCGCCGCGATGTCGGCGAGGAAGGGTGCGGCCGCCAGCGCCACCGCCGGCAGCATCGGCAGGATGTACATGTCGCGCTTGCCCGGGCTCGCGCTGAAGAACAACAGCACCAGCACTGCCCAGGCCAGCGGCAGCCAGACGCGCGCATCGCGGCTACGCCAGGCGTCGCGCCAGTCGCGCCAAAACCAGCCGAACGCGAGCGAGAACGGCAGCCAGAACAGCGCCATGACGCCGAGGAAATACCAGGCCGGCTTATGGTGGTGCCAGGCCTCGGCGTAGCGCGTGGCGGTCTGCTTGAACAGCAGGTTGTCGAGGTAGGCGCGATGGGCCGGGTCGCCGTCGGCCAGCGCCATCGCCACCATCGGCAGCAACCACGCCAGGATCGGCGCGAGGAAGGCCAGCGCGCCGAGCGCCCAGCGCCAGGCCTGGCCGTGGATCGGCGCCAGTCCATTCCAGCCGGCGCGTCGCATCAGCATCGCCGGCAACAGCACGAGCAGTGGCAGGAAGCCCACGCCCTTGAGCACCACGCCGGCGCCGGCGGCCGCGCAACCCAGGTAGTACCAGGCCCAGGACGGGCCGAGCAGGCGATGGCGCAGCAACCCGTAGAGCGCGAGCGTGGTCGCGAGCACGAGCGTGGGATCGATCTGCGCGCGCTTGAACTGGTAGACGAACTGCAGGCAGCACAGCACCGCGACGGCCGCCGACACGCCCGCGCGATGATTCCAGAGCCGCCGCGCGAGGTCGTACACCAGCCACAGCACGCCGAGCCCGGCGAACAGCGAAGGCAGCAGGAAGGCGATCCGCCATTCGCCGACCACGGCATGCATCCCGGCGAGGATCCAGAAATACAGCGGCGGCTTGTCCGGATACAGCTCCTGCCCGCGATGCGGGAACCACCAGTCGCCACCTTCCACCATCTGCTTGGCGACGAGCACGAAGCGCGGCTCGTCGGCGGGCCAGGGATCGCGCAGGCCCAGGCCCGCGCCGAGCACCAGCAAGGCGATCGCGAACAGCCACAACACCTGGCGGCGTTGGCTTGCGTCCAGCTCAGGCATCGGCGGCGTCCGCGGCGTCCTTCACCAGCGCAGCGTAGAAGAATCCGTCCATGCCGTCCTCGCCGGGCAGGCGTTGGCGGCCGACACCGGCCTCGCGACCGAAGCGGGCGTCGAGGGGGCATGCCCGCGCGTCGGGCGTGCGCGCCAGGAAGGCCGCGACCTGCATTTCATTTTCCTCGCGCAGGATCGAACAGGTGGCGTAGAGCATCCTGCCGCCCGGCGCGAGCCGCAACCACAACGTATCCAGCAGTTTCGCCTGCAACGCGAGCAACGCCGGCATGTCGTCGGCGCGACGATGCCACTTGATGTCGGGCTGGCGACGAATGATGCCGGTGGCCGAACACGGTGCGTCGATCAGGATCGCATCGAAGGGCGCCTCATTCGCCAGCGCCTCCGGGTCGGAGGCATCGGCCGCTCCCAGGCGCACGCTGGCCGCTACCAGGCCGAGCCGAGCCAGCGAATCGCCGACCCGTCGCAGGCGGCGCTTGTCGATGTCCACGGCGAGCACGGAGCCCGACTCGCCGCGCCGTGCGGCCAGCTGCGCGGTCTTGCCGCCGGGTGCGGCGCAGGCGTCGAGCACGCGCGCGTTGGCGTCGGCGCCCAGCGCGTCCACGGCCAATTGCGCCGAGCCATCCTGCACCCAGACCGCGCCATCCTTCCAGCCCGGCAGGCGCTCGGGCGAGAGGCGCGCATCCACGCGCAGTCCACCGGCCGGATGCTCCGGAGCCACGGCCTTGATGCCAGCACCACGCAGACGCAGGGCGTAGGCTTCGCGCGCACCCATCGTCGGATTCACGGCCAGCCACAGCGGCGCGGCGACGTTGCCCGCCGCGAGAATCGCCTCGGCGTCCTCCGGCCAGTCGCGCTGCACGCGTTCCACCAGCCAGTCCGGATACGACTGCGCGATCGCCAGGTCGACCGACTGCGGCAGCGGCTCGCGCGTGGCCCGCCGCAGCAGCGCATTCACCAGTCCCACGTGCCGCGCGCGGCCGAGATTGCGCGCGGCCTCGGCGGTCGCGGCGACCGCGGCGTGCGCGTCCAGTCCCAGGGCATCGATCTGCGCGAGCCCGCCAAGCAGGAGGCAGTGCACGCTGTCGTCGCGGCCGCGCAGGCCGTGCGCCATCCATTGCTCGAGCACGTGTTCGTAGCGCCTGCGGTGGCGCAAGGCCTCGAAGCAGATCGCCTCGAGCAGCGCGCGGTCGCGCGCATCCTCCAGGGTCGGCAGGGCTTCGGCGAGCACCGCCTTCAGGGACCGACCCTCGCGCAGCACCGCCAGCACGGCGCGTGCCGCCTGTGCGCGGACCGCCGCGCCGGGCGCGCTCACATCGCCGCCAGGCGCGGGCGTGCGTTGAGGTAGTCGGCCACCGGCATCGGCCGCCCGCCTTCGCGCTGGACCTGCAGCAGGCGCAGCGCGCCGCGTCCGCAGGCAATGTCCAGCCCGCTGCGTGCCGCCAGCAGCACACTGCCGGGAGCGTGCTGGTGATCGAGCGGCAGCGCGCGTGCCGCGTGGATGCGCAGGCGCTCGCCGGCCACCATGGCTTCGCAGATCGGCCACGGGTGGAAGGCGCGCACGCGGCGCGCGAGTTGTTCGGCCGGCAGCGACCAATCGAGCTTCGCCTCCGCCTTGTCGAGCTTGGCGGCGTAGGTCACGCCCGCCTCCGGCTGCGGCTGCGGCCTCGGACGCAGCCCGGCGCGCAGCAGGCCCAGGCCATCCTCGAGCACCTCGGCGCCGAGCGCGGCGAGACGGTCGTGCAGCGAGCCCCCGGTGTCGGTGTCGCCGATTGGCGTGGACAGCGACAGCAGCACCGGTCCGGTGTCCAGGCCCTTCTCCATCTGCATCAGGCACACGCCGGTGACGTCATCACCCGCCTCGATCGCACGCTGGATCGGCGCGGCGCCGCGCCAGCGCGGCAGCAGCGAGGCGTGCACGTTCCAGCAGCCATAGGTGGGGATGGCGAGCACCGAGGACGGCAGGATCAGCCCGTAGGCCACGACGATGAGCAGGTCCGGTGCGAGCGAAGCGAGTTGCTCGCGGGCCTGCACCGACCTGAAGTTCTCCGGCTGGTAGACCGGGATCCCGCGCGACAGGGCTTCGAGCTTGACCGGGGAGGCCTGCAGTTGGCGGCCGCGCCCGGCGGGTCGGTCGGGCTGGGTGTAGGCCGCCACCACCTCGCCACGGCGCGCCGCCGCACGCAGGGCCGGCACGGCGAACTCCGGCGTGCCGGCGAAGACCAGGCGCAGCGCCATCAGGCGGCGTCTTCGCCCAGTCGCTTCTGCTTGGCGAGCTTCTTCTTGACCAGTTCGCGCTTGAGCGGGGACAGGTAGTCGACGAAGACCTTGCCGGCCAGGTGGTCCATCTCGTGCTGGATGCAGACCGCCAGCAACCCGTCGGCGGTGATCTCGAAGGGCGCACCCTCGCGGTCAAGTGCGCGCACCGTCACGGAATCGGCGCGGGTCACGTCGGCGTAGATGCCCGGCACCGAGAGGCAACCCTCCTGGTAGACCTGGCTGCCGTGCGACTCGGTGATCTCCGGGTTGATGAAGACCATCGGCTGCGACTTGTCCTCGCTCACGTCGAGCACGAGCAGGCGCTGGTGCACGTCCACCTGGGTGGCCGCCAGGCCGATGCCCGGGGCCTCGTACATGGTTTCGAACATGTCGTCGATGAGCCGGCGCATGGCCGAGTCCACCCGTTCGACGGGCTTGGCTACGGTGCGAAGGCGTGGATCGGGGAACTCGAGAATCGAGAGTCTGGCCATGGCGAGGTCGCCGCCGAGGGGCGGACGGAGGGGGTACGGGGTCTCATTGTAGCTCCACCGCTTGCATAACGCCGCCTGATCTGGGCTATATTGCCGTCACTTGTCTAGGGGAATCAGGTGGATAGCAGCCATGTTTAAACGGCTCCTTGCAGTCTCGACTGCCATGCTTCTCACCCTCGCTACGTTCGCCTTCGCGGCTGAGCTCGCCGAGGACCATCCGACTTCCTACACCGTCAAGAAGGGCGACACGCTGTGGGACATCTCGGCCCGCTTCCTGGCCAAGCCCTGGCTGTGGCCGGAAATCTGGCAGGCCAATCCGCAGGTCAAGAACCCGCACCTGATCTATCCGGGCGACGTGCTCAGCCTGGTGTACGTGAACGGTGAACCGCGGGTGACGCGCGAAACCGGTCCGGGGCCGCAGGTCCGCGTCAGCGACGCGATCGACACCATCCCGCTGTCGCAGATCGAACCCTTCCTCAAGCAGCTGACCGTGGTGCAGGACCCGAAGTCCTTCCCCTATGTGGTCGGCCTCGAGGAAGACCGCTTGCTCACGGGTGCCGGCCAGGTCGTGTACGTGCGCGGCATGGCGAACGCCGCGCCCGGCATGAAGGTGCAACTGGCGCGGCCGGTCAGCCTCTACGCGATGGGCAAGAAGCGCCGCGACGGAAGCCGCTGGGGTGGACTGACGCCGGTGGACGTGCGCGCCAACCGCAGCCACATCCACTGGGGCTACGGCGATGCGCCGCACGAAGCCATCGGCGAGAAGCTCGGCTTCGAGTTGATGATGCATTCCATCGGCGAGGTCACCCGCGTGCAGGACGAGATCGCGGTGGTGTTGCTGCAGGACGAGAACCGCGAGGTTCGGGTCGGCGACCGCGTGCTGCCGGTCGAGGACATGCCTTACTGCAACTGCTTCCAGCCGCATGGCGCCGCCTCCATCCCGGAGGGTGCGCAGGTGCTGGCGGTGGCCGACGGGCTGAAGTTCTCCGGGCCGCGCGTGGTCATCGCGCTCAACGTCGGCAGCCGCGACGGCATCGACAACGGCACGACCTTCTCGGTCTGGCACGACGGCGCCCTGCGCCCGGACGTGGTCGCCCATCGCAGCAAGCTCGGCGCGATGTCCGACAAGGTGAAGATGCCGGATGACTACCTTGGCCACGTGATGGTGTTCCGCACCTTCGAGAAGGTCAGCTACGCGCTGGTGATGGACGGCATCCGCCCGATCCGCGTCGGCGATACCCTGAAGTCCCCGAACGCCACGCAATAACCGGACGCATCCAGTCGGTTTCGGATGACATCGCGGCGCCCTCGGGCGCCGCGATGCTGTGCGGGCCATGGAAGACGACGCCCGCCTGATCCTGTCGCGCAGCGGTGCCCCCACCGCCAGCCTGCGCACCCTGCTCGATGTCTGCGGCGGGGCGGCGGCGGGGCGTGCCGCTGGCGTCGCGGCCTGGCGCGCTGCCGGCATTCCGGAGTCGGCCTTCCCGGGGCTGGAGTCGCCGGACCGGCGGCTGCTCGATGCGGACCGGCGCTGGCTCCAGGCATCGCCGCGGCATCGGCTGCTGGCCTGGGCCGATGCGGACTATCCGGCGCTGCTGCGGCAGGCGCCGAGTCCGCCGGCTTTCCTCTACGTTTCCGGCGACGTGGACCTGCTCTGGCATCCGCAGGTGGCCGTGGTCGGCAGCCGGCGTCCCACCGCCGGCGGCATCGAGCACGCCCGCCGCTTCGCGCGCGCCTTCGGGCGGGCGGGCCTGGTGGTCACCAGCGGGCTCGCCGCAGGCATCGACACCGCGGCCCACCGCGGGGCCCTGGACTGCTTCCGCACGGTGGCGGTGCTCGGCACCGGCCCGGATCGGGCCTTTCCCAGCGCCAATGCGCAGTTGCTCGAGCAGGTCGTCGCCAACGGCGCCGTGGTCACCGAGCATCCGCCGGGCACCGCGGGCCAGGCATCGCACTTTCCCTCCCGCAACCGCATCGTGGCGGCGCTGTCGCTGGGGACGCTGGTGGTCGAGGCGGCGCTGCGCTCGGGCGCGCTGATCACCGCGCGCCTGGCGGCGGAAGCCGGCCGCGAGGTGTTCGCTTTGCCCGGCTCGATCGACAATGCGCTGGCGCGCGGATGCCACCGGCTGATCCGTCAGGGCGCCGGCTTGGCGGAGACCCCCGAGGAGGTGGTCGAGGCGCTCGCCCCGGTCGCCGCCCGCCTGGCCGACGCCTTGCGGGGGCGCCTGGCGGCCGCGGACACGGCCGCCGTGCCCGGGCTGTTTCCCACGGCGAGCGCGGCCGACGCCGGCGAGCGCCGGCTGCTTGCGGCGATCGGCCACGACCCGGTGAACCTCGACCAACTTTGCGAACGCACGGGATTGACGGTCGGACCCCTCTCGGCCATGCTGCTGGCCATGGAACTGAACGGGAAGATCACTGCAGCGCATGGCCGATACACCCGTCGTTCCTGACCTGTTTCCGGGGCGCCGACCCGCGGCGCACGCCCCAGGACCTAGAAAGAAGGGTTGATGAAAGAAACCATACTCGACGTGCTCCTGTTCCTGTTCGAGAACTACTTCTACGACGACCCCGACGCCGTTCGCGACCGCGACTCCCTCCAGGCCGGCCTCATCCAGGCCGGTTTCAGCCCCGCCGAGATCAGCAAGGCCTTCGACTGGCTCGAGGAGCTGGCCAACCAGCGCCCTGGCCTGGCCGAGCCGCGCGCCAACGGGCCGGTGCGGGTGTTCGTGGAGGCCGAGATCGACCGCCTCGACCGGGAATGCCTGGGCTTCCTGATGTTCCTCGAGCAGCACGGCGTGCTCGACGCCGACCAGCGCGAGCTGGTGATCGACCGGGCCATGGCCCTGGACCAGGACGAGGTGGACCTGGACGACCTGAAGTGGGTCGTGCTGATGGTACTGTTCAACCAGCCGGGCGCCGAAGCGGCCTTCGCCTGGATGGAGAGCCAGATGTTCGGCGACGATCCCGAGCCGACGCATTAGGTTTTGGACCTTGCCGGCCTCCGGCCGGCGCGCGGCTTTGCAGCCGCGTCGGCTCCGTCCTGGCGTGAGTCCCGGAGGCCGTGGTCTCAGGCTTTCCTGATACGGGGAAACGGCGGCGCTTGACAGCGTCGGCCTCCCGGACCCCTTAATAAATAAGGAGGGCCCGCGGATACGCGGGCCTTGCCGTCTGGGGCGACCGCCCCTTTCCCGCTTCGGAGCCCCCGCCTTCCATGGCAAAGAACCTGCTCATCGTCGAGTCACCGGCCAAGGCCAAGACGATCAACAAGTACCTGGGCAAGGACTTCACCGTCCTCGCCTCCTACGGCCACGTCCGCGACCTGGTTCCGAAAGAGGGCGCGGTCGATCCCGAGCGCGACTTCGCCATGCGCTACGAGCTGATCGAGAAGAACGAGAAGCACGTCGAGGCCCTGTCCAAGGCCGCCAAGGGCGCCGAATCCATCTACCTGGCCACCGACCCGGACCGCGAGGGCGAGGCGATCAGCTGGCACATTGCGGAGATCCTCAAGGAGCGCGGCCTGCTCGGGGACAAGCCTCTGCATCGGGTGGTGTTCACCGAGATCACGCCGCGCGCCATCCGCGAGGCCGTCGACCACCCGCGCAAGATCGCCGGCAACCTGGTGGACGCGCAGCAGGCGCGGCGCGCGCTCGACTACCTGGTGGGCTTCAACCTCTCGCCGGTGTTGTGGAAGAAGGTGCAGCGCGGCCTGAGCGCCGGCCGCGTGCAATCGCCGGCCCTGCGCATGATCGTCGAGCGCGAGGAGGAGATCGAGGCCTTCGTGCCGCGCGAGTACTGGTCCATGGAAGCCGAGCTCGCGCACCCGCAGCAGGCCTTCACCGCGCGCTTGGTGAAGCTCGACGGGCAGAAGTTCGAACAGTTCACCCTCACCGACGGCAAGTCCGCCGAGGCCGCGCGCCAGCGCCTGCTCAAGGCCGCCGGCGACGCCCTGCGCGTCACCGACGTCACCAGCAAGGAACGCAAGCGCCGGCCCTCGCCGCCCTTCATCACCTCGACCCTGCAGCAGGAGGCCGCGCGCAAGCTCGGCTTCTCGACCAGTCGCACCATGCGCATCGCGCAGAAGCTCTACGAGGGCTTCACCATCGGCGACGAGGGCACGGTCGGCCTGATCAGCTACATGCGTACCGACTCCACCCACCTGTCGGGCGATGCGCTGTCGGAACTGCGCGACGTGATCGCTCGCGACTTCGGCACCCATGCGCTGCCGGACAAGCCCAACTTCTACAAGACCAAGTCCAAGAATGCGCAGGAAGCCCACGAGGCGATCCGCCCGACCTCGGCGCTGCGCACGCCCGCCCAGGTCGCACGCTACCTCGGCGACGACGAGCGGCGCCTGTACGAGCTGATCTGGAAGCGCACGGTGGCCTCGCAGATGGTGCCGGCGACCCTCAACACCGTCACCGTCGAACTGGCGGCCGGCGGCGAGCACGCCTTCCGCGCCAGTGGCACCACCGTAGTCGACCCGGGCTTCCTGGCGGTGTACGAGGAAGGCAAGGACACCCGCAGCAGCGAGGACGAGGACGAGGGCCGCAAGCTGCCGCTGATGAAGCTCGGCCAGACCGTGCCGCTGTCCTCGATCCACACCGACCAGCACTTCACCGAGCCGCCGCCGCGCTTCTCGGAAGCCTCGCTGGTGAAGGCGCTCGAGGAGTACGGCATCGGCCGACCCTCGACCTACGCCAGCATCATCCAGGTGCTGCTCTCGCGCGATTACGTGCAACTCGACAACAAGCGCTTCCGTCCCAGCGACGTCGGCCGCGCGGTGATCAATTTCCTCACCGGGCAGTTCCGCCAGTACGTGGACTACGACTTCACCGCGCGGCTCGAAGACGAACTCGACGCGGTCTCGCGCGGCGAGGAGGACTGGATCCCGCTGCTGGAACGCTTCTGGGGCCCGTTCACCCAGGCCATCCACGACGCCGGCTCGGTCGAGCGCCCGGGTGGCGACCGCGTGCTCGGCAGCGACCCGGCGACCGGCAAGCCGGTGCTGGTGCGGCTGGGCAAGTTCGGCCCGATCGCGCAGATCGGCAGCCCGGACGACGAGGACAAGCCGCGCTTCGCCTCGCTGCAGGCCGGGCAGAGCATCTACACGATCACCCTCGAGCAGGCGCTGAAGTTGTTCACGCTGCCGCGCGTGCTCGGCCAGCTCGACGGCAAGGACCTGGTGGTGGCGGTCGGCCGCTTCGGGCCCTTCGTCAAGCGCGGCGACACCTATGCCTCGCTCGACAAGACCGACGATCCCTACGAGATCGACTTCGAGCGCGGCGCCGCGCTGCTGCGGGCGCGCGAGGAACTGCTCGCGAATCGCCTGATCCGGCAGTTCGAGGGCAGCCCGATCCAGGTGCTCAACGGCAAGTACGGCGCCTACATCACCGATGGCGAGAAGAACGGCAAGATCCCCAAGGACCGCGATCCGAAGTCGCTGAGCCTGGAGGAATGCCAGGCCATCCTGGCGGCGGCGCCGCCGCGGCCGCAGCGCGGGCGGTTCGGCCGCAAGGTGGCGGCGAAGAAGGCCGCGCCGGCAAAGAAGGCTTCGAGTGCGCGCAAGGCCGCCGACGCCGACGGCGCCAAGGCGCCGGCCAGGAAGGTTGCGAAGAAAGCGACGAAGAAGGCCGCCAAGAAGTCGACACGCAAGGTCGCCAAGAAGGCCGCCGCGACGAAGGCGCCGGCAAAAAAGGCCGCGGCAAAGAAAACCGCGGCGACCGTCAGGGCCGCAGCGCGCGTTTGAGGATCTTGCCGGTGGCGGTCATCGGCAAGGCCTCCACCACCTCGACGATGCGCGGGTACTTGTAGGCCGCCATCCGCTCGCGGCACCAGGCGATGATCTCCTCGGCGTCGACGGCTTCGCCCGGCCGCGGCACGAGGAAGGCCTTGATCTCCTCGCCGTGCACGGGATGCGGCACGCCGATCACCGCCACCAGCGCCACCGCCGGGTGCGTCATCAGCACCTCCTCGATCTCGCGCGGGTAGACGTTGAAGCCGCCGCGGATGACCATGTCCTTCAAGCGGTCCACCACGAAGAAGTTGCCGTTGGCATCGCAGCGGCCGATGTCGCCGGTATGGAACCAGCCGCCGCGGATCGCCTGCTCGGTGGCCTCGGGGCGACGGTAATAGCCCTTCATCACGTTGTGCCCGCGCACCACGATCTCGCCGTCGGCGCCGGGCGGCAGGATCGTCCCGTCCTCGCCCATGATCGCCACTTCCACGCCGATCACCGGCTGGCCGATGCTGCCGGGAATGCGCTCGGAGTCGAAGTGGTTGAAGGTCGCCACCGGACTGGTTTCCGACAACCCGAAACCCTCCAGGATGGTGACGCCGAACTCGGCCTCGAAACGCCGCAGCACCGCCACCGGCATCGGCGCGCCGCCGGACACGCCCAGGCGCAGGGTCTTGGCCACCCGCTCGCGCAGGCCGTCGCGCGCCGCCTGCTCGGCATTGAGCAAGCCGATGAACATGGTCGGCACGCCGCAGAACACGGTGACTCCATGCGCGGCCATCAGCTGCATGGCCGCCTCGGGTTCGAAGCGCGGCGCCAGCACCATCATCGCGCCCACCGCCACCACCGAGTTCATCTGCACGGTCTGGCCGAAGGTGTGGAACAGCGGCAGCGCGATCAGCTGCACGTCGGTGCTGTCGAGCCGGGTGAGCGCGACGCAGCACAGCGCGTTGGTCACGATGTTGGCGTGCGAGAGTTCCGCGCCCTTGGGCGTGCCGGTGGTGCCGGAGGTGTAGAGGATGACGGCGGTGTCGTCGGCGCAGGTCTGCGCGGCCTCGCCGTCCTCGGGCTGGTCGTGCAGCAGGCTGCCGATGGCGCGGGCCCCGGGCACGCCAGAGTCGGTGGTGAAGGGGTCGGCGGTGAGCACGAAGAAATGCTCGCAGTCCTCGCTGCGCTCGAAGGCCTCGAAGCCCTCCTTGCCCATCGGCAACTCGGCGCTGCCCTGGAAACAGAGGAAGGCGCGCGCCTGCGAGTCCTGCAGGTGGTAGGCGATCTCCGGCGACTTGAGCAGGATGTTGAGCGGCACCACCACCGCGCCGGCCTTGAGTATCGCGAAGTAGCACACCGGGAACCACGGCGCGTTGGGGCAGCTCAGCGCCACCTTGTCGCCGGCCACGATGCCGAGCGCGCGCAGTCCATGCGCCAGCCGGTTGGAGGCCGCCTCGAGCTGCGCGTAGGTCAACGAATGCGGCCCGGCTTGCACCGCGATGCGATGGGGGAACAGGCGCGCGCTGCGCACCAGCAGGTTGGCGATGTTGTTCACGCGGCACCGCCCGTGCGAGCGGACGGGAGCAAGCTGAACGGCGTCGGGATCATGCGGATGCTCCGGCTGGCGGCGGCGGCCGGGCGGTCGCACAATGCCCGGCATGGCGTGGTCTGGATCCAGCTTAGCGACTTTCCTGGCGCTTGGCCTTGGGGCCACGCTGGCGGCATCCGCGTCCGCGCGCCAGGCCTCGCCGGTGCCCACCGCCGTGCCGAAGCCGCCTGCAGAAGGCGTCACCGCCACGGTGATCGAAGGCAAGTCCAGGACCACCACCGCACCGGCCGACGGCGCCACCGTCACCGTGCGCCGCTGCACCGATGGCAAGGGCCGCGTGACCCTGCAGGACGATCCCTGCCCGCCCGGCAGCCGCGAGCAGACCCGCGCGATGACGCGTCCGAAGGATCCGCCAGTGAGCTCCAGCGCCGTGCGCGTCGCCGACACGCCGGCGATGCCGCAACCGCAGCTCGTCGACGCGGACCTGCCGCCCGCGCGCCTGCCGATCCCGCCGCCGCCGATGTACAGGTGCACCAGCTACGACGGCGACGAGCGCTTCAGCGAAAGTTATGACCCCAATCCGCGTTGCGAGCCGCTGGTCATCTACTACCCCTACCCGAACCAGCTCACGCCGCAGCAGGCCCTGAGCTGCCGCTGGGTGGAGGACAGCTGCGTGCGCCTGTCCGATCGCGATGCCTGCGCGCGCTGGATCGCGATGCGCAAGGACGCTGCCTCCGAGGCGCGCCGCGCCTTCAGCGACACGGCCGCGTATCGCAAGTCCGAGCTCGAGCGCATCACCGCCATCGTCAACGAAAGCTGCTTCTAGCGCGCCTCGCAAGCCGCGCGTCAGAAACCGTAGCGCAGGAAGCCGCCGTCCACCGCGATGCATTCGCCGGTGACGTAGCTGGAGGCCGGCAGGCACAGGAAGGCCACCGCGGCCGCCACTTCCTCGGCCTCGCCCACGCGGCGCATCGGCGTGCGCGCGATCACCTCTTCGTAATACTCAGGCTGCGCAAGCGAATCCGAGGTACGCCGCGTGCGGATGTACCAGGGCGCGACCGCGTTCACCCGCACGCCATCCTCGGCCCACTCGCAGGCCAGGTTGCGGGTGAGCTGGTGCAGCGCCGCCTTGCTCATGCCGTAGACCGCGCCGGTGCGCACGTGGGTCAGGCCCGACACGCTGCCGACGTTGACGATGCACGAGGCGGCATGGCGGCTGAGCAGCGGGAAGGCGAAGCGCGACAGCTCGAAGGCCGAGAACAGGTTGGTCTCGAACAGCTGGCGCCATTCGTCGTCGGCAT
>CAMPGW010000061.1 GCA_946885735.1 uncultured Gammaproteobacteria bacterium
TGCCTAGGCTGGTCGGGCCTGCATCGACGGGTCCTCCTCGTGGACCCCGGGATTATGGCAATCGGGACTTTCTGAAACGCTTCGACCCGGGAAGGCGCCACGCGCCTTCCCGGGTCCTTTTCTTTGTGCGTCCGGAAACTGCCAGCCTGCATCGGCGGCAAACGCCAACGCCGCCAGACAATGCCGGAACCCCGGCCCTCTGGCAGAATCCAAGCAGCAAAGGCGCACGCCCCCACGTTCCACGTCCTGAAGGAAACCGAGCCCGATGCGAATCCTCGTGGTCGAAGACAACCGCGACATCGCCGCCAACCTGGGTGACTACCTGGAGGAGCGCGGCCACACGGTGGACTACGCGGCCGACGGCGTCACCGGCCTGCACCTGGCGGTGGTCAACAACTTCGACGCCATCGTGCTCGACCTCAACCTGCCCGGCATGGACGGCATCGAGGTCTGCCGCAAGCTGCGCACCGAGGGTCGCAAGCAGACGCCGGTGCTGATGCTCACCGCCCGCGACTCGCTCGACAGCAAACTCTCCGGCTTCGACTCCGGCGCCGACGACTACCTGGTCAAGCCCTTCGCGCTGCAGGAAGTCGAGGCCCGGTTGTCGGTGCTCGCCCGCCGCGGCAAGGCCGCGCAGCCGCGCGTGCTCGAGGTCGCCGACCTGGAATACAACCTCGACACGCTCGAGGTGCGCCGCGGCGGCAAGCTGCTGCAGCTCAACCCGACCGCGCTCAAGATCCTGCAGGCGCTGATGGAGGCCTCGCCGGCCGTGGTGCCGCGCATGGACCTGGAAACCCGCGTCTGGGGCGAGGAACTGCCGGATTCGGACTCGCTGCGCGTGCACATCCACGGCCTGCGCGCCGCGGTGGACAAGCCCTTCGACAAGCACCTGATCCAGACCCGCCACGGAATCGGCTATCGCATCGCGGACACCGACGCCAGCTGATCCCATGCACTATCGGCGCCGGCTGCGAAGCCGAATCATCCTCTCGTTCCTGCTGCTCGGGTTCGGCCTGACGGCGCTGTTCGCCGTCGCGACCGTGGCGCTGCGGAATCGCCTCGAGGGCTCGCTGGTCAATGGCTGGCTGCAGAGCGAGGCGACCAACTTCCTCGAGTTCAAGCGCGCGAATCCCGATCCGGACGCGCCCTTCGTCTTTTCCCGGCAGATCGAGGCCTTCGCCTACCGCCCCCACGGCGCCAGCATCCCCTTCGCCTGGCGCGAGCTCACGCCCGGGGTGCACGACCTGCGCGAGGTGGACGCCGAGGGCGAGCTGCGCGAGTACAAGCTCGCCGTGCAGCGCGCCGACGACATGGTCACCTTCATGCGCTACGACTACACGCAGGAGGCCCTGACCCAGCGCCAGATGCTGTATTCGCTGGTCGGCGCGGTGCTGCTGTTCACCGGCCTGGCCTGGCTGATCGGCCTGTGGTCCTCGCGCCGGGTCATCAGCCCGCTGACCGAGCTGGCGCGGCGCGTCGAAGGCCTGGCCAGTCGCTCCAACCCGGAGAAGCTGGCCCCGCATTTCCCCCGCGACGAAGTCGGCGAGCTCGCGCTGGCCCTGGACGACTACGCCGACCGCATGACCGCGCTGGTGCGCCGCGACCGCGAGTTCAACGCCGACGTCAGCCACGAACTGCGCACGCCGCTGGCGGTGATCCGCGGCGCCGCCGAGCTGCTGCTGGCCAACCCGGACCTGAGCGAGAAGCAGCGCCAGCGCCTGGCGCGCATCGAGCGCGCCGCCATCCAGTGCACCGACCTCACCACCGCCCTGCTGCTGCTCTCGCGCAACGAACGCGGCAGCGGCAGCACCGACGTGTTCAAGCTCTGCCAGCAGCTGGCCGAAGCCAACCGCGCGCAGCTCGGCGCGCGGCCGATCGAGATCATCGTGCAGGGCCGCAAGGACATCGTCGTGGATGCGCCGGAAGCGGTGGTGGCCGTCGCGCTCGGCAACCTGATCGGCAACGCCTGCAAGTACACGGCCGAGGGCGAGGTGCGGATCACCGTCGCGCGCGACTGCGTGAAGATCGAGGACACCGGTGCCGGCATCAGTGCCGAGGACGCGGCACGACTCTTCGAACGCGGCTATCGCGGGTCCAGTGCCGGCGGCACGAGTGGCGGCGGCATCGGCCTCTCCATCGTCCGCCGCCTATGCGAACTCTACGCCTGGCGAGTCAGCATCGCCCCGCGACCCGAGCGCGGCGCCGTCGCCACGCTGGACTTCGACTCTTCGGTGTAAGTCGAACGCTTGGCGCTGCGGGGGTGGGGTGTGTCGCGCTGCCCCGACTCGACAAGGCCGTCCGTGGCCAGTCAGTCGGGCCGGGCGGCTTCCTGCCGCCCTGCTGCGCGCCACACCCCACCCCCACATCACCAACCGTTCGCGTCCAGAGTGTCGCGGCTAGCGCGGCGGCGGCGCCGCGCTCGCTTCGCATCGCGCGGCTTTGGATAGAGTTATTGGGGCAGCCGCGTGTGCTTTGCTCTCTGGGAACCACCCAACTCATGACCTGACGCTGGGTGATGTCGGGGGTAGGGCCTTCGCGCAGCAGGGCGGCAGGAAGCCGCCCGGCCGGATTGACTGGCCACGGACGGCCTTGTCGAATCCGGGCAGCGCGAAGGCCCTACCCCCGGCAGCGCCCAGCGTCAGACCCTGATTAAAGGCTTATTCCAGCCAGCCAGCAGGCGCAGGCGTGGACCCTGCAAACAACCCGAAGAAGAGGTCCTGGATGCGACCGGTGAGAGGACCAGGCTTGCCGGTGCCGACCTGGCGACCATCCACCGAACGGATGGGCGTGATCTCGGCCGCCGTGCCGCACATGAAGAGCTCGTCGCACAGGTACAGGTATTCGCGCGGCATGTCCCGCTCGACGACCTCGATGCCGTTCGCCCGCGCCAGCGTGATGATCGAGTTGCGGGTGATGCCGTTGAGCAGCGCCGCGCTCACCGGCGTGGTGTGCAGCGCGCCGTCGAAGACCAGGAACAGGTTCTCGCCCGCACCTTCCGACAGCAGGCCGGTGGAGGCGAGTGCGATGCCCTCGCCGAAGCCCAGGCGCCGCGCCTCGCGCGCGATCAGCGTGCCCGACAGGTAGTTGCCGCCGGCCTTGGCGCCCGCGGGAATGGTGTTCGGCGCGAAGCGCTGCCAGCTCGACACGCAGGCGTCGATGCCCGCTTCCAGCACGCCGGCACCCAGGTACGGGCCCATTTCCCAGGTCGCGACGGCGACGTCGATCGGCGTGTCGGCGGAAAGGCCGAAGCCGCCCAGGCCGCGGTACGCCACCGGTCGCAGGTAGGCCTTGCCCAGCTTGTTGGCGGCCAGGGTGTCGCGGCAGGCCTGCGTGAGTTGCTCGAGCGAGTAGGGAATGACCATCTCGTAGATCTTCGCCGAGGCGTACAGGCGCTTGAGGTGGTCGGTAAGGCGGAAGACCTTCGGGCCGTTCGGCGTCTCGTAGGCGCGGATGCCTTCGAAGACCGACGAGCCGTAATGCAGGGCATGCGCCATCACGTGCACGGTGGCGTCGCGCCAGTGCTTGACCTCGCCGTTGTGCCAGATGAAGTCGGGGTAGGTCATGGCCATGGACGGCGGGCTCCGGGGGAAACCGGCATTTTACCCGAGGCCGGCGGCCACCGCCGCCAGGTTCAGAACTGCAGCCACCAGCACCCGGCGTTGCTGCGCAGGTGGAACCAGGTCACCTGCGACTCGTAGTCGTCCTCGCCGCGCATCTGGTCCACGCGCAGCAGGTCGGCGCGGTCGCGCGGCGCCTGTGCCGGCTCGGCCTGTTCCAGGCGCGGGTCGGCGTGTTCCAGGCGCGGGTCGGCGTTGCCGAAGCGCGGGTCGGCGTAAGCGCCGCCCGGACGATCGCGCGCGAAGGGCGAGGGCGGTCCGCGCATCTGCGCGCTCGACACCAGTTGCACGTCCAGCAACGGATGCTCGGTGACATTCGCCAGGCGTTCCATCAGCCGATAGCCCTCGGCGTGGCCCATGCCCGGCCAGTGGTAGAACTCGGCCAGCTTGTTGGGGTCGCGGCTTTCCAGCGCGCCACGCACGCCCATCAACAGGTCGTCCTGGCTGCGCGCGCAGGTGCGCAGGCGAACCATGGATGCAGGCTTGGCCGGTTCGCCCACCGGTGGCGTCACCGGCTCGGCCTGCAGCAGCTCGCAGCGGCGATCGGTGAACACGGCGACGCCATCGGCATCCACGCAGCGACGCAAACCCGCGGGCGGCGGCTCGTGCACCGGGGCGGCGGGCGGCGCGACGGGTTTCATCGGCCCCAGCGGCGGCAGGTCGCGCACCGTCTCGGTGGTCGCATCCTGCGCCAGCGTGGTGCCGCCCGCGAGCGCGAACAGCATCGCCAGCGCGGGCCGCCAGGCGCTCACAGCCGCGCCAGCACCGCTTCGGTGGGCTTGCTCAGGTTCAAGGTGTAGAAGTGCAGCTCGGGCACGCCCGCCTGCACCAGCCGCCGGCACATGCCGGCCACCAGGTCGGCCGCGAACTCGCGGATCGCATCGGCGTCGTCGCCGAAGGCGCTCATGCGCTTGCCGATCCAGCGCGGGATCTCCGCGCCGCAGGCTTCGGAGAAACGCCGCAACTGGCTGAAGTTGGAGATCGGCATGATGCCCGGGATGATCGGCACCTCGATGCCCAGCCGCCGCGCGTCGTCCACGAAGCGGAAGTAGGCGTCGGCGTTGTAGAAATACTGGGTGATCGCCGACGTCGCGCCCGCGTCCACCTTGGCCTTGAAGTGGCGCAGGTCGGCCAGCGCATCCTCGGCCTGCGGGTGCGTCTCCGGGTAGCAGCCGACCTCGATGCGGAAGTGCTCGCCGTGTTCGTCGCGGATGAAGCGCACCAGGTCGGTGGCGAAGCGGAAGTCGCCCATCCGCGCCATGCCCGAGGGCAGGTCGCCGCGCAGCGCGACGATGCGGTCGCAGCCCAGCGCACGGTAGAGCTGCAAAAGGTTGCCGATCTCCTCGCGGGTGCCGCCCATGCAGCTCACGTGCGGCACGCCGTTGAGCGCGTGGGCCTGGCGCAGCTCGCGCACGGTCTCCGGCGTGTAGCTCAGGGTCGAGCCGCCGGCGCCGAAGGTCACCGAGACGAACTCGGGCGCATGCGCCTTCAGCCGCTTGACGGTACGGCCCAGCTGCGCGCGCTGCTCGTCGGTCTTGGGCGGGTAGAACTCGAAGCTGATCGGCGTGGCGGGCATCGGGCGGTCTTGGTCGGCGAGGGGCTAATATATCGTCCACATGTCCATCGTGCTCACAGACTTCGCCCGCGCCCGTTTGTTCCCCTCCGATGGCCGGCGCACCGCCATCCAGGGCTGCACGGCGCGTGAGTTCGAGGCCCGGCTCAACGCCGAGGCGCCGGAGCGGGTCATCCCCGGCTACGCGCCGTTCTGCGTACTGCACGTGCACCGCAACTGGACGCCGACGCGCTGCTCGGCGATCGAGGTCACCGACGCCAACCGGCACCTGCTGCGCAGCGCCTACGAGGCGCGCACGCCGGCGGAACTGCCCGTGCTGGTGCGCTGGTTCGAAGGGATCGAGCCGCCGGTGGCGAATTACCTCGTGCCCATCCTCTACGACCGCGAGCAACTGGCGAAGGAAGGCACGCGCACCGACGCCGACTGGGGCGTGGTCGGTTGCCTGTACACGATGGCGCCGGAAGAAATCCCGATGGTGCCGATCACGATGATGCGCAATGCGCTCGGCGTGGAGGAAGGTGGGTCCGGCGTGCCGATCGACCGCGAAGCCTATGCGCGCGGCGTCGCGTTCTGGTCACGGCACGCCAACTGGCGGTAAGCAGCCCTTCCCGCGAGGCCATGCCGGGAACCCGGTCACATCCCCGATCACACCGGCGGCCACACCAACGTGTAGTCTGGCCGACGGAAGTATCCGAACGCCGGCCTCGGGGAGGGGCGCTGCCAAGGGCAGCGAGAACGGTCGATGGTTTCCAAGCGTCTCAAAATTGCGCTGGCTGTCACGGTCGCACTCGCCGCGATTGCGATCCCGGTCGGCCTCTCGATCCTGGTGGCGCGCCAGCAGGCGACCGAGCGCGAACGCATGCGGGTGCTCACCTATGCCCGCGACGTGCTGCATCGCACGGAGGCGATGCTGGGCCAGATCGAGACGGGCGTGGAGCGCCTCGAACAGGCGGGCGAGTCCGACCCCTGTTCGCTGCGCAGCCTCGACGTGATGCGGCGGGTCGACCTGGGGTCGGGTTTCATCCAGGCCATTGGCCGCGTTGACGGAAACCGCATGGCCTGCGCGTCCATCGGCGATGCCATCGGGGCCGGGTTCGACCTGGGCGCAGCCGATTCGGTCTCGCCCCGCGGCGTGAAGACCCGCTACCGCGTCCGCTTCCCCTTCGCACCGGACCAGGAGTTCCTGGTCATCCAGTTGCGCGATTACGCAGCGATCATCCACAAGGGCCTGACGCTGGACTCCACCACGGCCGACCCGCAGGTGTCGCTGGCCAACTTTTCCAGCAGCGCCCGGCGCATCGCCGCCTCGCGGGGAGTGGTTCGCACCGAGTGGATAGACGCGCTCCAGGGTCGGCACGAAGTGAGCTTCCGCGACGGCGACCACCTTGTCGCCGTCGTCCTGTCACGGTCCTACTACGCTGGCGCCATCGCCGCGATACCGAAGCAGGCCATCGCCGCGCAGACCCGATCCTTCGCCAGGATCCTGGTGCCGATCGGGGTGTTGGCCGGCCTGCTGGCGTTGCTCGCCATCGGGTACATCGCACGCCTGCAGCAGGCCATGCCGGCGATCATGCGCGCCGCGCTGCGCAACCACGAATTCTTCATGCAGTACCAGCCGATCGTCGATCTCGAGTCGGGAGCCTGGGTAGGCGCCGAGGCGCTGGTGCGCTGGCGGCGGCCCGACGGCGAGATGGTCCGGCCGGACATCTTCATCCAGGTGGCGGAAGACTCCGGCGTCATCCGCAAGATCACCGAGCGCGTGCTCGAGCTGATCGAGCGCGACATCGTCGACCTGTTCGGCAGGTACCCGGACTTCTACATCTCCATCAACCTGTCGTCGGCGGACCTTCACTTCGCCGGGACGGTGGACGCGTTGCGGGGCCTGGCCGAAGCCACCGGCGCCAGGCACGGCAACCTGGTGGTGGAGGCCACCGAGCGCGGATTCCTGCGTGGCGACCTCGCCCGCGAGGTCATCCAGGGCCTGCGCGACAACGGTATCCAGATCGCCATCGACGACTTCGGCACCGGGTACTCGAGCCTTTCGCTGCTCAACACCCTGCCCATCGACAAGCTCAAGATCGACAAGGCCTTCGTGGACACCATCGGCGCCGGCGCGGCGACCAGCCAGGTGGTGGCGCATATCATCGAGATGGCCCGCGACCTCGACCTCGAGATGGTCGCCGAGGGCGTGCAGGACGAGGCGCAGGCTAGCTACCTGCGCGAACACGGCGTCCGGTTCGCGCAGGGCTGGCTGTTCGGCAGGCCCATGGGGATCCTGGAACTGATGGCGGCATTGCGCGAGCGGGCCGAACCCTAGTCAGTGCGCGACATCCGCCGGCAGCGGCCGGTGATGCGCGGCCTGCTCGGCCTCGGACAGCCGCAGGAAGCGCGCCGCGTTGTTGTAGAGGATGTCGCGCTTCTGCCCGGCGTCGAGGAAGTTCGCGGTTTCCACCGCCTTGATCGCCTCGCCAATCGCATCCGGCCAGTACATCTGGTCGCTGCCGAACAGGATGCGCTTGCCCATGCCCGCGTCGGTCATGCGCTTCAATGCATCGTGGAACTGCGCCCGCGGGAAGGCCCAGTCGTTGCAGGCGATGTCCACATACAGGTTCGGGTAGGCGAACAGCATCGCGATCATCTCGTCCACCAGCGGCGAGCCGTAATGCATCACGTACACACGCAGCTTCGGGTACTTGCGCAGCACCGGCTCGAGCAGCAGCGGCGAGCCCAGCGCCACCTGGTAGTCGCCGTAGCCGGGGAAACGCGCGGTACCGGGCGGGCCCTCGCCGAGGTGGATGCCGATGGGAATGTCGAGTTCCTCGGCCAGCGCGAAGTAGGGTGCGTAGCGCGGGTCGTCCGGTCGGTGGCCGCGATACTGGATGTAGACCTCGCCGAACACCGCCAGCTGCCCGGCGGCGTGCAGGCGCCGCATCTCCTCGATGGACAGGTCGCCCTTGGGCTTGGCGAAGCCGACGCCCGGCAACACCAGGTCCGGCGCCAGTGCGCGCCATTGGGCGACGCGCTCCGGCGTGCCTTCCGTCATCGCCAGGCGCACGTCGTGCTTGCGCAGCGCGGCGATGGTGCCGCGCATCAGGTCTTCGTCGTCCTTCGCGGCCCGCATCGGCTGCGGGCAATCGCCCATCTTCGAGAAGTCGAGCTCCTCCCGCGGATCCACCGGCGGCACCGGTACCGGCTGGTCGCCCGGGCAGGCCGGCGCGCCCGGCGGCAGGTCCAGTGCGTAGGCGTGCACGTGCATGTCGATCACCGGACCGGTGGCGGCGGCCGCGGATGCCGGCGCCGCCGTGGCCGCCAGCAACGCGAGGAAGAGGAGCGAAGCGCGCAAGGCCATGTCGAACTCCCGGACGGTTTTCCCAAGCCTAACGCGGCCGGAGTACATTTGCGGTCCAGGCTCGCCGAGGAACCAGGCCATGATCCCCAAGAACTCGATCTGCCTGTGGTACGACAGCGACGCCCTCGGCGCCGCCACCTTCTATGCCGCCACCTTCCCGGACAGCTGGGTGGATCGCACCATGCATGCGCCCGGCGATTTCCCCGGCGGCAAGGCGGGCCAGTTGCTGACGGTGGAATTCACGGTGATGGGCATTCCGTGCGTGGGCCTCAATGGCGGGCCGATCTTCCCGCACACCGAGGCCTTCTCCTTCCAGGTCTCCACCGAGGGCCAGGAGCAGACCGACCGCTACTGGAACGCCATCGTCGGCAACGGCGGCAGGGAAAGCGAGTGCGGCTGGTGCAAGGACAAGTGGGGCGTGAACTGGCAGATCACGCCGAAGGCCCTCACCGAGGCCATGGCCGATCCGGACCCGGCGGTGCGCAAGCGCGTGTTCGAGGCGATGATGACGATGCGCAAGATCGACGTGGCGAAGATCGAAGCCGCGCGGCGCGGCTGACGCGGCTAGCGCGGCTGCTCCGCGCGCTGCTCGCAGAGTGCGGCGTAAGCGGGCGACATGCGCTCACGCAAGTGCGGCCACTGCTTCTCCCAGAAGGGCCGCGAACGGATTCGCCAGGCGGGAATGGCATCGGCCAGGAAAACAGCGTGGCGCTCGGCGTTCTTCCTGGCCGCCGATTCGCCGGCGTAGTCGTTCACGATCGCCACCAGATCCAGGGTCGCCCGCTCGATCTCCTCGCTCGAGTTGGCAGCCGAAGCTTGAATACGGTCGATCTCGATCTCCAGGAAACGCCGGACGACCTCTATCGCGAGGCGTAGCTGCAGGCGGCCGAGCTCGTCCTGCTTCTCCCTCAGCTCGTGCAGGTTGGCATTGCGGCTCTGCAGGACGTGCAGCGGATGCAATACGCGGAACGGGTGATCCACGCCGTCGACGCGCACCATGACGGCATTCGCGTTGATCTCGTCGCGGGACAGGCCCACCACCGAATGCAGCAGGTCGACGTTGTAGACGCGATCATCCTCGGCGGCGGCCACGGCGCTGCCCACCAGGGCCGAAATGGCCTTGGGCGGCAGGACGACCGCCTTCCCGTGGATCGCGTGCGCGAAGTCCAGCAGGGGGGCCGAGTTCGCGGCATTGGGCGTGAAGAAGTCCACGTCTCGCGATACGGCTGGGAGCTCGCCGGGCTGGCGAATGCCGTATCGGTCCATCCAGAAGGCGAGGGCCTGGCCGCCGACGAGCACCACGTCCTCGCCAGCGCTCGCCAACACGCGCAGGACAAGCTCGGGAGGCATGTAGGCTTCGCCGACGCCGCCCATGCCTCAGCCCCGCCGGAACGTGGCTGGGAACTCCAGCTCCGCCGCTACCGCCAACGACCGGGGGATCAGGTGCAAGGCCTCGGCGCGGCGCTTGCCCGCGCGGACGTCGGCAATGTCCAGCAGGCGCGTGGCCTCGGCGGCGGCACGGATGGCACCTACCCGGCCAACGTCCGTCCGCGCGGCGGCCATGCCCAGGCGCGCCCAGTACTCCAGTTGCTGGGCAATGCTGCGGTGCTCCAGCCGGGCCTCGAGCTCGGCCAGCGCATACAGCGAGTCGGAAACACGAACGTTCTTGGCCATGGCGCATGGTGTGGCAAATTGCCACACGAGGCAAGCGCCGCTCGCAGTCGGGAGTGAGACTAGCGCCGGCGCAGCGCGGCCAACGCCCGTTCGAGCACCACTACGTCGCCGCTGATGTTGGCCTGCGTGGAGAAGACCTCGGAGTACTGGTAGCGCAGGTTCGATTGCACGGCGGGATCGGTGCGCAGCGCGGCCGCCGTCGCGAGGATCGTGGCCGGGGCCAGGTCGAGCGTGCAGTCCGGCATGAAGCCGGTGATCTGCTGCGTCTCGTCGCGCACGTCGCTGCAACCTGCGCGCAGCGCCTTCTGCACCCGCAGCGGGATGAGGGTGCGCACTGCGCGCCGATACGCCGACACCGATAGCCCGTCGAAGGAGTTGCGCGGCGTGTCGTAGGCGAAATACTCCGCGGCGATCCCGGCCGCCTCGGGCGGCAGCAGCCCGGTGTCACCGGACGACACGATCTCGTCCCAGGTCGCGCGCGAGGGCGGCATGTAGTTGATCTCGCTGGCCCGGTAGGCCGCGACCACCAGCGCCTGCGCATCGGACTGTGGGTCGGCGAGCAGCGCATCTGTGCGCTCGACGCTCTCGAGCACCGCAGCGTAGTAATCGGCAAGCGCGCGCCGCGAACCGAGGTCCTTGCCGAGGTCCGTGGCCAGGCGCGCGCCGTAGGCACGCCCGAGCCGCTCGTCCGCGCGCGCCTCGTTCCAGTTCGCCACCTGGATGCCGACGAACACGCCGATCACCACGATGCAGAAATCGATTCCGATCGCCGTCCATTCCTGCCTGCGGACGTGCGCGATGATGCGGCGAAGGATCATGGTGCGCGCTCCTGGCTGCGCGCGATCATCGCGTCCAGCGTCCCACGATAGTTGCTGAGCACGTTGAGGGCCACGCGCTGGTTGGCCATCCAGAACCGCAGCTCCGGCAGCAGGTCCGGGTGGCGCAGGTAGGCATCGAGCACGGCCTGCGCCTGTGCTTCGGTGATGGGCGGGTCGCAGTCCAGCAGTTGCTGTTCCTGCAGGCTGGCTTGCGCCCAGCAGTGCGTCCAGACGTGGTCGGCGACCACCGAGGGCGTCAGCCCACGCACGATCTTGCGGTACTCCGGCTGCAGGTAGAACAGGTAATCAACGCCGGACCCACTTTCCAGGTAGTACTGCGACAGGCCCTCGCGCAGCACCTCGTCGCGGATCAGGCCGAGCTCGCCGCCGCTGCGCATCTCCTGGTAGGTGGCATCCGCGGGCACCCACTGCCACAGCTGGCTGGCCTGGTAGAAGGCCAGCACGGTCTTCCAGGCGGAGCCGTCCACCCGCTCGCCGGTCTCGGCGTAGCGGACGGCCTCGCCCCCGTAATCCAGGACCTTCTGCCAGAAGACCTCGCGCCGCCCGATGGACTGCAGGTCGGTCTGCAGGTTGCCGCGCACCCGCTGCAGGTAGGCATTCGCCTTGATGCCCTCGACGCGTTGCTCGTTCCAGTTCGCGGCCTGGATGCCGAGGAACACGCCTGCCACCAGCAGCACGAACTCGACCGTGATCGCGGTCCAGTTCTGCTCCTTCAGCGATTGCGACAGGCGGCGCAGGATCATGGCTGGCGCTCCTTCGCGATCTCCACGAAGCCCTCGAACACGTCCCGGTTGTTGCCGGTCAGGTCGGTCAGCCGCGTCTCGATGTCGGCCACCCGCAGGCGCAGGAAGCGCAGGGCCTGCGGGTCGGCGCGCAGCGCGGCCACGGCGGCGTCGACATCGGCGTTGGGCAGGTCGAGGTCGCAGGGGTAGTCGATCACCTTGTCGAACCCGCGGTAGTCGCCCGGCGCGATGAACCGATCGCCGCATTGCCGGCCGAGGGCGCGCTGGGTCTCGTTGGGGATGCTCATGCGGAACAAGGCGCGGTAGGGCGACTCGACGCCCTCGCGCACCATGTTGTCCACGGTGGCAAGGCTGTAGGCGCGCACCGCGAGTTTCAGCAACTCCCGATCCTCGATCAGCCCGACGTTGCCGGTGGAGATCAGCTCGTCGTAGGTGGCGCGGCGCGCGGCGCCCTGCTTGTACTGGGTGGCCCGGTAGGCATTGACGAGCAGTTCCTCGTTCGAGAGCGGCTTCTCGCCGCTGAGCGCATCCGCCGTCGCCTCGGTGGCATCGCGGATGTCGCGGTAGTAGGCCAGCAGGAACTGGTAGCGCCAGGCCTCGGCGCGCAGATCGTCCTCGAGTCGCTGGGTAAACACCGCCGCCTTGTCGCGCGTCAGCCGCGCCTCGTTCCAGTTCGCGACCTGGATGCCGATGAAGACGCCCAGCACGACGATCACCAGGTCGATGCCGATGGCGGTCCATTGCTGGTTGCGGACGTGTTCGATGACGCGGCGCAGGATCATGGGCGGGCCTCGATCAGCCGCTTCGTCGCCACCAGCTCGGCGCGCCACTTGCGGGAGATGATCGGCAGGTTTCCCTGGATGCGCTCCCAGTTGAAGAAGGCCTTCACCAGCGCGTCGTCGCGGCAGGCGGTGGATATCGGCACGGCGAGTTCCAGCCGGCGCCGGGTACTCACCCATTCGAAGCCGACATACTGCGCCTTGAACCGGTACGCAGCGCCGATCCGCAGTAGCGGATTGAGCTCCGATCCGCTTTCCTCCGGCCGGCGTTCGGCACTGTCGGCCGTCTTCTGCAGCACGTCGAAGTAGTAAAGCAGCTCCGAGAAACGCTGGCGCTCGGCCGGGGACTGCTCGGCCAGCAGCCGCGGGTTGGAAGTGATCTCGTCCAGGGCGTTGCGCCTGGGATGCAAGCCGGCCGTGCCGCGGATCATGTCCAGGCCCGTGCCCACCGACTCGAGGTTCTGCTCGCTGTCCACGCAGGACTGCAACGCGTCGAGCGCCCGGGAAGCCTTCGCGAGCTCGCCCTGGATGGAGGCATCGAAGGCATCCAGGCTGGCCAGGTTGGTGTCGATTTCCGCCTCGAGCCGCCCCAGGGCCGCCTGGTACGCAGCCCGGTCGGCCCGCGCCTCGTTCCAGTTCGCCACTTGGATGCCGATGAACACGCCCAGCACGACAATCACCAGGTCGATGCCTATGGCGGTCCATTGCTGGTTGCGGACGTGCTCGATGACGCGGCGTAGCAGCATGGCGCGCTTCCCCGGCGTGGCGGCCGCCTCCCCAGACGGCCAGTCCCCAGCCTAAACGAAAACCGCCCCGCCGACCTGTCAGGGGTGACGACCGGTAGTGTGCGAAGCTAGGTCCAAGCCCGGCGACGGCGAGCCAATGACACGCGCAACGTGCAAAAGGGGTGACCGGTGAGCACTGGAGCCAGGCTACTGCTTTTCGTAGGAATGGTCGTGGGTGCAGGCTCAGCACGCGCTGAGGACGAAGCGCCGCTCGTCACCGACGTCGTCTATGCGAAGGAAGTCCGGCTGGTGGAGGTCGAGCCCGGGCGACGTCTGAATCTCCATTGCCTCGGCCAAGGCTCACCCACCGTGGTCTTCGAATCCGGCGCGGGTGGAGGAATGACCGCCTGGTCGCCCGTCCACAAGGACATCGCAGCGCATACCCGTGCCTGCGCCTATGATCGCGCCGGACGCAACTTCAGCGACCCCAGTCCGCACCCGAGCACCAGCGCCAACATCGCGGCCGACCTGCACCGCTTGATGGCGGCGGCAGGTGAGAAGCCCCCGTACGTCCTGGTCGGGCATTCGCTCGGCGGCCTTGCCGTCCGCTCCTACGCCGACGCCTACCCCGAGGAGGTCGCCGGCCTGGTGCTCGTGGATCCGATGCACGAGGACCAGTCCGAGTTGTATCGCGCCCTCGACCCGGCCAAGGCCAGCCGCGAGGCCTGGGAGCAGCAGCGCGAACCCCGATTCGCGCGCATCCGTGCCTGCCGGGATGCGGCGGCGGCCGGGTTCACCAAGGACACCGAGGTCTACAAGACCTGCTCGATCGGCGAACCGGATCCGCTGTACTCGGCGGAAATCAATGCGGCGTACATGCAGCTGGAAGTGAAGCCGGCCTACTGGCAGGGTTTCCTCAGCGAGCACGAGAATGCATTCACGGCGAGCGCCGATGAGGTGCGTGCATCCCGGCACTCCTACGGCGCACTGCCTCTGGTGGTGCTGACGCGCGCGCCCGCGCCGCGAGGCGCCAAGGAGACGCAGGCCGTGCGCGACGAGCGCAACGCCGTCTGGGTCCGCATGCACCAGGACATCGTCCGACTCTCGTCCCGCGGTGAGCACCGAGTGATCGCCGATTCATCGCACGCGATCCAGTTCGACCAGCCGGCGGCCGTGGTCAAGGCCGTACTCGACGTGGTGCGGATGGCGCAGCCGCGCGACGGCACCGAACCCTGAAGCCAGTCGGCTACGTCTTGCCGCAGGCAAAGGGGAGCTCGACGGGCGGCGGGCGCCGTACCTTTTCGCGCTCCAGGACGCGCATCAGCGTGGGGAAAGGCGTCGGGTCGAAGTGGCGGTAGCTGAGGAAGCTCGACAGCGCCAGCATGTTGCCGTCGCGCTCGAAGCCCATCAGTGCCTGCGCCGCATCGTCATGCCGCCCCTGCAGCATCAGCAGGTGCCAGCGCTGGATCACGTCATCCTTCGGCAGCGAATCCAGCAGGCGCTCGACCTCCGCGCAACGCCCCTCGGCGCTCGCCTGCCGCGCGGACACGATCAGCAGCAGCATCGGGTCGACGTCCATGCCGCGGTAACGTTCGTACAGGGTTCGTGCCGCCTCGATGCGCCTGTCCCACAGCAGCGTGCGGTGCGCCTGGTAGATGACGGCTGGATCGTCCGGCCAGCGCTCGACCAGCTTGAGTGTGTTGTCCGCCGCAAGGCGCCGGTCCGGCCCACGGTGCGCGGAGTTGAGGTAGATCATCGCCCAGTCCGTGCCCTCGAAGGCATGCGCCCAGACCTTCTGCAGCGGCTCCGCCATCGCGGCGTTCTCGCCGGTGCGCGCGAGCAGGTCGACCAGCGCGCTCAGGGCGTCGCGGTCCTCCGGGCGCACCGCCAGTATCCGCTGCTGGTCCGCCATCGCATCGCGCAGGCGCAGCTCGAGGTGAGCCTTCAAGCCGCGCGAAACGTAGCGGTCGAGGTCGCGCGTGGCGTGCCGGATCGCCAGGTCGATGCGCTCGCGGAACTGCGCCTGCATGGCCTCCGGCGACAGCCCTCCCGCCTGGACGTAGGTCAGCGTCGGGTCGAGCCGCGCCAGCCAGTAGCTGGCCGCGCGCGCATGCGCCGCCGCGAAGCGCGGGTCGAGCGCACGCGCCTGCTCGAAATGCCGGTAGGCGCGCGTGAAGGCCTCGGCCGAAGGATTGACCAGCTCCGCCACGCCGCGCAGGTATTCCTGGTAGGCCTCCACCGACTGCGTGCCCACCTGCGCCATGTCGGCCAGCGCCTTGGGGTCCATGCTGGTCTGCATGGCCGTGGCGATCTCGCGCGCGAGGTCTTCCTGGATGCTGATGATGTCGGTGGCGTCGCGGTCGAAGTTCTGCGACCAGACGTGGAACCCGTCGGCCGCGCGGATCAGCTGCGCGGTCACGCGCATGCGGCTGGCATCGCCGCGCACGGAACCTTCCAGCACATAGGCCACGCCGAGCTCGCGCGCGATCTGCGGGACCGCCAGCGTGCTGCCCTTGTACTTGAACGAGGACGTGCGCGCGCTGACGGCCAGGTCGGGCGTGCGTGCCAGGGCATTGAGGATCTCCTCGGCCAGTCCATCGGCAAACCAGGCCTGGTCGCCGCCGCGGCTGAAGTCGGCGAAGGGCAGCACGGCGATCGACTTGTCAGTCACCGCGACCGCCGCGTCCGGGGACGCCTTGGCAGCAGCGGGCGCAGCCGCGACAACGGCCGGCGCGGGCTCCGCCACCGGGCGCAGGCGCGTCCACAGCAGCAAGCCGCCGATGCAAACCAGCAGCACGATCACCGCGACGTCGAGCTTGCGCGCGGTCTGGTCGACGATGCTCTGCGAACGGTCGACCTCGCCCTCGCGCTTGAGGCCCTGCGGCGTGAGTTCGAAGGCCCAGGAAAAGGCCAGGGCCGGCAGGAAGCCGATCGCGAGCAGCGCCACCAGCGACTTCATCACCCAGCCGGGAGCCTCGAAGGTCGGCAGCAGGACGCTGGCCACCTGCACCAGCAGCCAGGCGCTGACGAGGTAGAAGGCCGCCACCCGGATGACGTTGCGGCGCCGGAGTTCCCTGAGCAAGGACATCACTCCGCCTCCCCGGCAGACCGATGGCCTAGCCTAAACGAAGATCAAGGCCCCCGCCTGTTCCGACCGCCGGATAGCAAGACCCCGGCCGAAGCCGGGGTCCGGTTCCACGCGTGAAGGCGAGGATCAGTAGCGGTAATGGTCGGGCTTGTACGGCCCATCCACATCCACGTTGAGGTAGGCGGCCTGCTCGGGCGTCAGCACGGTCAGCTTCACGCCGATCTTCTCCAGGTGCAGGCGGGCGACTTCCTCGTCCAGCTTCTTGGGCAGGATGTAGACCTTCTTCTCGTAGGTGTCCTTGTTGGCCCACAGGTCGATCTGCGCCAGGGTCTGGTTGGAGAACGAGTTCGACATCACGAAGCTCGGGTGGCCGGTGGCGCAGCCCAGGTTCACCAGGCGGCCTTCGGCCAGCAGGTAGATGCTGTTGCCATTGGCGAAGGTGTACTTGTCCACCTGCGGCTTGATGTTCAGGTGGGTGGCGCCGCTGTTGTACAGCTTGTCCACCTGGATCTCGTTGTCGAAGTGGCCGATGTTGCAGACGATGGCCTGGTCCTTCATGGCCTGCATGTGCTCGAGCGTGATCACGTCCTTGTTGCCGGTGGTGGTGACGTAGATGTCGCCGCGGCCCAGGGTGGACTCGACCGTGTTGACCTCGAAGCCTTCCATCGAGGCCTGCAGGGCGTTGATGGGGTCGATCTCGGTCACGACTACGCGCGCGCCATAGGCACGCAGCGAATGGGCGCTGCCCTTGCCGACGTCGCCGTAGCCGCAGACCACCGCCACCTTGCCGGCCAGCATCACGTCCATCGCGCGCTTGAGGCCATCGGCCAGCGACTCGCGGCAGCCGTACAGGTTGTCGAACTTGGACTTGGTCACCGAGTCGTTGACGTTGATGGCGGGCACCAGCAGGCTGCCGGCCTCCAGCATCTGGTACAGGCGGTGCACGCCGGTGGTGGTCTCTTCCGAGACGCCGCGCCAGTCCTTGACCACCGTGGTCCAGAAATTCGGGCGCTCACGCGCCACGCGCTTGAGCAGGTTCTTGATGACCTGCTCCTCGTGCGAGCCGGAGGCGGTGTTGACCCAGTCGCTGCCCTGCTCGAGCTCGTAGCCCTTGTGGATCAGCAGGGTGACGTCGCCGCCGTCGTCCACCACCAGCTGCGGGCCCTTCTGGCCCGGGAAGGTGACGGCGTCCAGCGTGCAGTCCCAGTACTCCTCCAGCGTCTCGCCCTTCCAGGCGAACACCGGGGTGCCGGTGGCGGCAATGGCCGCGGCGGCGTGGTCCTGGGTGCTGAAGATGTTGCAGCTGGCCCAGCGCACGTCGGCGCCCAGGTCCTTCAGGGTCTCGATCAGCACCGCGGTCTGGATGGTCATGTGCAGCGAGCCG
>CAMPGW010000062.1 GCA_946885735.1 uncultured Gammaproteobacteria bacterium
TCTGCATGGCGATGGGTCTGTGCCTCTCGTCGCTCGCCGCGCCGGTGCTGGCGCAAAGCGTCACCGGCTCCGTGGCGGGCCAGGCCCAGGCCGGCGCGCAGGTGACGATCACCAACGAAGCCACCGGGCTCAGCCGCACCGTCACCGCCGACAGCGACGGCAAGTACCGCATCGGCCAGCTGCCGCCGGGCAACTACATGGTCACCGCGGGCGGGGCACCGATCGCCGTCAACGTTTCGCTGGGCGGCACGACCACGGTCAACCTCGACGGTTCGGGCGCGGCCGACCTGGGCACCGTGCAGGTGGAAGGCTCGCGCGTCGTCAATCGGGTGGACGTGTATTCGACCGAGACGTCCACCAACATCCGGCGCGAAGAGCTCCTGCGACTCCCCGTGGACCAGACCCTCGGCTCGGTCGCCCTGCTCGCACCGGGCGTCGTCAACTCCGGCGCCACCTTCGGCGGCCTGACCTTCGGCGGCGCGTCGGTGGCCGAGAACGCCACCTACATCAATGGCCTCAACGTCACCGACCCGTACCGGCGCCAGGGCTTTTCCACGGTGCCCTTCAACTTCTTCGAGGAAGTGCAGGTCAAGACCGGCGGCTACTCGGCCGAATTCGGCCGCACCACCGGCGGCGTGATCAACGCCGTGACCCGTTCGGGCGGCAACGAATTCCACGGCGGCGTGCAAGTGCTGATCGAGCCTTCGTCGTGGCGAACCAAGCGCAAGGACCACTTCTATTCCGACGGCAAGATCAGCGACGTCAGCTACACCAGCCGCGATGAATTCAGCTTCTACAAGGCCAACCTGTGGGCGTCCGGCCCGCTGATCAGGGACCGGCTCTTCATCTTCGCGATGGTGGAAAGGCGCGAGTCCGATTCGACCGACTTCGATGCCCTGAAGATGTGGGAGTCCAGCAGCAACAACAACTTCTGGGGAGCCAAGATCGATTGGCGCCTGAACGACAGCCATGGCCTGGAGTTCCTGGCGTTCTCCGACAAGAACGGATCGGCGCCCTACGCCTTCGGCTACAACTTCGCCAGCGACACTCGCGGCCTGGACCAGGGGCCGAGCAACTCGGAATCCGGCGGTCGCAACTGGTCGGTCACCTACACCGGCCAGATCACGGACGACTTCGTCGCCAAGGCCATGTACGGCGTGAACCAGCGCAGCGCCAATTCCTACAGCGACTGGGACCCGGACTGCAGCATCTTCTCGCGCTCGAGCAGCTACACCTCGGTGTTCGGCGCCGCGACCCAGCGCGAAGGCTGCCATCCGTCGAACTCCAGCATCTCGTTGCGCGATGACAAGCGCGAGGCCACCCGCCTCGATTTCGAATGGACCCTCGGCGACCACCTGCTGCGCTTCGGCGTCGACCGGGAGATCATGGATTCCGACAGTAATGTGGAGTATCCCGGCGACGGCGTCAGTTACACGGTGATCGGCCTGTCTGCCGCCGCCACCAACCGCGTGGTCAACGGCGTGACCTTGCCGGCCGGCAGCGTGGGCTACGTGGATGCCCGGCGCTACATCACCGGTACGCCGGTCACCACGGATGCGACGGCGTTCTACATCGAGGACGTCTGGAACGTCACCGACACCTTCCTGCTGAACCTGGGCGTGCGTGCCGACCAGTTCCACAACAAGCTGGCCTCGGGCGGGACGTTCACTAAGGCCGATTTCAGTGACATGATCTCGCCGCGCGTCGGCTTCAGCTGGGATATCGACGGGGATGGCCTCACCAAGGTGTTCGGCAACGCCGGTCGCTACTACCTGCCGCTGACCAACAAGCTGGCCGATTACTTCGGCGGCGGTACCACCGACGAACACACCTACTACCTGCTCGACGGCTGGGCGACCCAGAATGACCCGGCCGGGAACCCCTACCTGTTCCCGGTACTCGGCGCGCAACTGGGAGCGATCAACGACGACGGCAACGTGCCGGCGCCGGACGATGTCCGCATCGAGGTAGCCAGGGACTTGAAGATGGTATTCCAGGACGAATACATCCTGGGCTTCCAGAAGGCGATCGACAGCGCCTGGTCCTATGGCATCAATGCCACCTATCGCAAGGTCAACCGGGCGGTGGAGGACACGCGGATCAACCACATCGCCGGTTGCCCGGATTACTTCGTCAACGATAGCGCCTCTGGCTTCCCAATCATCAATCCCGGCGAGGAGGTCACGCTGTGGTGCGAAACGCAGGGTGAGTACGTGACCTTCGACAGCTCGGAGGACGGCTACATCGCCAGCGGCAGTGGCGAAATCCACGGTTACAAGCGTCCCAAGCGCACCTACAAGGCCGTCGAATTCCAGCTCGACCGGGCCTGGGACGGCAAGTGGGCCTTCAACGCCAGCTACCTGTGGTCCAAGTCCGAAGGCAATATCGAAGGGCCCGTCAATTCGGACACCGGCTACGCCGACACCAACCTGGTGCAGTTCTACGACCATCCGGCCGTGAACGAGCGTTCCGGCGTGCTGTTCAACGACCACCGCCACCAGTTCAAGTTCCGCGGCAGCTACAGTTTCAATGACAACTGGAGCATGGGCGCGAGCTTCTCGGCGGTATCCGGTGGCCCGATCACGGCGTTCGGTGTGCGTTGGCCGAACGACAACCGTGGCTTCGGCCCGGGTGAGTTCAGCGGCGGCGGATCGGGTTGGCTGTGCGTGTCCAACTGCAGCAGCATCAACCGCGTGCTCGAGTATTCGCCGCGCGGCGCCTTCGGCCGCATGCCCTGGGTCACCGACCTGAGCGCCAACGTGGCCTGGACGATGCCGGTGGGCGAGGGTGACCTGACCGCGAAATTCTCGGTGTTCAACCTGCTCAACCGCCAGTCCACCGTCAACGTGCATTCCCGCTACGAGAGCACCGCCGGCAACCGCATGCCGTACTTTGGCGAGGGCCGCCGCTGGCAGTCCCCGCGTTACATGCAGCTGCTGGTTTCCTACGAGTTCTGATCGCTTCCCCGTGGGCGGCCCGCTTGCCGGGCCGCCCTTTTTTTTGGGGAGCCGAAATCGATTACGACAATGAATATGGCCGGCGCTTGCCGGCGACTGGAGGCAACCTTGCGCGCGCGGCCAAGCATCCTGTCCCTGCTACTGATGATGGCGATGCCTGCCGCCGCGGCCGGTCCGGCGCCGGACGGGCTGCTGACGGTCGACAGCCACGTCGACATCCCGGATGCCTACATGCGCGAGGCCCGCTTCGACGCGGGCCGCGACAGCGTGCTGAAGGTGGACCTGGGCAAGATGGAGCGGGGCGGCCTCGACGCGGCCTTCTTCGTGGTCTTCGTGGAGCAGGGTGCGCTCGACGCCGACGGCTACGCCAAGGCGGTGCGCGTGGGCGAGAACAAGTTCGAGGCGATCGAATTGCTGGTATCGCGCAACGCCGATCGCATCGCGCTGGCGCGTACGCCAGCGGAGGTGCGACGCAATCATTCGCAGGGCCGGCTGTCGGCCCTGATCGGCATCGAGAACGGATATGCGCTGGGCCATGACCTGGCGCGGCTCGACACGGCCTACGCACGCGGCGCCCGCTACCTGGGGCTGGTGCACGTCGGCAACAACGACCTGTGCGGGAGCTCGGCGCCCGACGCCAAGCGCGGCGACCTGCCCAACCTGGGCCTGACGCCCTTCGGCGCGCAGGTAGTGGCGCGGGCGAACGCGCTGGGCATGCTGGTGGACGTTTCGCACGCCTCGGACGCCTGCATCGCGGACGCGCTGCGCGCGTCGAAGGCGCCGGTGATCGCCTCGCATTCCTCCGCCCGCGCCCTGGTCGCGCACGGCCGCAACCTGACCGACGCGCAGCTGCGCGGCATCGCCGCCACCGGCGGCGTGGCCCAGGCGGTCGCCTACAAGGAGTTCGTCAAGGCCGACCCGGGCCGGGCCAAGGCGGAGGAAGCGCTGCAGGAACAGGTCGCGCGGGCCGCCGGCGATGCCCGATGGGACAGCGAGAAGCATGGGTTCCGTGCCGACTTCGCCGCCGGACTGGCGGCCATCGAGGCGAAGTTCCCGCTGGCGACACTGGAACAGTACCTCGACCACATCCAGCACATGGTGAAGGTGGCGGGCATCGCGCACGTCGGCATCGCTTCGGACTTCGATGGCGGCGGCGAAGTGACCGGGTGGATGGACGCGTCGGAGACCGGCAACGTCACGGCGGCGCTGCGCCGGCGCGGATTCAGCGAGGCCGACATCGCCGCGCTCTGGGGCGGCAACCTGCTGCGCGCCATGGATGCGGCGCAGGCGCATGCCGACGCGGCAGGCAAGTCGTCGGCGGGCGCGGCGAAGGCCGATGGTTTCGAAGCGATCGTCGATGCCGTGGTGGAGCGATATCGATTGCCGGGCATCGCCGTCGGCGTGATCGAGGACGGCAAGGTCACCCGCCGCATCGTCCGCGGCGAACGCGTGGCCGACAGCGGACTCGCCGTCACCTCCGCCACCGTGTTCAAGATCGCCTCCAACACCAAGGCGATGACCGCCGTCGTGCTGGCGCGGCTGGTGCAGGCAGGCAAGCTGCGCTGGGACGATCCGGTCGTCAAGCACCTGCCGGGCTTCCGCCTGCACGACGACTGGGTGACGCGCCACCTGCTGGTGCGCGACCTGCTCGTCCACAACAGTGGCCTGCCCGAGGGCGGCGGCGACCTGATGCTGTGGCCGGAGCCGAACGAGTTCACCCGCGACGACATCCTCGCGGGACTGGCGCACATCAAGCCGGCGTATGGATTCCGCGCGGGCTACGCCTACGACAACACGCTCTACATCGTCGCCGGCGAGCTCGCGGCCGCCGTCGGCGGCGCGAGCTACGAGGAACTGCTGCGCCGCGAGATCTTCGAGCCGCTCGGTTTGCGCGGCTGCCACGTGGGCGCATTCAGCCGCGACCAGGTGGTGGACCTGGCCCAGCCGCATCGCCGCGCGGGCGAGGGCAACCGTGTGATCAACCTGGATCCGGCGCGGGTGCCGGCCATCGCCTCGGCCGCCGCGGGCGGAATCCGCTGCAGCCTCGACGACATGCTCGCGTGGATGACTCAATGGCTGGCGCCGACACCGGCGCAACTCGAATGGCTGGGGCCGGCGCAGCGCGCGGAAATGTGGACCGCGCGCACGCCGATGCCGATCTCGGCACGCCGCCGCTCCTGGGACAACACCCACATGTACGCCTATGCCTACGGCTTCCGGCTGGCCGACATGGATGGCGAGTGGACGGTGTCGCACACCGGCACGCTCTCGGGCATGTACTCGGCCATGATGCTGCTGCCGGACCGGCGCTCCGGCTTCGTGCTGATGACCAATGGCAACGGCGACGCCGCACGCAGCGTGCTGATCGAGGCGCTGCTCGCCGAGCTTCTCGCGCCTGGCAAGGGTCGGAGCGTGCAGGCGCTCGCCGACGAACTGGAAGCCGCCGATGCTCCCGCGGCCGCAGGCCAGGCACCCGTCGCGCCGCTGCCCGCGCGCAAGCCCGCTGTTGCCGACGCCCTGCGGGCCCAGCTGGGCGTATGGCGCGATCCCTGGCTCGGCGCCGTGTCGGTATGCGAGCAGGACGGCGCCGTGCGCTGGATCGCGGCGAAGTCGCCGCGCCTGCGCGGCCAGGTCATGGCGGTCGGCGACCGCTGGCTGCTGGACTTCGACGACGAGGGTCTCGACGAGGCCTGGTTGCACTTCGCCGACCCTGGCGCTACGCCGCGGCTGACCATGTCGAAGGTCGATCCCGAGGCCGATTTCAGCTCCGACTACGAGGATCTCGACTTCAGGCGCATCGGCGACTGCGATGGCGTCTCCGGTGCCGCCACGCCAGCGCAGGCGGGACTGGTGGACGTGGCCAGCACCGGCGCGGACCTCGCCCTGGACATGCGTTACGCCAGCGCCGACAACTTCACCGGCAAGCGCGTGGACGGCTACGAGGCGCCGACCTGCCTGCTGCGGCCCTCGGCCGCGGAGGCGCTCGCGCGGGTGGATGCCGGCCTTCGCACGGACGGCTATCGCTTGCGGATCTTCGACTGCTATCGCCCCGTGCGCGCGGTGGCGGCCTTCATGCGCTGGGCGGCCTCCCCCGAGACTGCGTCCACGCGGGCGGCCTACCATCCCAACCTGCCGAAGTCCGCGCTGGTGCCGGACTACATCGCTGACGTTTCCGGGCATAGCCGCGGCTCCACCGTCGACCTGGGACTGGACGCATGCGATGCGCAGCGTTGCTCGCCCGCGGACATGGGGACCGGCTTCGACCTGTTCGATCCCGCTTCGCACACCGATTCGCCTTCGGTGACGGCGGCGCAACGCGCGAACCGCCAGCGCCTGGTCGCCGCGATGGCGGCGGAGGGCTTCGTCAACTATCCGAAGGAATGGTGGCACTTCACCTGGAACCCGCCCGCGGTGCCGAGGATCCGTTTCGACGTTCCGCTGCGATGAGCCTGGATGCGGCGGCCGATGCGGCGATCGACGCCTGGCTGAAGCCCTACTCCGGCGAGGTGCCCGGAGCGAGCCTGCTGGTGCGCCAGGGCGGCCGCGACCGGCTCGCGATCGGCCGCGGGCTTGCCGACCTCGAAGCTCGTGCGCCCGCCACGCCCGACACCGCATACCGCCTGGCCTCCATCAGCAAGCAGTTCACCGCGGCCTGCGTGCTCCTGCTGTCGGAACAGCACAAGCTGAGCCTGCGCGACCCGGTGCGTCGCTGGCTTCCCGTCCTGCCTGCCTCGCACGCGTCGATCACGCTGCTGGACCTGCTGACCCATCGCTCCGGCTTGCCGGATTACGAGGACCTGCTGGCACCCGGTGTCGGGCAGTTGCGCGACCACGACGTGCTCGAGTTGCTGGCCGCGCGCCAGGCCCTCGACTTCGCCGCAGGCAGCGCCTATCGCTACAACAACGGGGGTTACGCGCTGCTCGCGCTCGTCGTGGAACGTGCCTCGGGCATGGATTTCGCCAGCTTCCTGCGCGAACGCATCTTCCGCCCGCTGGGCATGGACAACAGCCTGGCTCGCGTGGAGGGTGGCCCGCCGGTCGCGAACCGCGCCTACGGATACAGCGAGTTTGAGGGAAGCTGGCAGCGCACGGACCAGGGTCCCACGACGGCCGTGCTCGGCGACGGCGGCATCTATTCCTCCATCGCCGACCTCGCGCGTTGGGACGAGGCCTGGGAGGACGCGCGGCTGCTCAGCGATGCCTCGCGCCGGCTGGCGACGTCGGCCTGGAGTGCCACCGACGATCCCGGCACCCGGTATGGCCTGGGCTGGCGAATCAGCGGTGACTGCACCTGGCACTCCGGCGAATCGCTGGGCTTCCGAAACGTATTGCTGCGCATTCCCTCGCGGCGACTGACCGTGGTCATGCTCAGCAACCGTGACGACCCCGAGCCCGGCACGGCCGCGATGACGATCGCCCGCCTGCTGGTCGGCTAGACTCGCGGCATGTCGCGCGACGCCATCGCCACCCTCCATGCCGACGCCCTGCGCCACAACCTGGCGCGGGTGCGCGATGCCGCCCGCGGCGCGCGCGTGATGGCGGTCGTCAAGGCCGATGGTTATGGGCACGGGCTCGAACGCGTCGCCGCTGTCCTGGCCGCAGCCGATGCCTTCGGCGTGTCCACCTTCCAGGAAGCCGAGCGCCTGCGCGCGGCCGGGCACGCGCAGCGCATCGTGCTGCTGTCGGGCTTCGACGACGCGGCCGACTTCGCGCGCATGCGCCGCCACCGCCTGGAGGCGGTGGTCCATCATGCGTCCCAGCTCGACCTGCTCGAGCGTCACGGCGCCGGCGAGCCCATGCGCGTCTGGCTGAAACTCGACACCGGCATGCACCGGCTCGGCTTCCCCGCGGCGACGGCGGGCGATGCCCATGCGCGCCTGCGTGCGCTGGATTGCGTGGACCCCGACATTGGACTGATGACCCACTTCGCCAGCTCCGACGAGTTCGACGGCGAACAGACCCGTGCCCAGCTGCAGGCCTTCGCCGAGGCCACGGCCCGCCTGTCGGGCGACCGCTCGCTGGCGAATTCGGCGGCCATCCTCGGCTGGCCGCAAGCGCATGCGCAGTGGGTGCGCGCCGGCGGCGCGCTGTACGGCATGAGCGTGGCGGCCGGCAGGACCGGCGCGGATTTCGGCCTGCAGCCGGCGATGACCTTGTCCACGCGCCTGCTGGCGGTCAATCGCGTCGCCCGCGGCGAACCGGTCGGCTACTCCGCCACCTGGCATTGCCCGGAGGACATGCCGGTAGGCGTAGCCGCGATCGGTTACGGCGACGGTTATCCGCGCGGCGCGCCCTCGGGCACGCCGGTGCTGGTGCGCGGTGAGCGCGTGCCGCTGATCGGCCGCGTGTCCATGGACCTGGTGACGCTGGACCTGCGCGGTTTGCCGGAGGCTGCCGCCGGCGACCCGGTGGTCCTGTGGGGCAGGGGCCTGCCGGTGGAAGAGGTCGCCGCGCATGCCGGGACGATCGGTTACGCGCTCACCTGCGCGGTGACGCGTCGCGTGCGTTTCGTCGAAGGCTGAGGACAGCCCCTAAAGCAGCTGCAACCGGGCCAGTTCCGCATACAGGCCCTGCTGCGCCATCAGCTCGGCGTGCGTGCCCTGGGCGACGATGCGCCCGGCGTCCATCACCACGATGCGATCGGCCTTGAGCACGGTCGCCAGCCGGTGCGCGATCACCAGCGTGGTGCGGCCCTGCATGAGCCGCTCGAGCGCGTGCTGCACCGCGCGCTCGCTCTGTGCGTCGAGGGCGGACGTGGCTTCGTCGAGCAGCAGGATCGGCGCATCCTTGAGCAGGGCGCGGGCGATCGCCAGGCGTTGCTGCTGGCCGCCGGAAAGGCGCGCGCCGCGTTCGCCCAGTTCGCTGTCGTAGCCCTGCGGAAGCGCGCTGAGGAAGTCATGCGCCTCGGCGCTGCGCGCCGCCGCCTCGATCGCGGCATCGTCGGCGTCGAGCCTGCCATAGCGCAGGTTCTCGCGCGCGGTGGTGCCGAAGATGACCGGATCCTGCGGCACCAGCGCGATCGCCTCGCGCACCTGCGCCGGATCGAGGTCGCGCAGGTCCAGACCGTCGATGCAGACCCGGCCCGCCTGCGGATCATGGAAGCGCAGCAGCAACTGGAACACCGTGCTCTTGCCGGCGCCCGAGGGTCCCACCAGCGCGACCGTCTCGCCCGGCGCCACGTCGAGGCTGAAATCCTCCAGCGCGGCGCTGTCGGGGCGGCTCGGGTAGTGGAAGCGCACGTGTTCGATGTGCAGGTGGCCGCGCACGGGCTGCGGCAGCGCCAGCGGACGGGCCGGTGCGGCCAGCGCCGCCTGCTCGCCGAACAACTCGTTGATCCGGCTCATGCCGCCGCTGGCGCGTTGCACCTCGCTCCAGACCTCGGTCAGGGCGCCGACCGATCCCGCGCCCAGCATCGCGTAGAGCACGAACTGGCCGAGGGTGCCGGCGGTCATCCGTCCGGCGATGACGTCCTGCGCGCCGACCCACAGCACCGCGGTGATGGCGCCGAACACCAGCACGATCACGCTGGCGGTGAGCAGGCTCTGCATGCGGATGCGCTTGCGCGCCGCGCCCAGCGAGCGCTGCACCGCGACGTCGAAACGCTCGCGCTCGAAGGGCTCGCGGGCGTAGCTCTGCACGGTGTGCATGGCGTTGAAGGTCTCGCCGGCGCGGGCGTTGGCATCGGCGACGCGATCCTGGCTGTCCTTCGCCGCGCCGCGCACGCGCCGCCCGGACAGTGCGATCGGCAGGACGATCAGCGGAATCCCGACCATCGCCAGGCCCGCCAGCCGCGGGCTGGTGACGGCCAGCATCACCGCGCTGCCGGTCACCGTGATCGCGCTGCGCAGTGCGATGGACATGCTCGAACCGACCACGCTGCGCAGCAACTCGGCGTCCGCCGACAGCCGCGACAGCAGTTCGCCGGCGCGGGTGCGCTCGAAAAAGGACTGGTCGAGTGCGAGCAAGTGGCCGTAGAGCGACTTGCGCAGGTCGGCGATCACACGCTCGCCCAGCAGCGATACGGCGTAGAAGCGCGCGGCCGTGGCCAGCGCCAGCACGACCGCGACCACGAACATCATCACGAACCAGCGATCCACCTCGGCGCCGCCGCGGGCGAAGCCGTGGTCGATCACCTGGCGGAAGGCATACGGGAAGAACAGCGTTGCGCCGGAAGATGCCGCCAGCGCCAGCAGCCAGCCGACCACCAGCGGCCGGTGCGGGCGCAGGAAGGGCAGCAGCCCGCGCAGGGACAAGAGGCGCTGGCGGGGGGAATCGGCAGGGGGTCTCATCCGCCATCGGCCTCATGAAGGGTCAGGGAGGCGTTGCCGCGACTCAGGTCGCGCAATCGTCGCTCCAGTTCCCCGACCATGGCGGCGGGAAGGCGCAAACGCAAGCGCAGGCCCTCCGGTGCGAAGGCTTCCTCGAGCTTGGTCGCGCCGACGGCGGCCAGCAGCGCATGCACGCTGCCCGCCAAGCCGAAGTCGCAGGCGAGCTCGGCTTCGCGCATGCGCATCAGCGCAAGGCGCGGCGCGGTTCGCAGGCATTCGGCGGCGCAACCGCCGTAGGCGCGCACCAGGCCGCCGGTGCCGAGCTTGGTCCCGCCGAACCAGCGCAACACGACCACCATCACGCGATCGAAGCCCTGCGCGTCGATCGCCGCCAGGATGGGCCGGCCCGCGCTGCCACCCGGCTCGCCGTCGTCCGAGGAGCGATAGGCCTGCCCCAATCGCCAGGCCCAGCAGTGGTGGGAGGCCGATGCGTCGTGGACCTCGCGCAGGAAACGGGCGACGTCCGATTCGGACTCGATCGGCGTGGCCCGCGCCTGGAATCGGCTCCTGCGGACCTCGATGGCGAATTGCACGGGGGCCGCGAGCGTGTCGCGGTTCATTCCCGCAGCAGCGGCAACAGGTCGGCAGGAACCGGGTAGTGCGGATAGGCGCGGCGGAAGCGGAGCAGGCTGTCGGCGGCTTCGGCGTGGCGCCGCGCATCCCGCAGCCTGCGAACCTCCGCGAACCAGGCGGCTGGCGTCATCGAATCCGCCCGCACCTTCGCCGATTCGCCGGTGGCCCGCGCCGGTGATTGAAGCGGGATGGCCGCGGCAGCGCTTTCGCGGGCGGCTTCCGCGCGCTCAGCCCGGGCCTCGGCCCTGCGCTGCGCCTCGGCTTCGACGCCGGCGGGTTCCGGAGCCCAGGTTCCGGTCGCGTCGCTGGCCGTGCCCGCCAGGTCCGCAAAGGGCTCGGTAGGCGCGGGCGGCGGGGCGGGCGCCGCGGCGACGGGCGGGGCGACCTCGGCAGCCGAGTTGGCCGCGGGGCTCGCGGATTGGGCGCGCGCGGGCGCAGGCCGCAGCTGCGATCGTTGCCGCGGGGTGGCCTTCGGCGCCGGGACGGCGCCCGGCGCGGTCACGGCGGCATCGCTCTCGACGAGCCTGGCTTCGGGCAGGGTCACGGTGATGGCGTCATCGGACGGCTGCTCGAGGGTCGCCGGCGCGCTGCGTTCGAAGGGCCCGTTGCGGGTGGGATCGATCAGGTGCCAGCTCACCCCGAGTGCAAGCACGGCCGCGGCGGCGCCGCCGATGCCCCAGCCGGCGCCACCGAAGGCCAGCCAGCGGTGTCGTGCGCGCCGTGGCGTCGCCGATGCATCCGCGGCCGCGCGCAGGATCCTCTGGTCGAGCGCGGCCGGCGGTTCGCCCGCGGGCAAGGCGCGCAGCACCCGTGCGAGTTCGCGCTCGTGCTCGTCCAGCGGTTCGCGGTGCGAGGGTCCTGTCATGGCTTCAGTTTCTGCCTCAGCTTGTCGAGCGCATAACGCAGTCGCGACTTCACGGTCTCGCGGCCCACGCCGGTGATCTCGCCGATCTGCTCCAGCGTCAGTTCCTGCTCCAGCCGCAGCAGCACCACCTCGCGCTGGTCCTCGGGCAATTCCTGCAGCGCCAGTTGCAGCCGCCGCCGTTCCTCGAAGGCCGACAGGCGCCGCTCGGGGTCGAAGGGATCGGCCTCCCGTTCCGCACGTTCCTGTCCGTCGGCGGGCGCGGCGGGACGATGCTGCTGCGCGCGCCAGTGGTCGGCCAGGCGATTGTGCGCGATCTGGTACAGCCACGTGCTGAACCTGGCGTCCGGGCGGTATCGGCCGCGAGCGGTGATCACCCGCTGCCAGACATCCTGGTAGAGCTCCTCGGCCAGCGCCTGGTCGCGCAGCCGGTGCTGCAGGTGCCGGAACAACGGACCACGATGGCGCGAGTACAGCATCTCGAACGCCGGGCCGTCGCCGCCGGCGTAGGCCAGCATCAGTTCCTCGTCCGTGGGCTCGGGCTGCAGCATCCCGGCCAGCGTACGAAGTTTTGCCGCCGGCGGATAGCCGGCGGCAGGGTGTGCCGCGTCATCGGGTGACCGCCACCGGCGGATCCGCGGCCACCAGCACGCGTGCGCGATCGACCAGCGCGAGGAATTGCGCGCGGTGGCCGTCGGGGTCCGCGCCGCGCGCACTCTTCGCGAGGGCGCGCACATCGCCCCAGCCGAAACCGCCGACGTGGCGGCCACCGCGCAGCAGGTCGGCGTAGCCCGCGACCGCCGCGGCCCAGCGCAGCGATGCGCTGGCCTCCGCGCGCGCCTCGGCCAGCCGCACGGGCTGCTCGACCAGGCGACTTGCCTGCTCGCCGGGGCGCTTGTAGCGCAGGCGCAGCCAGGCGAGCTCGCCGGCGGGTCCGGCGACCTTCGAGCGCCCGCGGTAGCGCAGCGGATCGACGCCGGGCGTGGCGGCGCCGACGAGGGTGATCTCGTACAGCGCGGTCACGTCGTGGCCGGCGCCGATCTCTCCGGCATCCACGCGGTCGTTGTTGAAGTCCTCGCGCCGCAACGCACGGTTCTCGTAACCGACGAGCCGGTACTCGGCGACCACCGCGGGATTGAACTCGACCTGGATCTTGACGTCCTCGGCGATGGTCAGCAGCGTCGAGGACAATTCATCCACCAGCACCTTGCGGCCCTCCTCGATGGAGTCCACGTAGGCGTGGTTGCCGTTGCCGAGGTCGGCGAGCCGTTCGGCCATGGCGTCGTTGTAGTTGCCGGTGCCGAAGCCGAGGGTGGTCAGCGCGACGCCGCTCTTGCGCTGGTCGGCGACCATCGTTTCGAGCGCACCCTGGTCCACGGTGCCGACATTGAAGTCGCCGTCGGTCGCCAGCAGCACGCGGTTGATGCCGCCGGGCAGGAAGCTGCGCCGCGCCATCGCATAGGCCAGTTGCAGGCCTTCGCCGCCGTTGGTGGAGCCGCCCGCCTCGAGTCGTTCGAGCGCCTCCAGGATCTCCTGCTTCTGGCTGCCCGGCGTCGGCGCCAGCACCAGCCCCGCGCTGCCGGCGTAGGCGACGATGGCGACGCGATCGCCGGGCCGCAGCCGTTCGACCAGTTCGGCCAGGCTGCGCTTGAGCAGCGGCAGCTTGTCGGCGGACTGCATGGACCCGGAGGTGTCCACCAGGAACACGAGGTTGGCGGCCGGGATGCTCGCCGCCGGCACGCGGTAGCCCTGGATGCCGATCTGCAGCAGGCGACGTTCGCGATTCCACGGCGCGCTCGCCAGTTCGGTGCTGACCCGGAAAGGCTGCGACAGGCTCGTCGGCGCCGCGTAGCCGTAGTCGAAGTAGTTGATCATCTCCTCCGCGCGCACCGCGTCGGCCGGCGGGCGCTGCCCGGCCATGAGCATGCGGCGCACGTTGCTGTAGCTGCCGGTGTCCACGTCGATGGAGAAGGTGCTGACGGGCGAGTCCGCGGCCAGTTGCAGCGGATTGTCCTGGAAGCTGGCGTAGCGCTCGGTGTTGGCCGTCATCGGCGCCAGGAAGGCAGGCGAGTGCCTGGCGACCGGCGAGGGCGGAGCAGGTGGCGGCCCCACCGCGATCGCGGCTTCGCGCTCCTGGCGCGACCGGCGCTGTTCCTGCGCCGCCTGCTTGGCGGCCGTGCCGGCGACGAGGCTCGCGTTCGCCGCTGCGGCCGGGTCGGCTGCAGCGGCTGCAGCGTCTACAGGGGCGACGGCCGCGCGGGTTTCCCCGACCGCACCGGGCTCAATCTGCGCAAGAGCATCGTGTTCGGCGCCGGGCGGCGTGGACTGGCAACCGGCGAGAAGGGCCAGGGACAGGGCGATGGTGAGAGGCGAGAGGCGCATGGCGGCGGGTCCGGTGTGGGTTCGATGCCTTGAACGCCCGATGCCGCGCGGTGGGGTTAGGGCGTGTCGTCGGCGCCCGGCACGCGCAACTCGAACTCGCCATCGGCCACCTGTGCGCGCAGCGCCAGGCCGGGCCGGGCCTGGGCAACGCTTTGGACCAGGGCCCCGCCTTCGCGCTCGCGCAGGATCGCGTAGCCGCGGGCGAGGGTGCCGAGCGGGCTGAGTGAATGCAGCGCGCGCGCCACTGCGTCCAGGTGCCGAGCCCGCCGATCCAGTCCGCGCTCCCCACAGGCGACCAGTTGCCGGCGCGATTCGGCAGCGCGGCGCGCGTAGTCCGCCAGGCGGCGGCGGGGATGCGAGGAATCGAGGCGTTGCCGCGCCTCGCGCAGCCGGCGGTGCCTGCGTTCCATCGCCGCCGCCCGCGCGACGTCGAGGCGCGCGCGCAAGACGTCCAACCGGTGGCCGCCGCGCTCGAGTCGCCGCGACGGGCTGAGTGCGCGCAGCTGCAGCAGGGCGCGATCGCTGCGTTGCGCGAGCGCTGCGAGCCTGCGTTCGATCGCGCTGGCGAGGCGGCGGCGCGAATGCAGCAAAGCTGCGGCCAACTCGGCGGCGTCCGGCGCCAGCAGCTCGGCCGCCGCCGATGGCGTGGGTGCGCGCAGGTCGGCGGCGAAGTCGGCGAGCGTGAAGTCGATCTCGTGCCCGACCGCGGACAGCACCGGCACCGGGCAGGCGGCGATCGCACGCGCGAGCGCCTCGTCGTTGAAGCTCCACAAATCCTCGAGCGAACCGCCGCCCCGGGTGAGCAGCAGCAGGTCGTAGCGACCGCTGGCGCCGGCGCGATCGAGCATCGCGCGGATCTCGGCGGCCGCGCCCGCGCCCTGCACAGGTACCGGCAGGATCTCCACGGGCAGCAGCGGAAACCGCCGCGCCAGCACCTGCAGCACGTCGCGCACGGCGGCGCCGCCAGGCGAGGTCAGCACGCCCAGGCGGCGCACCAGCCGCGGCAGCGGCCGCTTGCGCCCGGCGTCGAACAGGCCTTCCGCCGCCAGGCGCTGCTTGAGCGCCTCGAAAGCGGCGCGCAGCGCGCCTTCCCCGGCTTCCTCCATGTGCTCGAGCACGAGTTGGTAGTCGCCGCGCGCTTCGTAGACCGTGAGCCGGCCGCGCACCAGTACCAGCGCGCCGTCGCGCGGCTGGAAACGCAGGTAGGTGGACTTTTGCCGGAACAGCGCGCAGCGCACCTGCGCGCGGTCGTCCTTCAGGGTGAAATACATGTGGCCGCTGGCGGGCCGCGAGAAATTGCTGATCTCGCCCTGCACCCAGACCTGGGCGAAGCTGCCCTCGAGCAGGTCTCGGGCCAGCGCATTGAGCTGCGCAGGCTTGAGGACGGGACGTTCGCGGACGAGTTCGTTCACCCGCCGATTCTAGCGGACGCGGCCTGCCCGTCGGATCAGGGCGGGCAGGTCCCCGCCGTTACCGCGGGCGTGGCGCTGCCCTTCCAGCCGCCGGAACCGGTGATGTCGGCAGCCACGTAGGTGCAGGACGCCACCGGCAGGGTGTCGGCGCCGGTTTCGGTGGTCAGCCCGATGACGTCGTTGGCATTGATGGCGGGAAGCGTGATGGTGGTGTACTCGGTGAGCGAACCGTCGGGCGTGGAGGGCGAGCCGGTGGACGCGACCGGGAAGGGCGCGCCCGACACCGCCACGTTGTTCACCGTGGCCGCGCTGATCGTGTAGTTCTTGCACACGGTCTGCTTGTTGGCGAGCAGGTTGGTGTTGGTGCTCGACGAGGTCAGCAGCTTGTCGCCGTAGGGGCCGGAGCAATTGATCGAGGGCGATTGCGTGAGCACCGTCTGCGCATAGTTGTAGTTCTTGATGCGCAGGGTCACGGGCACCCCGAACATCACCGGGTTCGGCGTGACGGTGATCGGGTTGGGCAGGGTGTAGCCGGTCGCCGGCGTGCCGGTCTGGTAGACGTAGGAGGAGGCGGGCGAGGTGTCGATGACCGGGCGTGCGCCGCTGCTGAGCGGATAGGTGCCGCCGATGACGATCTTGTACGACGCCGTGGTGCCGCTGCCGCTGCCACCGGCGATCACGAACTCCTGCTGGTCGGTCACCGGATCGCCTTCGTCGGGATCGATGGTCGCCACCAGCGCCGCGAGGGTGGAATTGGACGGATGCACGCTGGCCACGACGGAGGGCCGGTTGCCCGCGCCGGCGCTGGCCTGGATCCGCTGCACGAGGCCACGCACCGGCCGCGACGGGTCGATGGTGACGGTGCTGCCGTTGACCGTGGCCGTGCAGCCCGCGGCGGGGCCGCCGTCGGCGGCCGGCACGGTGCACTTGAGCAGGTTGTTGTACACGAGCACGTCCTGCCCGCCGGCGTCGTCCGGGCGGGCCGGCGTCCAGTTGGCGATCTCGGTCAGGTTGATGGAGGTGAAGGGCACCAGCCGGAGCACGGCGGCCTCCTTCTTCGCCAGCGAGGACGCGCAGCCGCCCGGCGCGGTGTCGATCGCGCACAGGGTCTTGGCCTGCACGATGGCGGCGATGACCTCGGGTTCCATCCAGTCGATGTACAGGCCGCGGTCGTGCAGCCACTTCTGTTGGCCGCTGTCGATGCTGATGCTGGCCGGCTCGTTGATGGAACTGCTCGGGAAGGTCGCGGGTACCGGGTCCTCCAGGGCATCGACCGTGGCCGCCGGAGCCGCGTCGTTGAAGGCGATGCCGCTACGGTTCACCACCCGGGCGTCGAGCAGCTTGAGCGCGAAGGCCTGGTAGTTGCTGGTCGCCTGGGCGGTGGGAATGTAGGGCGTGGTGCTGGCGTCGTTGCGCGTTTCCAGCAGATTGACCTGGTCGGTGTAGGCATCCGGCGTGACCCGGTACACGCCGTCCACGCGAACGAGCCGGCAGCTTTCCTCATAGGTGCCGGCGTTGGCGGAACTGACCAGGTTGCCTGACGAGTCGTGCCGATAGTGCATGTGAGTGGCGCGACGCGGGTCGAACTTCGGACCGTCGTTGCTGACGTCGGTGCCGTTGACCTGGTCGTGGTGGTCGCGGCAGCAGGCGGTGCAGTGCGGGCTTTCGTTGTCGGCCTGGGTCCAGCCCGCCGGCTGGGTATTGATGCCGAGTTCCGGCGGTGTGTAACGGTACCCGTTCCAGTAGGCCGGGCGCCGCACGGACACCGAGGCGTTGGCCAGTGCGTAGCTGCAGGTGCAGCCCACCACCACGGTCTCGATCTTGGACTGAGCGGCGGCGGTGCCGCCGGAGATCGCGCCGTAGGTCAGGATGTTGTAGCGCGTCTCGGCGACCCGGTAGTCGGCGCCGAGCAGCTTGGGCTGCGGGTTGGTGGCGGCGGTGCTGGTGCCGT
>CAMPGW010000063.1 GCA_946885735.1 uncultured Gammaproteobacteria bacterium
AACCTACGACCTATTGATTAAGAGTCAACTGCTCTACCAACTGAGCTAACGGCCCAAAACCTTCCTGCCGGTACGGCAGCAGACGCAGCATTATGCCGCATCCGGAGGCGGGATAAAACTGGGGTGGAAGACGGGATTCGAACCCGCGACCAGCAGCTTGCCTTGAAACTGGGGTGGAAGACGGGATTCGAACCCGCGACCCTCGGAATCACAATCCGATGCTCTAACCGACTGAGCTACATCCACCATTGGTGACACTGGCACGCCCGGAGGGACTCGAACCCCCAACCCACGGAGTAGAAGTCCGATGCTCTATCCAGTTGAGCTACGGGCGCCCGAACCGGAATTGTGCACCGAAGTCCCCGGCTCGTCATCCGGCCGCTCCTGATCCCGGAACGAGATGGTCGGGGTAGAGGGATTCGAACCCCCGACATCCTGCTCCCAAAGCAGGCGCGCTACCAGACTGCGCTATACCCCGGACGGGCGGCATTCTAGCAGCGCCGGCGCGACTTGCCGAGGCCGGCCGCGCCTATCGGTCCGGTCAGCGGAAATTGCGTGGCAGCGTGCGATGGATCGCCGTGGCGGCCACGGCCGCATGGCCGACGCCGACGCTGATCTGGTTGATGGCGCCGACGACATCGCCGATGGCGTAGAGCCCGGGGACGCCAGTGGCCTGGTCGCTGCCGGCGACCAGGTCTCCGTCGGGTTCGCGGCGGGCGCCAAGGGCGGCCGCCAGTTCGGAGCGGACACGACAACCCTGCATCGGGTACAGGACCTCGAAGGCGCGCTCGCCACCCCCTGCAAGTTGCACGCGCACCCTTGCTCCGGCTGGATCCGGCTCGAAACCCACCACAGGGTCGACCACCAGTTCGATGCCCGCTGCCTCCAGCCGCTTGACGCCCTCCGGATCGGGATCGGCATCTCCCCCTCCGGTGAGCAACGTGAGGCGATCGGTGTAGGTCCGAAGGAACAGTGCGTGGGACACGCCGGCGCGTCCACCCGACAACAGGCCCACGGCGCGGTCGCGCGCCTCGTAGGCATCACAGATGGGACACCAGCGCACCAGGCCGGTGCGGGTGGCCTCGCGCAGTCGATCGAAGTCCGGATGCAGGTCCTCGACGCCGGTGGCGAGGATGACTCGCAGGGCGCGCCATTCACGCTCGGCAGCCCGCACCCGGAAGCCGTCGCCGTCGCGTTCGATCGCCTCCACGCGCGCATGCTCCGGGACGACGCCGTGGCGCGCCGCCTGCTCGCGCATCCGCGTGAGCAGGGACTCTCCCGGAATGCCGTCAGGGAACCCCGGCACGTTGTGGCTGACGGGAATCAGGCGGGCACGGCTCTCGCCGGCATCGAGCAGCAGGACGCGGCGTCGGAAACGCGCCAGGTAGGTGGCGGCGGTGAGCCCGGCCGGCCCCCCGCCTATGACGATGCAATCGTGCATGGCGCTCCCGCGGCCGCGGTGGGCCGTGCGATTACGCTATCGGCGCCGCCTGCCCGCTTCCGTGCGAATGCGCACCGTCCCGCCGGCGCGTGGGTCCGCCTTCAGCTCCGGGCGTCAGTCCCGGTCCGACCCGCCGCTCGCCTGCTCCGAGCGGAAGCCGGGATCGTCGAAGCTGCTCGCGTACGTCGCGACGGCTGCTTGCATGACGGCGATCGCGCCGATGTCGGCGGGATCGTGTTTCAGTGCGCCCGCCGCGCGGACCAGGTCGGCGATGATGGCGTGCAGGGCGGCGTCGGCAGCGGGCTCGAGCCTGCAATTGGCGACGAGGAAAGCGACCGCTTCCTCGACATTGCCCGCCAGCAGCTTCGCCTGCTCAGGCCCCATGTGGCCATGGCGGTAATGCTCGAGCGCCTGCACCGACTGGCGGATGCGCGCCATGCCTTCTCGCAATGGCGCATCGGTGGGCCAGCCGGCGGCTGGTGTGGCGTCCGCCGCGGTCGCGGAAGCTGCAGGCGGCGCATGCCCATGCGCCTGCGTCGCATCGGCGGCGCCGGCGCTGGAGGCGACGGGGATGGCGAAAAAACAGGCGGCCAGGGACATCAGGCGGAGGGCAGTTCGCATGGCGGACTCCAATGACGAGGGACTGTCCGGAGTGTGCGCCTGCGCCTGGGTTGCGCATTGACCTGGGTCAATGGCCGGTCGCGGCGAGTGCCGCAAATGCGGAGGCCAGGATGATCGCGCATCCTGGCCTCCGGTGCTTCTTGGATAGTGGCGCGCCCGGAGAGATTCGAACTCCCGACCACCAAGTTCGTAGCCTGGTGCTCTATCCAGCTGAGCTACGGGCGCGCAGAACGCGAAGTATGATGCAAGCGGAGTGGGTACGTCAAACCTCGGCGGAGTCGTCGTAGGCCCGCCGTAGCCCCACCCCCCTTTCAATCCCGCGAGAGCCGGTAGCCGGTCAGCTGCAATTTGCTGGCCTCGCTGACCCAGACGCGAACTTCAACGCCGAACGCATCCGCGGGAAGCGCGACTGCACCATCCACGGCCAAGAACCCATCAGAACCGATCCGCAAGGGAAATCGCCCATGCTGCCGGCTGGCATTCGCCGAAACGACATCGACGTAGGCGCCGCCGACTTCGGCGGAGCTACCGAATAATTCAAGGCGGTAACGCCCCTCTCCCAGCGATGCATACGGTCCGTATATGAGAAAGCCCGCATGGCCGTCCGACCGCTTCATGTCGCCGTCGATGAGTCCCACCTGCGAGGGCAGTCCCAGGAAAGCGGCGCCTGCGTAATCCAGTCCCGCCGGGCAGTCCCCCAGCCTGATTTCGTGGACACGGTCGCGTTGCCGAATGACCCGGGGGCATGGGCTCGGGCCGAGGACCGCGGCAATCTGGCGCACACATTCGTCCGGCGTTTCGTTCACGCATAGAACTGACGCATACCCCTCGCGGCGAACCGCGCCCAGCACGTTCGTCCGGGCAGCCTTGGCGTTTGCTTCGCCCCGGATCGTCAGGCCATAGGCCTCGTGTCCTTCCATCATGTCCTTGAGGACCAGTGGCCAGGCTGTCCAATAGTCTCCCGAGTACAGGTGGATACCGGGCCGGGCGTATGGGCGCACCTCGCGGAAAACCTTGTAGTCCTCCCATGGCACCGGTGGCGAAAAGGTCACCGCAAACGACAGGAGCGCGCCCCCGGCCGCCGCCGTTGCGGAAGTTCGCAGGCTCGTCGCACTCACGAGCCTTGCGACCGAGACAGACAGATAGAACAGTGCGCCGAAGATGATGTAGATGAAATACCGCCAGGAGTAGTCGTTTTCCGCCACCCAGGGGTTTCCGGCAAACAGCAGCAACCAGCCGGCCATGAACATCGCTGCCCCGTTACGCAGGAAACGGGCTGCACGGCGGTTCGCCTCGGCGTGCCCTTGGCCGCGAGCGCGGGTCAGGATTCGGGCAAGCGCCAGGCTGCCGAGGGCCAGGGACAAGGGGGCCACATTGACGAGTTTTGGCATGCCCTTGGCTACCTCGCTGACTCCTCGCGCCACAATCGAGGGATCGAAGGAAGCGTACTCGTTGCTTCCATGCAAGCCGGCGATGAAGCTCCAGGCGAAGTAGGCCACCAGGCAACTGCCGGCCAGCGCAAGCTCGCCCATGCCCGCCCGCTTCCTGTACATCGCGGCAACGGCGGCAATGAACAATCCGGGCAGGACGGTACTGGGGTTGACGCCGATCGCGAGTGCGCTCGTCACGGCCGTCATTGCCAGCGAGCCAGTCGTCCAGCCGACCCTGAGGACCGACGCGTGGAGGGCACCCAAAAGCGCGAGCGCCGGGAGCGAGTATTCAATGTGTGCGATCGAAATCTCGAACAGGCCCCGCGGCGTGAACGAAACGGCGATGACCGCGGATACCAGGAGAAAGGTTTTCAGCGCCACGGTGTCGACATCTGCCGCGTTTACCGCAGCTGCGGCGAGTCGTGAAAGCATGAGCACGAGGAAGTGAAAGCTCATGGCCGCAAACAGCAGCATCACCGCGAGGTTCGCCTGCGGATCGCCAATCCAGACGAGGCCCAGGGGCAGCACGTTCGCCAGCCGGTTCTGGCCCCAGTAGAACAAGGTCACGTTCTGCAGCGACATCACCGACTGCATCAGTATGTCGGCTGTCAGGAACTCCTTCGGCAGCACCAGCGCGAAAAGTATGGACAGAACGGCCGCCGAGGCCATGGAGAGCAACAAGGGACCCCGACGCGTTCCGAAGTTCATCGCATGGTGGCCGTGGATGCGGCGGCGCGGGCGCAACGGCGCGGAAACAGCGAAACCACCTTCGTCCGCAGGCGAGCCGACGGGAAAGTGGCGGAGAGAGAGGGATTCGAACCCTCGATAAGGCTTTTGACCCTATACTCCCTTAGCAGGGGAGCCCCTTCGGCCACTCGGGCATCTCTCCGGGTTTTTTCCCTGGTGGCAAGCCAGCCAGGTCGCATAGGATAGCTTCCGGCGACCGCGCGGTAAACCTCAGCGACCGCCGCCGCCCGCGCCGGGTTCCTCGCCCGCCGCCGATTCCTTGCCGATGCGCTGGAAGATTTCCTCGCGGTGCACGGCGACATCCTTGGGCGCGGTGATGCCGACCCGGACCTGGTTCCCCTTCACGCCGAGGATGGTGACCGTGACCGAGTCACCGATCATCAGGGTTTCCCCGACGCGCCGCGTCAATATCAGCATGATCCTTCCTTCCGGTACTTCCGTGCACCGGTCCGGGCTCGGGGCCGCGGGTCCGGGCCGCCCAGGCGGCGGCTGTCGAACCGATGGTATTGCGGCCCGCGCGCGGGCGCAATGAAGCGGCAGTACTGCCTGATCGCGCCGGACTCAGGCCAGGCGCTGCGCCACCCAGTCGCGAACACCCGCCAGCGCGGCCACCAACTCGGGCCCATCCTGGCCACCGCCCTGCGCCATGTCGGGCCTGCCACCGCCCTTGCCACCCACCTGCGCGGCAACGTGACCCAGCAGCTCGCCCGCCTTCACCTTGCCCAGCGCACGTCCCTTGACCCCCGCGACGAGCGCGGCCTTGCCGCCTTCCGCCGACGCCAGCACGACGACCGCATCGGCAAGGCGGTCCTTGATGCGGTCCATCGCCTCGCGCAGGGCTTTTCCGTCCAGTCCCTCGAGCCGCGCCGCGACGATCTTGATGCCATCCACGTCCTGCGCCTCGTCGGCGAGGCTCGCGGTGGCGCCGGTGGCGGCGCGCGCCTTGAAGGACTCGACTTCGCGCTCGAGGCGACGCTGGCGTTCGAGCAGTTGCCGTACCTTGTCCACCGCCTCGTCGCCGCGACCGCCGACCAGGTCGTACACGGTGTCCAGACGGCGCTGCTGCTCGGCGAACCACGCGAGTGCGTTCTCGCCGGTCACTGCTTCGATGCGACGCACGCCGGCGGCCACGCCCGCCTCGGACACGATCTTGAATACGCCGATGTCCCCGGTGTGGCGCACATGGGTGCCGCCGCACAGCTCGGTCGAGAACGCGCCCATGCGCAGCACGCGCACGCGTTCGCCGTACTTCTCTCCGAACAGCGCCATTGCGCCGAACTCGAGCGCCTCGGCCATGCCCATGTGGTGGATCTCGGCCTGCGGGTTGCGCCGGATCTCGGCATTGACCAGTGCCTCGACCTTCGCCAGTTGCGCCGGCGAGATTGGCTGGAAGTGCGAGAAGTCGAAGCGCAGGCGATCGGGCGCGACCAGCGAACCCTTCTGGGTGACATGCTCGCCGAGCACGGTGCGCAAGGCGGCGTGCAGCAGGTGGGTGGCGGAATGATTGAGCACGATGGCCTGGCGACGCTCGGCATCGACCCGGCCAGACAATGCGTCGCCCACGCGCAGGCTGCCGCCCTCCAGGCGCGCGAGGTGGCCGTGGAACTTTCCGGCGAGCTTGAGCGTGTCGCGCACCGGCAGGTGCACTCCCACGCCCTGCAACGATCCGGTGTCGCCGACCTGGCCGCCCGACTCGGCATAGAAGGGCGTTCGATCCAGCACCACCACCACCTCGTCGCCGGGCCCGGCCTGCACCACCGGCGTGCCGTCGCGCAGCAGCGCCAGCACCTCGAGGCCGTCCGCCTGCAGCTGCTCGTAGCCGATGAAATCCGTGGCGGGCAGCGACGAGACCAGGTCGGCGGGCAGGGCAAGGCCTCCCGAGAACTTGCTCGCCCCACGCGCGCGCTCGCGCTGGCGTTCCATCAGCGCCTCGTACTGAGGCATCGCATCTTCGCGCGTCGCCAGGCCTCGCTCGCGCAGGATGTCCAGCACCAGGTCCGGTGGGCACCCATAGGTGTCGTGCATGAGGAAAAGTTGCTCGCCATCGAGCACGCCGCCGCCTGCTTCGAGCGCGGCGTCCAGTCGCTGCATGCCGGCCTCGAGGGTCTGCGCGAAGGCGGCTTCCTCGGCGCGCAGGGCCTGCTCGACCAGCGAACGCTTGCTGTGCAGCTCGGGATAGGCATCGCCCATCACCTCGGCCAGCGGCTCCAGCATGCGCCAGAACGTGCCTTCCGGCGACAGCGTGCCGAGCTTCCACTGGTAACGGATGGCGCGGCGGATGATCCGCCGCAGCACATAGCCGCGGCCTTCGTTCGACGGCAGCACGCCATCGGTGATCAGGAAGGCGCAGGCGCGGATGTGGTCGGCGATGACGCGCAGTGCCTTCTCGTCCAGGTCGGTCGTTCCGGTCAGGCGCGCCGCGTGGTGGATGAGGTGCTGGAACAGGTCGATCTCGTAATTGCTGTGCACGTGCTGGAGCACGGCGGCGATGCGTTCCAGGCCCATGCCGGTATCCACGCAGGGCGCCGGCAGCGGTAGCAGGGTGCCGTCCGGTTGGCGGTCGAACTGCATGAAGACGTTGTTCCAGATCTCGATGAAACGATCGCCATCCTCGTCCGGGGAGCCCGGCGGGCCACCGGCGATGTGCGCGCCGTGGTCGTAGAAGATCTCGGTGCAGGGGCCGCAGGGACCGGTGTCGGCCATCTGCCAGAAGTTGTCCGACGCGTAGGGCGCGCCCTTGTTGTCGCCGATCCGGATGATGCGCTCCGCCGGCAGGCCCACCTCGCGATGCCAGATGTCGAAGGCCTCGTCGTCGCTGTGGTAGATCGTCACGAGCAGGCGATCGGCCGGCAGCTTCCACACGACCGTCAGCAACTCCCAGGCGTAGCGGATGGCGTCGCGCTTGAAGTAGTCGCCGAAGCTGAAGTTGCCCAGCATCTCGAAGAAGGTGTGGTGGCGCGCGGTGTAGCCAACCTGGTCGAGGTCGTTGTGCTTGCCGCCGGCGCGCACGCAGCGCTGCGAACTGGCCGCGCGCTTGTAGCTGCGCGTCTCGGCGCCGAGGAACACGTCCTTGAACTGGACCATGCCGGCGTTGGTGAACAGCAGGGTCGGGTCGTTGCCGGGCACCAGCGAACTGGAGGCGACCACGGTGTGGCCCTTGGAGGCGAAGAAATCGAGGAAATCCTTGCGGATCTCGGCACTGCTTTTCATGGACGGGGCACCGGCTGGGCGGGTGTGGCGGCGCTGCGCGGAGGCCCGCCCACGCATGGCGGACGGTCACCGGGCAGCTTTGGGTTCCGCGGATGCCTAGGTTATCAGGAGCCGGGGTTCGCCCGAACTCCGCCGGTGGCTCATTCGTCTGCGAATTCGCCGGGAACGGCCTTCACCGCCGCCAGCGCATCCGGCTGCCTGAAGCCGCGCCTGAGCAGGAATTCGACGGCCTTGCGCCGCCGGGCCGGGTCGGCCAGGTCCTTGCCGCCAAAGCGGCGGATAGCGAGGTCCCGTGCAGATTCGCTCCAGTCGCGGTCGCAGGACTCCAGTGCGGCCTCGATGTCGTCACGCCCCAGGCCATGGGTGCCCAACTCGGCACGGATGCGGACGGGGCCGTAGCCGGCGGCGGCCCGGCTGCGGGCCAGGGCGGACGCGAAGCGCTCGTCGCTCTGGAACTGCTGGCGTTCGAGCGTGTCGAGGGCTTCCTCGGCCTGCTCGCGTTCCACGCCGCGATCGCCGAGCTTGCGTACCAGTTCCCGGCGCGAATGCTCGCGCCGCACCAGCAGGCCCAGGGCGCGCTGGTAGGCCGATGGCTCTTCGGCAGGAGGTTTGGAAGCCGCGCCGGGGCTCCCTGACGAGGGGGACGAACTCCGGCGCGGCTTCCAGGTCTTCATGGTCTTGCCTTACGGGGCGGCGCACACCGCAGGGGTCGGCGCCGCCTCCGGCGACTAGGCCTCGACGTCTTCGACCGCGGCCGACGGCGTGCGCGGTACCACCTTCGGCGTCAGCTTCTCGCGCAGCTTGGTCTCCAGCTGGACCGCCATGGTGGGGTTCTCGCGCAGGTACTGGCGGGCGTTCTCCTTGCCCTGCCCGATCCGCTCGCCCATGCAGCTGTACCAGGCGCCGGATTTCTCCACCAGCTTGTTGTCCACGCCCATGTCGATCAGCTCGCCCTCGCGGGAGATGCCCTCGCCATAGAGGATCTCGGTGATGACCACCTTGAAGGGCGGCGCCATCTTGTTCTTGACCACCTTGATCTTGGTCTCGTTGCCGATGATCTCGTCGCCCTTCTTGACCGAACCGATGCGGCGGATGTCCAGGCGCACCGAGGCGTAGAACTTCAGCGCGTTGCCGCCGGTGGTGGTCTCCGGGTTCTGGCCCGGCATCATGTTGCCGATCTTCATGCGCAGTTGGTTGATGAAGATGACCATGCAATTGGAGCGCTTGATGTTGCCGGTGAGCTTGCGCAGCGCCTGGCTCATCAGCCGGGCCTGCAGGCCGACCTGCATCTCGCCCATCTCGCCCTCGATCTCGGCGCGCGGCGTCAGGGCGGCGACCGAGTCGACGACGACCACGTCCACCGCGTTCGAACGCACCAGCATGTCCACGATCTCCAGCGCCTGCTCGCCGGTGTCGGGCTGGGAGATCAGCAGGTCGTCGAGGTTGACGCCCAACTTCTGCGCGTAATTGGGGTCGAGCGCGTGCTCGGCGTCCACGAAGGCGGCGGTGCCGCCGGCGCGCTGACACTCGGCGATGACCTGCAGTGTCAGGGTGGTCTTGCCCGAGGATTCCGGACCGTAGATCTCGATGACGCGGCCCTTGGGCAGGCCGCCGATGCCCAGCGCCATGTCCAGGGCCAGCGAACCGGTGCCGATGACCTCGTGGGCCTCGACCGACTTGTCGCCCATCAGCATCACGGTGCCCTTGCCGAACTGCTTGTCGATCTGCGCCAGGGCGGCGGTGAGGGCGCGCTTCTTGTTCTCGTCCATGTTGGTTTCCTTCGGGGGTTTCATAGGGGTCAGCGTTGGCGGCGACTGTGCGGGGCGGACGTCGCACGGACCGAGACGGGTCCGGCCGCAACGTCAATCTGCGCCCGGGCGAGCTGCGCCGGCAGCAGGGGCAATCGGCCCGACAGGTAGGAAAACCACTTCCGCACGCCGGCGAAAATGCTCATCGGCTCGGCCTCACCAGTCCGCAATACAGGCCTTCGATGGCGAAGTCCTGGTCCGGGCGGACCTCGATGGGCTGGTAATCCGGATTGCGCGGCAAGAGCCGGATCGAATCCTTGCCGATCTTGAGCAGCTTCACGGTGATCTCGTCATCGATGCGAGCCACCACGATCTGGCCGCTGCTGGCCGTGCTGGTGCGATGCACTCCGATCAGGTCGCCGTCGAGGATGCCGTCGTCGCGCATCGAATCGCCGCGCACCTTCAGCAGGTAGTCCGGCGCCGGGAAGAAGAAACTGCGATCGAGCAGCACCATCTCGTCGGAGCCGATGTCCGCGCCGATGGGCGTGCCCGCGGCCACGCGGCCAAGCACCGGAAGCCGCAGCACTTCGTCGTTGGCTGCCCGGGAGGCGCCCTCGCGCCGGGGACTCGCGTCCCCTTCGCCATCGTGCGCACGGCACAGGCGAATGCCCCGCGCCTGGCCGGGAATGCGCTTGATGTGCCCGGCCTGTTCCAGCACCTCCAGGTGGTACTGGGCGGCCCGGACCCCGCTGAAACCGAAGGCGCGGGCGATCTCGGCCTGCGAGGGCGGTACGCCCTCGCACTCCACGCGGTCGGCGATCATCGCCAGGATGGCTTGCTGGGTTTCGGAGAGGTCGGTGTCCATGGCCGTTAGTATTACTACTAACGAACCGACCCCGCAAGCCCCGGATCAGTCCGAGAGCGCCAGCAGCCCGTGCAGGGCGCGGGCGACGGTCTGCCGGCGGATCGCCTCGCGGTCGCCCTCGAAGTGGCAGACCTCGGCGGTCGGGTAGCGCCCGCGGCGTTTCCAGGCCACCCACACCGTGCCCACCGGCTTGTCCGCGGTACCTCCAGTGGGGCCAGCGATGCCGGTGACGGCAACCGCCAGGGTTGCGCCTGAAGTGATCAGCGCCCCCGAGACCATCTCTAGGACGGTTTCCCGGCTCACGGCGCCGTACTGCGTCAGCGTTTCCGGTCGCACCCCCAGCAGCGCCTGCTTGGCCTCGTAGCTGTAGGCGGCCAGGCCGCAGTCGAACCACTCCGAGCAGCCGGGGATGTCGGTGATCATCTTGGCGATCCAGCCGCCCGTGCAGCTTTCCGCCGTGCAAACCATGTGGCGGTTGCGACGCAGGCGGTCCCCGACCTGTTCGGCCAGGCCATGGAGGAAGGTGTCGTCCATCTCGGTGCCCGCGGCGGCGGTGATCAGGTCCATGCGCGTAGCGTATGCGAGCGGCCGGCCGGTGGAAACGGCCCTGGCGAGGTGCCGTGTTCAGCCGGATGGCTTGCCAGCGGCGGTTGGAGCGTGTTAACTCCTTGTCCCGTTAACCTTTTCCAAACACACGCCACCGCGCACCATCCATAAGGGGTCCCCATGAGCGCCTTCCTCCGCCCGACCACCGCCAGCTTCGGCCTGGTCCTGCTGTGCGCGCTGGCCAGCGGCTGCGCCAGCACCACTGTCCGTGTCCCGGAGACCATCCCCGCCCAGGTCTGTGGCGGCAACGCCGACAGCGACGGCGACGGCGTGCGCGACTGCGACGACCGCTGCCCAGGCTCGCAGGCGGGCCAGGCCATCGGGCCGGACGGCTGCCCGGTGCCGCTGACGATCGACCTGCGCGGGGTGAACTTCGACTTCGACAAGTCGACCTTGCGCGACGATGCCGTTGCGACCCTCGATGAAGCCGCCACCATCCTCAACGCGCATCCTGAGCTGCGGGTCGAGGTCGCCGGCCATACCGACGCGGTCGGCACCAACGAGTACAACCAGGACCTGTCGGACCGCCGCGCGCGCGCCGTCTACGACTACCTGACCTCGCACGGGGTGGACGCCAGCCGCATCAGCGGCCCCACCGGCTACGGCGAGACCCGCCCGATCGCGCCGAACACCAACGAGGACGGCAGCGACAACCCCGAGGGCCGCGCGCGCAACCGCCGAACCGAGCTCAACGTCCAGAACTGAGCCCTTCCGGGACTACGCGGTGCAAATGCCGGCCTTCGCGCCGGCCTTTGCGTTCCCGCCGGGCTCAGCGGACCGCCGCGACTCGCCGCGGGCTCGGCCTGGGATCGTGGGGCGCCTGCAGCACCAGGTTGACCTGCCCGCCTGCGGCGCGATGACAGGCGCGGTTGACCTCGCTCATCAACTTGATCCGCGCTTGGTAGGCCTGGTCCAGGTTGTGGATTCCCAGCGCCGCCGCGACCGCGGCCTGCCCGGGCAGTACGCGGCGGGCACAGTCCACGCGCACCAGCAGGTCGGCCTGGGCGGTCGGGGCGAAGGCCGCCAGGATCAGGAAAAGGACGCTGCAACGACCAATCTGCGTATTCATTGGAGGACCTGCTTCAGCGCGGGCGATTCCGCGACTGCAGGTTCGCGCCTGACCGCCGGATCCGCTTGAGGGCCGCGTTGGGCCTTGCGCAGGACCGGGTTGGATGGCTTGGGGAATGCTTGGGGTGAATGCTCAGATCACTTTCGGACGCTTCCGGCTCGACCTCCTGGGGCGACGGCTGCTGCACGACGGCGACCCGGTCGCGCTGGAGCCGAAGGCCTTCGAGGTGCTGGTGCTGCTGGCTTCCGCGCCCGGCCGGGCTTTCACCCGCGACGAGATCCTGGACTCGGTCTGGGGCCACCGCCACGTCACGCCGGGGGTTCTCAACCGGGTGATGACGCTGCTGCGTCACGCCCTGGGCGAGGACGCCCAACGCCCCTGCCTGCTGCATACCCTGCACGGCGTCGGCTACCGCTTCGACCTGCCGGAGGCGCCGGCGGCGATGCCCGCGCCACCTGCCGCGCCGGCGGCAATGCCCGCGCCGGCCGTTTCGGCGCTGCGGCCCGTCCGGCGGCGCTGGCACCTGCATGTCGGCTTGGGCCTGCTCGTGCTGGCGGGGCTCGGTGGCGGCTGGTGGTGGCAGGTTCACCGGGCCAACGCGACCGACGCCGCAGCCTTTTCAGCCGTCGCGAACGCCTCCCCTGCCGCCGCGCCGCGCCTGATCGTCCTCCCACTCCAGCCGATCGGCAACCTGCGGTCCACCCGCGACATTGCCGCCGGCCTGGGCGACGAACTGATCACCGAGCTGGCGCGCATCCGTGGCCTGCGGGTCATCGCGCGCGAATCCACCGGCCTGGCCACCGCGGGACCCCGCGACTTGAACAGGATCGTGCGCGACCTGAAGGTGACGCACGCGCTGGAAGGCAGCCTCAGCCAGTCAGGCGAGCAGTTGCGCATGCACCTGCGCCTGCTCGACGTGCGCGACGGCGTGGCGATCTGGGCGCAGGACTACGACCGTGAGGCCGCAGACGTGCTGGCCTTGCAGCAGGACGTGGCGCGGGCGGTGGCCAAGGCCCTGACGCTGGAACTCGGCCTGGTCGCACAGACGCCCCGCGGAGGCGACGCCGAATTCCTGCGCCGCTTCTATGCCATGCGCTCGGCATTGGTCTCGCCCGACGCCCGCCGTCGCGTGCCGATCGAGTCCATCGAGATGGAGCTGCGCGCGCTATTGCGCGAGCGGCCGGAGGACGCGCGCGTGCGTGCCACCCTCGCCAGCGCCCTCGACGCGCGGGCGTCGTTCAGTCCGCCCCTGGCGCAAGTGCTCAGAGCGGAAGCCGCGAAGGAAGCGGCAGTGGCGCTGGAAGCCGACCCCACCCTGCCCGATGCGCTGCGCGTGCAGGCCTCGGCCGCCTACCGCGAGGCGCGCTGGGAGGATTGCTTCCGCCTGCTGGAACTGGCCGACCGCTACGGCCCGAACGAATCCGGGCCACGTGCCCGCTACGCCATGTTGTGGGCCAATCTCGGCTACCTGGATCGCGCCGAGGCGTCGATGCGCGAGGTCCTGCGATCCGACCCCTTGAATCCGTCCTGGCGCTTCGTGCTGGCACGCATCCTCGACACCCGTGGCAAGCACGACGAGGCCTATCGCACGCTGCCGCGGACGTCCGCCACCCATGGGCCATACGCACTGATCTTCAACGCGATCTGGCGCGGCGACCTCGACCAGGCCGCGGCCTTGGCCGACACGATGGAGCAGAACAACACGCGTGGCGATGCCTACGTGCACGAGTTCAAGCCGTCCTACGTCGCCGCGGTGGCGGCGTTGCGCGATCCGTCGCGCTGGCCCGACGCCCGCAAGGAGTTCGAAGACTCCGAGCGCAGGACGGGGTTGATGAATTTCTTGCGCGTGTTCGACCCGGAGCATCCCCCGGCCCTGCTGGTGGACGGCCTGGACACGACGCGCCGCCGTGCTTATTCGAGCTGGGACCTGCTGATGTGGACGCACGACCTGGGGCGCATTCGCCGCGATCCGGCGTTTGACGCCTACCTCAGGCGCTCCGGCATCCTGGCCTACTGGCACAGGCACGGCTTCCCCTCGCAATGCCGTCCGCAGGGGGACGGCGCAACCTGCGATTGAGGCGGCCCGGCGGCGGTTACAATCCCGCCATGTCGTCGCCCCCGGCGGACGCGTCCGCGCCGCACCACACTCCCTTCATGCGCCATGATTTCGGTGGTCACTTTCTATCGCCGTTTTTGCCGCATTTTTAACGAGTTTCCCACGCTCTTGACTGCCGGAGCTACACCGGCGGGACACAAGATCACTCTTGGGCCAGATCCTTTCCACATGGGAATTGCACCGCGCAGGGTGGCTGCCCCGCTACGGTAGCCCACGCAGAAGGGAAGGCAGCGCCGTGCTGGGATGGCTCAAACGGATGGCAGGAAGCGACGCTGTCGTCTCTGCGCAAGCCGCATCCGTGAAAGAAGAAGTTCCCTCCCCACCCTTCCCGACCACCGGGCGCATTTGGCGCTGCTGGCCAAATTTCGCTGCTCAACGATCCGGCACCCATTGCTCAGCCCTACTAGAACCTTTTCGGCGAGCCAGATGGTGGGCTGATGTGCCCTGACAGGAAGCCTTGGAATGGCACCGCCGCATCCTTTCCCGCTGGGACGTCGCCTGGGTGCAGCCATTGCCTCCGCTGCCCGCAGTTCCCCGGACTGGCAGACGATAGACCGCGAGGACGCCCTAATAGGGCAAAGTGATCCATTGCCCCATGGAATAATTTTCCGCAAGCTCTTTTGAGCCACGGTAGAGCCTGACCGGCGCGCCTTTCTTGGACAGATATTTGAGTTTTTTCTTGAACGCACGAAGCGTTCGTTGCTGTCCCAAGCAAAGCACATTTGCGCGACCAACCTTCTTGTGGTGTGCGATCGCTGCGTGAGTAAGCAGCGCCTCAGTTTGGATATGTGTTTCACTGGCCAAATGCATTTTTAGCAGTGCCGGGCACATCCAGCCGATTAACTCTTGGATGCGCAAGTAATAGAGACGCAGACGAGTTAAGGCTTCGTCAACATTTGTCGGTGCGGCCGCGACCTGCTGTATCGCGCCAGCGTTTTGCCGGTTGCGCTTTTCTTCCAGGAGAGGTCCGGCCTTCCAGATCGGCTCGTGATGCGCGATACGATTTCGAAGCCCATTGCAAAGGTCGAGCCGGACAAAGATGGCATCGCGATGCGCTTGCTGTCTCCAATAGGTTAGGTCACCTCGTTGTCGATGACCACTTAGAATGAGCGGAAGCAGCGTCGCCCAATTGACTCTTTTCCCATAGGTGTCTTGGCCGACGTCGAGGAGATGGGGCCAGAAGCCAAACGTGAGTTTTGAGATCACGTCGTCGGGCGTTGGAGGCGGGGTTCGGGGGACAAACGTGCGGTGCCTCCGCACTAGTAGGACTTTCTCTAGTGAACGTTTAGAGTTATTTCCGAGAACCAGGAACTGATACCAATCCTTTGATTGTGGATATCCGACGGCACCGTAATGGTCACTCAATACGCTGTGAAAGCGGTTGCGGACGGCTATTTCGGCCAGGCTTAGGATTCTGAATAGCTGGATGGATACCGCCTCATTCCATTTATACAGCCCCACGACCTCCGCCTCACTCGCTGCCGAGAAGAACGTCCGGTAGTTTGACAGCCTGGCCGTCGACAGGGCCGCTGTAGCGGCCGCAAAGTCCCCCTCTTGCACGGCTCCTCCTTCCCTGTATAATGGCCGCGTAGGCGCTTGAAGCAGTATGTCAGATCAGCCTCTCCTAGGACGGGCCCCGACGGTCAAGACGCAAAAGAGCAATGGGCCACTTCGGTGGCCCATTGTCTTTTTGGGGTTCGGATCGCACCGTTCAGACGAACGCTACTCTTCGTCGTCTTCCTCGTCGACCTCAGCGGTCAGCAAGGATATGCCCCACCCGTCTCCCTGGGCCAGCACCTGCTCGTAGAGTTCCAAGCCGCGCAGTTCCCTGACCTGCCATGCAGCAGGATCGGTATCGTCGATATTGGAAATCGAGCCCGTCGGCTCGCGAAACGATCGAACCAACGCGTCGCGCGGAACGCTCATGCCGATCTTCAAACCGATGAACGGAAAATCGGTGTGCCGGTAGATTTGCTTGATGACGCCTTCCTTGGATACGACCAACGCACAAGCGTCATCAGCAAGTTGTGTCATTCGGCGCCCACCAGCAGTTCTACTGACGCCGAAGTCGTTGCACAAAGACACCAGCGCCTCTACTGATACCCCGCGCGCAGAGCGTAGCCGTTGTTTAAACTCTTTCGGGGGCATCAGCAGCTCGGCGGCGAAGCTATTTGCTTCAGCTTCCCAAGCGAGCTTGCCCCGCGCGGCGGACGATTCTTCCTGGTTGAAATCAGCGGGTGTGCATTTAAACCCGTCGCCCGTCGGAATATGTAGGGGTAGGAGGTAGTGGCCAAGCTCATGGCCTACCGTGAACCGCCTTCTTTCAGGACGCGAGCCCGCACGAACGAGGATAGCGCAGTTCGATTTGGCCTCGTCCGCGAGCAATGCACCTTCGAAGGCTTGAGTTTCGAAATCAACGATTTGCTTGATTTCCAATGCCAGTGCAACTTCCTCAACAGGCAAGGGAAACACAACGCTAGGAAGCAAGCCGAGCACACCCGCAGCCATCTTGCGCGGGCTGCCGATGTCTGCAAGCTCCATTCGATCGAGCACCATGGGCTTATTGCTTTTGCTTTTTCATCGAATCAACCAAGGCGCGAAGATTGGCAAGCTCACCTTTGTCCAAGCCACGCACGTCTCGGAACAAGGCCCCTAACTCGCCGGCGTCCTCTGTCTCTTCGCCAACAAGGTAGGCCACCGTCACTTTGTAGTGCTTGGCCAGCCTTTGCAGTAGATCGGCGCTTGGATTCTTGCTGGATCCCTTCTCGAGCTCCCAAAAGTGCGGCTTGCTGATGCCGACGGCATCCGAAGCCGTTTGTAGCGACTCGCCGCTCTTTATTCGAAGCTGTTTTAGGCGAGCGGCGAAGGAGGCAGGAGGCTGGGCCATATCGTCGTCTCAGGAAGGTCGCCCACTATGACTCGTGAGGGCCGTAAGATCAATCCTTGCAAATCGTTTTCGTATGCCTCAATCTAACGCCACTGTCTGGGCTGTTCCAGACGGCGCGCCGGGCGAGCCTCCCGGCCGAGGATCTAGCGTTGAACAGTCTCAGCAGCTTGATGAACCGCTCCAAGGGCAAGTTCACGATCTTCCAGGGGGTCGACCGTCAGTGGTATTTCCGCCTCAAGGCGCCTAATGGGGAGACCCTCTGTCACTCCGAGGGATATACCACCCGTCAGTCGGCCCAAAATGGCGTGAAGGCCGTGAAGGCCTATGCCCCCCTCGCTGACGAGGAGGGCTGAGAGATGGCTACAAACCCTCCTCGCGGCGATGGCCATCGTAATGGCGCCGTTCGGGACCGCTCTCAGTTCAAGGCTCCTAACGGCAACTTCACCAAGCGCGATACCGGCACCGGCCGCTTCATGGACCAGAAGCTAGGCGGCGCGCCCTTCAAGGGCGTACGGCGAGAAAAGTAGCTGTTGCCATCGGCTCCTGGGCACCAGGCGCCCAGTCCCGGCCGCTGAGCGCAAGCCAGCAAGAAGTGATTCCCTGCATCACTCAACCCAACCTAAGGAATTCTTATGCTCCCCAATCGGCCCGACCACCCCGAACATCCCGAGCACCCCGACC